>CALHAP010000001.1 GCA_937931795.1 uncultured Paracoccaceae bacterium
GTCAAAAATGAAACCGCCGTGATCACTGCCTGCTTCAAGCTTTTCACGGATCAGGCCGATGACGATCTCATCTGTGACCAGATCACCCCGGTCCATCACTGCGGCAACCATCTTGCCCATCTCGGTGCCAGAGGTCTTCGCCTCACGGAGCATGTCGCCCGTGCTGAGTTGAACCATGTTGCGGCTCTCGACCAGCTTTTGAGCTTGGGTCCCCTTACCCGCCCCCGGCGGTCCCAGTAGAATAATGTTCATCGCCGTGCTGGTCCCTTTGCGCGACCTTTGCCGCCTTTTGCACCGCGCTTGCCGCGCAGTTGTGATTTCTCGATCAGGCCTTCGTATTGATGCGCCAACAGATGCGACTGAACCTGCTGGATCAAATCCATCCCAACGCTGACGATGATCAACACCGATGTGCCGCCAAAATAGAATGGCACCGACAATTGGGCGCGCAGGATTTCAGGCAACAAACACACCAAAGCGAGGTAGCCCGAACCAAGCACCAGAATACGCGTCACAACATAATCCAGATATTCTGCCGTCCGCTTGCCTGGGCGAATACCGGGCACAAAACCGTTCTGGTTTTTCAGGTTATCGGCCACGTCCTCGGTCTTGAACGCCACTTCACGGGTGTAAAAGTAGGTGAAGAACACGATCATCGCCGTGAAGAATATAAGATAGAGCGGCTGGCCGGGACCGAAATAAGCGAGCAGCGTCGACATCACAGGGCCATTTGTGCCTGTGTTGAATGTGCTCAACGTCGTTGGCAACAGCAGCAATGCGCTGGCAAAGATCGCAGGGATCACGCCCGCCGGGTTCACTTTGATCGGCAAATGACTGGACCCTCCGTCATAGACCTTCATGCCCACCTGACGCTTGGGATATTGGATGTGAATCTTGCGCAATGACCGCTCCATGAAGACCACGAAGGTCAGGGTCACGATCACCATCAAGATAACGCCAACGATCAGCCCGCCACTGCCGCTTTGCACACCAGTTGACAGGAATGCCGCGATCGCTGCCGGGATTTCCGCAATGATGCCCACAAAAATAATCAGCGAGATACCATTGCCGACGCCACGCGCCGTGATCTGCTCACCAATCCACATCAGCAACATGGTGCCGCCGACAAGGGTGATGATCGTTGAGGCATAGAAAAACGCATCAGGGTTGGTCGCAAGACCACCGGTCACAAGCGATGCCGCGAGGCCATAAGCCTGCAGCGTCGCCAGCACCACTGTACCGTAGCGGGTGTATTGGTTCAGTTTTTTGCGGCCCTGCTCGCCCTCTTTCTTAAGGTTCTTGAGCGGTTCCCACATGGACCCCAAGAGCTGCACAATGATCGACGCCGAAATGTAGGGCATAATGCCGAGCGCAAAAATACCCATCCGCCCCAGCGCACCACCGGTAAACATCGACAGAATGCCACCGATGCCAGCGGCCGCCTCGTCCATAAACTGGCGCAAGGCCACTCCGTCGATCCCCGGCACGGGAATAAAGGTTCCCAACCGGTAGACGATCAAAAGGCCGAGGGTAAACAGAATGCGCTGCCGCAATTCAGTGGCCTTACCAAAGGCCCCCCAGCTCATGTTGGAGGCCATTTGCTCTGCTGCTGATGCCATGCTCGCGCGCTCTCTTGATATATAATAGACAAACGCCGCCTGACCGGGTTCCGGCAGGCGGCGTGGAACTTGAAACAGAATGTAGGCGCGGACAGGCCGCGCTACAAGCCGTTACTCAGCCGCGGCTGCTTTTGGTGGCGTTGTCACGGTGACTTTTCCGCCCGCTTTTTCGACAGCCTCTACAGCGCCTTTCGAGGCACCGGTGACTGTCAGCGTGATTTTCGATGTCAGCTCGCCCTTGGCCAGCACGCGAATACCGTCCTTTTTGCGACGGGTTACGCCGGCGGCGACGATGGCGTCTTCATCAAGGTCTTTCTTGATGTCGATTTTGCCGGCGTCGATGAATTTCTGGATCAGGCCGAGGTTCACAACAGCGAATGTTTTGGCATTGTGACGGTTGAAACCGCGCTTTGGCAGGCGTTGGTAGAGGGGCATCTGGCCGCCTTCGTAGCCATTGATGGCCACACCCGAACGGGATTTCTGACCTTTAATACCACGGCCACCCATTTTACCCATGCCAGAGCCGGGACCACGGCCAACGCGCTTGCGACGCTTGGTTGCACCGGGATTGTCGTGCAGTTCGTTCAACTTATACATGTCGCTTCTCCTTTTGCCGGAAGACCCCGTCCAGCGACGGAAAATGGGGCACGCGGCGTTACGTATGACTCGGCGTAAATCACGCCGATTTCTGGCGTATAAGGCCACCTTTGCCGGGGATCAAGTGGCGGGTTTGAAACGAGCGCTGATGATAGGCCATCACCGCAAGAACCGGCACGCCAGATGATAAAAAACGCCACGGATTTCTCCGCAGCGTTTCCATTTTTCGGTCAAAACAGGGCTTCCCTTGCCCTTAGCCCTTTTCTTCGATGATCTTCACCATGTGCGGGATGCTGTCGACCATGCCGCGTACGGATGGTGTATCTTCCAGCTCGCGTGTGCGGTGCATTTTGTTCAGACCCAGACCTTTCAGCGTTTCACGCTGTTTGGCGGGGCGACGGATCGGCGAACCGATCTGTTTTACGACGATGGTTTTTGCCATGGTTTAGGCCTCCTCAGCGACTTGGCTGCTGTCAGTAGGCGCATCATCACGCTTGGGCAGAATGTCGGCGACTTTCTTGCCGCGACGCTGTGCAACCGACCGTGGGGATTGCTCTTTTGACAGGGCATCCATTGTAGCGCGGATCATGTTGTACGGGTTGGCCGAGCCGATGGACTTCGACACAACGTCCTGCACGCCGAGCATCTCGAATACGGCACGCATTGGACCACCGGCGATGATACCAGTACCAGCGGGGGCTGTGCGCAGCACGACTTTACCAGCGCCGTGGCGACCGGTCATGTCGTGGTGCAATGTGCGACCTTCGCGCAGTTGAACGCGGATCATCTGGCGCTTGGCTTGCTCGGTGGCTTTGCGGATGGCCTCAGGGACCTCCTTGGCCTTACCTTTGCCAAAGCCGACGCGGCCCTTTTGATCACCGACAACCACGAGGGCTGCGAAACCAAAGCGCTTACCACCTTTTACGGTTTTGGATACGCGGTTGATCGCAACGAGGCGATCTTGAAATTCGGGTGTTTCATCGCGGTCTCTGCGACCCCGACCTTGCTCTCTTGCCATATTGGCTATTCCTTACCTTGGGTGGGCGCGTGGGCCCGGTTGTCCGATCCTAGTGCGCGACATGCGCCCGGATCATCGAGGTGGCGAACCACCTGCAAAAAGGGCCCCGCTGGTGCAGGGCCCGATTCGTTAGATTTTCAAACCACCTTCACGGGCAGCATCGGCCAAAGCCTTGATCTTGCCATGAAAGAGGAAACCGCCACGGTCGAAATAGGCTTCGGTGACACCGGCCTTTTTCGCGCGCGCTGCGATCTCTGCGCCCACTTTCGTCGCCGCTTCGACGTTGTTCTTGCCGATGATCCCTAAGCCCTTTTCGAGCGAGGATGCGGAGGCGAGCGTCACACCGTTGACGTCGTCGATCAGCTGGGCGCTGATGTTCTTGCTTGAGCGGTGAACCGACAGGCGCATACGCCCGGCGTTCACTTTGCGAAGTTTGTTCCGGACGCGCATGCGGCGCTTGAGGAACAGTTGTCTTTTGCTGTTTGCCATCAATCCGTTCCTTACTTCTTCTTGCCTTCTTTGCGGAAGATATACTCACCTTTGTACTTGATACCCTTGCCTTTATACGGCTCGGGCTTGCGCCATCCGCGGATGTTTGCCGCGACCTGACCCACAAGCTGCTGGTCGATACCTTCCACAGTGATCTCTGTCGGCTTGGCGGATGTGACAGTCACACCTTCGGGCACTTCAAAGTTCACATCGTGGCTGTAGCCAAGCGAAAGCTTCAGGGTATTGCCCTGCATCTGTGCGCGGTAACCCACACCAGACAGCTCTAGCTCTTTCTTGAAACCGTTCGAGACACCCTCGACGAGGTTTTGCACCATCGTCCGGGACATGCCCCACTGCTGACGGGCGCGCTTGGACTTGCCACGCGGCTCGACAGATACGGCGTTATCGGCGACCGACAATGTAACATCGTCGGTTGCGCGGAAGCTGCGGGACCCTTTTGGGCCCTTTACTTCGATGGTCTGGCCGGAGACCGAAGCCTCAACCCCGGAGGGCAGCTCGACCGGTTTTTTACCAATACGAGACATCAGTTCCCTCCTTAGAAGATTGTGCAGAGCACTTCGCCGCCAACATTGGCCGCGCGTGCATTTGCATCCGACATCACGCCTTTAGACGTGCTGACAATCGACACACCCAGGCCCTGACGGACCGTTGGGATGTCATTGGTGCCCATGTAGACGCGACGACCGGGTTTTGAGACCCGCTTCAACTCGCGAATAACAGGAGTACCTTCAAAGTACTTCAGTTCGATGCGCAGGGCGGGATGTCCGTCCTTACCATCAATCTTTTCGTAGCCACGGATGTAGCCTTCGTCTGCCAGCACGTCCAACACCCAAGCACGCAACTTTGATGCTGGTGTCTCAACTGTTGATTTGCCGCGCATGGAAGAGTTCCGGATGCGTGTCAGCATATCTGCGATAGGATCGTTCATAATATGCTCTCCTTACCAGCTTGACTTGACCATGCCGGGGATCTGGCCAGAAGA
>CALHAP010000002.1 GCA_937931795.1 uncultured Paracoccaceae bacterium
CGTCAGGTGGCCAGCGTGTTCGTCAACCGGCTTAACCAGGGCATGAAGCTGCAAACCGATCCGACCGTGATCTACGGTGTCACCAATGGTCAGGGTGTGTTGGGGCGTGGGTTGCGCCAGAGTGAGCTTCGCCGTGAAACCCCTTGGAATACTTATGTGATTGAGGGTTTGCCCCCAACGCCGATCGCCAATCCGGGGCTGGCCAGTATTCAGGCTGCCCTAGACCCTGAGAGCACCGATTTCATCTTCTTTGTGGCGGATGGCACGGGCGGGCATGCCTTTGCGGTGACGCTCGATGAGCATAACGCCAATGTGCGTGTCTGGCGTGAGATCGAGGCCGAGCGCGCGGCGGCGAGCGGCAACTAGACCGACAATCATTTGAAACGACGTGTTGCGCGCGGGGCCATGGCTCCGCGCGTTTGCGTTTATGCGTCTTAATCTTTGCCGCTGATACCTGCCCTCCAATCGAGCAGGCGAACATTTATGGCAAAGACCGACGATGATGACCCCCAAGATGATCTGCAACTGCGTGATCATCTCAAGAGTACCCTATCGCTGATGAAAAGTGCCCGGTGGCGGGCCGAGATCGCCGTGGCCGCCCTAGAGGCCGGAACGGCGGGTGCCAGCAAGGCGATGCTGGCCGAACATAAAGAGCTGTCGACGCTGGTGCGGATGGCCATTGAGACGGAAGGAAAGTTAAATGACTGGATCGCAAAACACGGCACAGACGACGCCCAAAAGCCCGATGTCATCGACATCCATGCTGCCCGACGCGACATCGGGTGCCGATTGGATCGCTTGCGCGCCTGCTGCCGTCCAGAGTGAGTTTCTCGACGGGTTGAGTTTGAGCGAAGTGCAGGCGCTGCCCTATATGTTCGAGTTTTGGGCGCATCCGCATCAACTGCCGCCGCAGGGCGCGTGGCGCACATGGGTGGCGATGGGTGGCCGAGGGGCGGGTAAGACCCGCGCGGGTGCTGAATGGGTCCGCGCCCGTGTCGAAGGGGCTGGCCCGATGGATGCCGGTGTGTCCCGGCGCGTGGCGCTGGTGGGCGAGACCGTGGAGCAGGTCCGCGAGGTGATGATCTTTGGCGAGAGCGGGATCATGGCTTGTTCGCCCCCTGATCGCAGACCTACTTGGATTGCCACCCGTAAGATGCTGGTCTGGCCCAATGGTGCCGTCGCGCATGTGTTTTCCGCCCATGACCCCGAGGTGCTGCGCGGGCCGCAGTTTGATCTCGTGTGGGCCGATGAGCTGGCTAAGTGGAAGCGCGCCCAAGAGGTTTGGGACAATATTCAGCTGTGTCTGCGTCTGGGCGATGATCCACGGGTGTGTGTGACGACAACGCCGCGGTCTGTCGATGTGCTGAAGGCGTTGTTGGCGCAGGAGAGCACGGTTGTGACAGCGGCACCGACGGATGCGAACCGTGCTTATCTTTCGAGTGGGTTTTTGGCCGAGGTGCAGCGCCTATATGCGGGTACGCGGCAGGGCCGTCAGGAGTTGGACGGCGAGTTGCTGGATGAGATTGACGGGACGCTGTGGCCTAAGGGCGTGATTGAGGCGGCGTCTGTGGCGAAGGTGCCGGAGATGACACGAATTGTCGTGGCTGTGGATCCGCCTGCGAAGGGCAAGAAGACGTCTGACGAATGCGGGATCGTTGTGGTGGGTGTTCATGCGGAGGGGCCTGTCGAGAGCTGGCGTGCCTATGTGTTGGAGGATGCGTCGATTTCCGCCGCGTCCCCGACCGATTGGGCGAAGCGTGCTGTGGCGGCGTACGAGCGGCATGGGGCTGAGCGGATCGTGGCGGAGACCAATCAGGGGGGCGATATGGTCGAGGCTGTGTTGCGTCAGGTCGCTCCGTTAGTGCCCTACCGTGCTGTTCATGCGGTCGTGGGTAAGGGACGTCGCGCTGAACCTGTCGCGGCGCTCTATGAGCAGGGGCGTGTGAAGCATTTGCGTGGTCTCGGTGTGTTGGAAAACCAGATGGGGCAGATGACGCTGCATGGGTTTGAGGGCAAAGGCTCGCCAGACCGTGTCGATGCGCTTGTCTGGGGTCTGACAGAAGTGATGGTGACGCCGGCTATGGCGTGGCGTGAGCCGAAGCTGCGGTTGCTGTAGCGGGCACCGTGCGGTGGCCAAGGGGGGCGTTAACCTCAGAGTGAGAGATTGGTTTCAACGAAGCGCGGACTGCCAAGAGGACTTGAGATGTTTGGATTTATGAAATCAGATCAGGGTGCTGCCCCTGTCGTGCCAGAGGTGAAAGCCAGCCGTGCCGGACGTGTCGCCATGGGGATGACCGGTCGCGCTGTGTGGAGTGCGCGTGATGTCGTGTCGCTGACCAAGGCGGGCTTTGCCGGCAATCCCGTGGGGTTTCGCGCGGTGAAGCTGATTGCTGAGGCGGCTGCTGCAATCCCCGTAATCCTACAGGATGCCGAGCGTCGGTATGAGAGCCATCCGGTGCTGGAGCTTTTGGCGCGGCCCAATGGCGGGCAGGGACGCGCCGAGTTGTTTGAGGCGCTGTTCGGACAGTTGCTGCTGACGGGGGATGCGTACCTAGAAGCCGTGGGGGACGAGGGTCTGCCGTTTGAGCTGCATGTGCTGCGCTCGGACCGGATGCAGGTTGTGCCCGGTGCGAATGGCTGGCCTGTGGCCTATGAGTATGCTGTGGGCGGGCGTAAGCATCGGTTTGCCGTGGGCCAAGGTGTCAGCCCTGTGTGTCATGTTAAGGCGTTTCATCCGCAAGACGATCACTACGGGTTCTCACCGATGCAAGCTGCCGCCAGTGCTGTGGATGTGCATAATGCGGCGTCGCGGTGGTCGAAGGCCTTGCTTGATAACGCGGCGCGTCCGTCTGGTGCGCTGGTCTATAAGGGCAGTGATGGGCAGAGCGCTATGGCCCCGGATCAATACGACCGATTGGTGAGCGAGATTGAGAGCCAGCATCAGGGTGCGCGCAATGCCGGGCGACCGATGCTGCTGGAAGGCGGGCTTGATTGGCGGCCTATGGGGTTCTCGCCGTCTGATATGGAGTTTCAGAAGACCAAAGAGGCCGCCGCCCGTGAGATCGCTGTGGCCTATGGCGTCCCACCGATGATCCTCGGCATACCGGGGGATGCGACTTATGCGAACTATCAGGAGGCGAACCGCGCGTTTTACCGTTTGACCGTGCTGCCACTGGTGACGCGCGTGGTGTCCTGTGTCTCGGCTTGGCTGGAAGGGTTCGCGGGTGAGACGTTTGATCTGCGCCCTGATCTGGACGGCGTGTCTGCGCTGGCGTGGGAACGGGATGCGCAGTGGAGGCGTGTGGGTGAGGCGGATTTTCTGACGGATGTCGAGAAACGCCGGATGTTGGGCCTGCCACCGTTGGAGACGCGCGATGAGTGACGAGAGCCCGCGTATGCGCGAAAGCTTCGTTTGTGCCCCGGGATTGCGGATCGAGGCGCATGAACAGATCGCGGCCCTGCAATTTGCGCAGGTCAACACCCAGTTGGGAAAACTGGAAGGGGTGATCGAGCGGTTGGACCGGCGGTTGTGGTTGACGGTGTATGGTGTCGTGGGCGTCGTGCTGACCCAAGCGGTGCTGAGTGTGATGGGGCTGGAATGAGGGAGAGCGGGATGGAATTGGAAACCAAGTTTGCGCGATTGGGCGGTCCGTTGGTTGTCGCGGGCAGCGATGCCGGTGGGACCGTGATTGAGGGGTATGCGTCGCTGTTTGGCGCGCCTGATCAGGGGAACGATATCGTCGAGAAGGGGGCCTATGCGGCATCCTTGCGCGCTATTGCTAAGGCGGGTGGTCGGGTGAAGATGCTGTGGCAGCACAACCCTGCGGAACCGATCGGTGTCTGGGACGAGGTTATCGAGGATGCCAAGGGGCTGCGTGTCCGGGGGCGTATCCTGCCCGATGTGGCGCGAGGCCGTGAGGCTGTAGCGCTGATCGAGGCGGGGGCGATTGACGGGCTGTCGATTGGCTACCGCACCGTGCAAGCGACCAAGGACAGCGCTGGGCGTAGGCATCTGAGCCAAGTGGAGCTGTGGGAGGTGTCGGTGGTAACGTTCCCGATGCTGCCTGACGCCCGTGTCGCCGCCAAGGGTGGCGCGGGGCTGGAGGCCGACTGGCACGAGATGACCACGCTATTTGAGACCGCCACGGCGCAGATCGCCTAGAGCACAACCAATCATCAAAGGGGAAACGTGATGAGCAAAACCGGGGCAGAGCCACGGGCCGGGAGAGATGTGTCTCCTGTCGACGACCTGAAGACCGCGATGCGCGGCTTTGTGGATGAGATCAAAACCAAACTTCAACAGCAGGATATGCGCATGAGCAAACTGGATCGAAAGACGACATTTATGGGTGGGCGTCACAGCCTAGCGACCGCCGCGAACACGGGCGACGCGCCGCATCAAAAGGCCTTTGCCGCCTATCTGCGCTCGGGCGAAGACGATGGCCTGCGCGGGCTGGAGCTGGAAGGCAAGGCGCTGAGCACGGCTGTCGCGGCTGACGGTGGCTATCTGGTCGATCCGCAGACGAGCGAGACGGTGCAATCGGTGCTGAGCAACACGGCGTCTTTGCGGGCTGTGGCCAGTGTCGTGGCAGTCGATGCCACGTCCTATGACGTGCTGATCGACCACACCGAGATGGGTGCTGGCTGGGCCAATGAGGTCGACCCCGCCGCCGAGACTGGCACTGGTCAGATCGACCGTATTTCGATCCCGCTGCACGAGCTGTCAGCTTTGCC
>CALHAP010000003.1 GCA_937931795.1 uncultured Paracoccaceae bacterium
GTTGTTGCCGCACTTGGCGGCATTCGCGACAAACAGGTGATCTCGCTGATCACCGCCCGGATGCGCGATGACCTGATTTTTCGCGACTCGGCGCATCACTTTCTCCGGCTCTTTGATCGGATGATCGCCGAGTTTGAGCCGGACGCCAGTGACGAACAAATGGCCTATCTGTCTGAAACACGGTCTGCCCGCGCCTTTATGGTTTTGGGACGTGTGGCAGGCACGTTTGACTAGACGTCACAGACCATCGTTGTGGCGCGGCTGAACCCAAATACATAGCGCAGTGGTCCCAGCGTTTGGGTGTCTACGGCGACGTAGCCTTGGCGTTCATAAAGCGCGCGGGCGCGGGTGTTTGTGTCGATCACATCGAGCCGAACTTGGCCGTAGCCGCGCCGACGTGCTTCGTCTGCAATGGCGTCGAGCAGGGTCGTCCCCACGCCTTTGCCCCGCGCCTCGGGGGCCACGAACAGCCCATCCATCAAGAAGCGTTTGTTGTCCACATCCCGCTCTAGCAGGGACAATGCTACGCTGCGCCAAGCGGCCCCAAACATCCCGTAGGCCGCACACATATCGGCCCATTCGCCATCGACAAGCGCGCCTTTCGCCGTCTTAAACCCAACGACGCCGAGCAAGACACCGTCCTCGCGTGCGCAGATACCGTGATCAGGATCTAACACACGCTCTATCAACGCCTGTGCCTTTCGGTCCGGTCCCATAATCCGTCCGAGCTTACCCCCAAAGGCCTGCCAATAGAGGGTGGCAATTTGCACGCGTTCTGCCTCTGTGAATCCTATGCGGGTCTCTATCATACCTCTGCCCATGCAATTTTAGACCCTAAAGATGGAGCGAGAGAGTCTCTGCCAATTGTGCTGAGTAGTGTCTGGCTTAGCATCATTTTCAGTCAATCTTGGCCTTAATAGAGTCTATTTTTTCAAAGCCCGCTAGTGCAGTGCTGACAGCACGCCCCCGAGAATTATTGCGAAGGGTGACGTCATAGCGCATGGCATCTTTGAATTGTCATCCCGAGCGACCCCCTCTACATCCCTTTTTCAGTTGCAGCAGTTTAGGCGAGCCGCGTGTCCATCTCCATATCGAAATCACCCTTTCGGCGCGGCGTTTTTGATGCGCTGCCATTTCTCATTATCGTGGCCCCCTTTGCGTTCTTGTTCGGGGTGGTTGCGGTTGAGGCGGGGCTGAACATGGCGCAGATCATCGGCATGTCGGTGGCGGTTTTCGCAGGCGCCTCACAATTCACGGCATTGCAACTGATGCAAGATGCGGCCCCGATGGTTGTGGTCATCACAACCGCCTTGGCCGTGAACCTGCGTATGGTGATGTATTCGGCGGCAATCACCCCGCATCTGGGGCAGGCATCGACACTCCAAAGGGTGTTTTTGGCTTATTTTCTGGTCGACCAAACCTATGCCCTATCTGTCAGCCGTTTTGAGCAGACGCCCGAATGGACGTTGGCACAGCGCGTCGCTTACTTTTTTGGGGCGATCACACCGCTCTATCCAACATGGATGATCTCGACGGTTTTGGGGGCTATGTTGGGCACACAGATCCCCGATTGGTTGGCGCTCGATTTCGCGGTGCCGATCTGCTTTTTGGCGCTCGTCGGTCCCATGCTGCGGACGCCCGCGCATATCGCGGCGGCGCTGACATCGGGTTTTGCGGCCCTCGCCTTTGCATTTGTCCCGAACGGCATGGGGCTGTTGATTGCCGCGGTTTTGGCCATGAGCGTCGGCGCGCAGATCGAGCTGTGGCAAGAACGGCGGGGGCAGGCGCAATGAGCGATACGCAGATTTGGATCATTATCGCGGCCCTGGGGGTTGGGACGTTTCTCATCCGGTTTTCGTTTTTGGGGTTGGTTGGCAGCAAGCCGATGCCGCCGATTGTCGTGCGGCACCTGCGGTATGCGGCTGTCGCGGTTTTGCCGGGGCTGGTCGCGCCCCTGGTCGTCTGGCCTAACGCCACGGACGGCACGTTTGACCCGGCCCGAACCCTTGCGGCGCTGGTCACATTGGCCGTCGGATATGGGACGCGCAACGTGTTGTGGTCGATGGGCGCGGGTGCTGTCACGCTCTATGGTGTGATGGCGTTTCAGACACTAATATAGGGTCTATTCAGGCGCAATTCCGGTCAAAACACCCGTGCGATCGTCCGCGTCTGTCTCGCGGTGTTCAATTGTTTGTACGCCCGGAACATCGGCGAATTGGTCTTCCAGATTGTCGGGAAACCAGCTGATCCGAAAGCGGGCGATGCCGGTCGTGTTCAGTACCTTGGCGACCGCGCGGGCGCAGTTGGCTTTGCGGACGGGGCCATAATCGCGGACGACTTGTAGGGTGCGTTCGGCGATCTCGGGCGAGACGATCAGGCTCTGCTCCACCACATAGTAGCTCGTGCGAGCGTGGTAACCGGTGTAGAAATCCACGATCCGGGGCGTCATGCCAAAGATCACATCGTTGCGTTCGGGCAGGGACGGATGGGCAAAAGTACCTGCGGGGTCAAATAGCACCCGTTGGCTGGCGTTGACCATCAGTCCCGAATGCGCGCCGTTCCCCGATCCAACATTGCGCGTGGTAAACAGCGTCAACATCGGCAGGCCGGGGTGGCGGTAAGCTGCATCTGCCACAGCCGCATCAGGCGCCCAAATGGGTTCTGCCGCACAGCCCATCAACGCCAGCGGCGCACCCGCAAGAACGGCACGACGGCTGAGGGTCACACCCATGCGTTAAGCCGCGATCAGACCCAGAAAGATCATGAAGATGATGATGGCGATGGTCGACCGCGATACCATTTTCATGAAGCCGTCAAAGGTTTTTTCCTGAACCGACGTGTCCATCGAACCGTGCTCGTGCTCTGCCATGGTTTTGATTCCTTGTCTCTCGTGTCTGTCTTTGCCGCAGCCCTAGCCTATCTGTGGCGCGCTGTCACGGGTCAGCCTGTCGCATCGTCCGTTTCCAGATCTGCGGCAAGCTGGAAACCGATCCTGTTCGGCTCGGGCTGGTCGATGTGCTTTGGCAGGGCGCGCAACATGACGGTCAATTGGCTGACATGCTGGATCAGTTGGGTTTTCGATCCCGTCGGATCCTTGCCATAAAAGGTGATCAGATCAGGGTCAAAATACCCCATCCCTTCGATCCGCAGCACACCCGCGTCCCCACCGACAAAGCCCATCGCGACCTCGTGTTCATCATCAAGCTGCTCTTCGAATTTCTTGATATAGACGATCAGCCGCTCGTAGGCCCACCGCGCCGGGCTTTTCTGTTCTGGCGGGCCTTGCATCTTTGCGGGCAGATCTGAGGTATCAGCACCCGGGTGGTCGGGGTCCGTGTGAACCTCGTGAAGCCGTGGCAAAGCGTCCGCTTCGATAGCTTCGGCAGTGGTCGCGATTTTGTTGTCCATCGAGGTGGCTCCTGATGTTGCGGTCCGGCGCGCGGCCTAGACCGCCTTCCAATAATAAGCGCCGTCTGCGTCCAAGCGACGGGTGACCTGACCCAAGCGCCACAAATGGTTGAGATGCCCCACCGTTTCGACAAGTGCGAGGCCATAGGCGCTGCCTGTGATCTCGCGTTTGAATAATGGGACAAAACACGCGCCTGCCACTTTTTCAGTGTCTAAATAGGCCAAAAGCCGATCAAGCGCGTGGTGGTGGTTGTCGACAAACTGCCGCATCCGCAGCGGCAATCCGGTGAATGGTAGCTTGTGACCGCCCAAGATCAGTTGCGTGTCCGTGGCATGTGGGGCCAGCCTTTCGCAGGCCGCCAGCCAATCGCCAACAGGGTCCGCATCAGGTTCGGTTGGATAGACCCCAAGGTTGGGGCTGATGGAGTGCAACAACTGGTCCCCGCCGATCACCAGCGTGCCGTCCTGCGCCCATAGCGTCAGATGTTCAGGCGCATGACCATCACCCATCCGCACGTCCCAGTCGCGCCCGCCGAGGTGGATGACCTCGCCCTCGATCAATCGTCGGTAACCGAGGGGCAGGGGGGCCACGCAATCTGCAAAGTTGAACGGGCGCTCTGTCATCCGCTGCGCCAGAACATCGGCATCCATGCCCGCACGTCGATAGAAATCCAGTGTCTCGGCGGGGTAGCTCGGCTGCTCGTCCAGCGTCAACATTCGGGCCATCAACCAACCGGTGCGCGGCATCCACAACTCGGCACCGCGCTCCATAAACCATCCTGCGAGACCCACATGGTCAGGGTGATGATGCGTGACGATAACGCGCCCAATAGGCTTACCCGACAGCGGTCCATCCAATAGCTTTTGCCAGATCGCGCGCCCACGCTTACTGGAAAAACCAGTGTCTATTATGGCCCAACTGTCGCCTTCATCAATCGCGTAGCAATTCACGTGATCCAGCGCCATGGGCAGCGGTAGGCGGATCCACAGCACACCATCCGCCACTTCCACAACCTCACCTTCGTCGGGTGGGGTGTCGAACGGGGTGCGGATGCCTGCGGGTGTTTGGGTGTTTACCATTGCGTCGCTATATCTGGTGCGGGCCTAGGCCACCAGATCATCGACGCGCACGCCCATCACCGACTCCGAACCTGCGCGGACCTGCGCCATCAGTGTTCCATGTTCCGGCAAGAGCCGCTGAATATAGAAGGCCGCGAGGCGTGCCCGTACCCCGTCGCCCGCGCGCGCGGCGAGCAGATGGGCATGTGCGCCCAACACGCGGGCAAAGGTGCGCAGATAGGATGTGGCCGCCGCATTGCGCGTATCCATGTCTTGCTCAACCAGCCAATCGGTCAGCTCTGACAGGCCCTCTGCCGCGTGCCAAACAGGCTCTGCCAAGGCGGGATGCGTCGATTTTGCAGCCTCCGCGCCATCGCAGACCTCTTCTAACAGCGCCTTGGCCGCGGCCCCCCCATCCATCAGTTTGCGGCCCACGAGGTCCATCGCTTGGATGCCATTCGTGCCCTCATAGATCGCGGTGACACGAACGTCGCGGGCGTATTGGGCGGCGCCCGTTTCCTCGATAAACCCCATACCGCCATGGACCTGTA
>CALHAP010000004.1 GCA_937931795.1 uncultured Paracoccaceae bacterium
TCACGACATGATGTCAGCCATTCATGACGAAGCAACGGCGCTGTCGCAGCAGGAACGTATCAATAAGAGGGAGGCGTGAGATGGGATTTCTTATCAAACTAACAGTCGCAGGTGCAGTCGTCATAGGCATTGGCTACTGGATCGCCGAAGGCATTGAGCGCCAAAATGTTCGCGACTGTCTGGCACAGCATAGCCAGCAATATGGCATCGCTAATGGCCACGATGTGTACCTTACCGATGTGGTCGAAGTGAACATTCATCGGACCTACGGCGACAACACTGAGACCCGCTTCGTTAAGTACCGCATTCAAGGGTCGGGTGACATCCAGTCGGCCACGTGCCGCTGGTGATCGGACTACGCATACCATCCACACACAATAACACCATTGATCCGCAATGGCGCAACTCCACCCCAACAGCAGCCAACCATAGAGGACACAACATGAAATCAACTATTCTCATGCTCACCGCCCTGATCGCAGTCTCCGCCTGTGCAGCGGTCAGCACGACACCTGACCCCCTAGAACAGGCTGTCTCAGGGCGCACTCTTGTGGCTGGCGACACAAGGCTCACGGCGGGTGCGAACGGTGCCCTGGTCGGCACCCTAGCCAGCAGGGACACCCTGTCTGGCACATGGCGCATCACCAACGGCAAGTGGTGCCGCACTCTCACGCAACCCGCTCGGTTCGCAGGGCCAGAAGTGTGCCAAGACGCAGCGTTGGCAGATGGACAACTGGTTGTCATAGGATCGAACGGAAGTCCCACCACATACAACATCGAGTGATGCGGGACGCATGGTAGCGAGCCACTGAAATCGTGCATGAGTAGTGCTGTGACCCCAATCGGTCACGGCAGCCCGTATCTACACAAGGACCCTAAATGGCATCGATGAACGCAGCAGCCAAGACTCTTGTCGGACCTCAAGAAAGGGAAGCTCTGTTCAGCAGATTGTGCCACCGTAACACCATAAGACGCGAGATCGGTAGAGAACCAATTGACGTTCCGACAGCCTTCCATCGCATAGTTCACATGAAAGCCGTGCAGGAATTTGATCGCCTGCTTGATCCATATCTGACCCAAGCTTTCAATGAGGTCGAATGGCCATCCCGACCTACGCCACGCCTGTTGCTGGGCGTGAAGCTGTATCGTCAGAGCGTTGAACGGCTATGCCGAGAACAGAACGTCGTTGATCCTAGAACCAAGAACCCAAATGTCTTGAAGATGATCGATCGGTACGCGCCAGACCAAGAAAGCAACGTAACCTTGCTTTCAGCTATCGGAGGCCAGACCTGATCGCCCATGACACTGGTGCTGGGGGACCGTTTCAATCTTGCGCTCATCGAATGGTTTCGGCCACGCAGTGCGCAACATGTGCAAGTGTACGCGTGGGCAAAGGGACCGTTCAGGGAACACTTTCGAGAGATGGGCCTCCAAGTGCTATCAGTTGTTGAGACATTAACGACTGCCGCCCAAAAACAGTGATAGGTAAGGCTCCGACTCAACCTCGCCCCTCTAAGAGAAAGGAAACCCAGCAGATGAACCGCTTCGTCAGGGCGAAGGAGTCAGAGCCTCAGACTGGGTGACTAGCCGAGTCCTTTGAAAAGAAACTACGTGAGAGTTTTGCCGTTTCAAGCCCATACAACCCGTCGATGCTCGTCATGTTAGATCGTGACCTTCAGCCTCATATTCACGCCAAAGTGCATCAACCGCATCGTCGATGAGACTGCCATACGACAACCGTGTGTAGACCTTCAGGTAGTCTAAGTGCGTTCGGGTCGTTGCTGCAATCGAGCGTACCGTAATGTCTCTGGTGTCTGGCTTCATATCAGTTCTCCTCGTTGTATTTAGCGATATCGCGCCAAGAAGTGCTGCGGATGTTGGCTTGCTGATCGACATTTATCGCCGATCATCCAACGCTCTTGGGAAATTTCACTATATATCCAGTGAAGCATTTATCATCAGTCGTATGACACCTGTTGGACCACCACCTGCTTCATGAAGAAAGGAGCAGAGCATGGTAGCCAGCGTCGAAAAGATGCACCGCAACGATCACAGCATTGGCGAGAATCATGTGCCTGCTGATCCGATGTTTCAGATGAAATACAACATCGCCAACATGAAGATGGGCCGCATGGAACTTGGCCATAAAAAATGGTGGCAGCGCATGTCAGATGTCGTAAGCGAACTGGACTACCCCGAACTCGAACAGGTCTTCAAAGGTCGGAGGTTGCCTAGCTTCGTCGCCGAGCGTCTTAACTCAGAACACCAACAATGGATCACAAGCGGGCAGAAGTACCCAGACCGCAAACGGATCGGGAAGGCCCCTAGGTTCAACAGGCGTATTCGCAGGGCATTGGCAGTCTTCTCGAAAGCACCGTTGGGTAACATTGGCTTTCTTACCATCGTCACTTCTTTCAAGGGGACAGAGGCCGAAGCGATAGCCGCCGCAGAAGCTGACGCTGTTCGTCTAGGTGCTTTCATCCGACGGCGGTTTCGTCATGCCGTTAGCCTACTTTTCCCAGAGGTTGACCTAAAAGTGGCAAGCGATGTTCAGTCGGGCCTGTTACCCTTGGTAGGGTGGAAGCTGGAATACGATCCAAGGCAACGCATCTTCAAGATTCACTTTCATGGCCTGATCTATGTACCCGACCATACTCCCGCTGACATCGAAGCCGCTTTCAAGATCAACAAGAACGGGAAGAGGAACAAATTCTATTCTGGTTCAAACCAAGTACGTGTGATCCCCGTCAAAGAGGCTCCTGGTTTCGATGATGGCACAGCGGACGTTGAAGGCGTTGCTGGGTATGCGACGAAGTATATCTACAACCCGCCCGTCAAAGCCCGAATGCTAGAAGGATTCGTGAGTTGGCTTGTGGTGGCACATGCCCTGCTGAACAATCCAAAGAGCATTGTTGTCGTAGGCGTCCAGTCAGGTATCAAAGTTCGATGTGATGACTGTGAAACCTATCACGGGATCGATGATGGCTGCATGTGTGAACCTATCATTCAAAGAGATAATTCGTTTTATGATGTTGATCTGTGTGATGGCGTAGAAACCGCCCCGTTCGCATCGGCCATAGATGAAGGTTTGAGTATAACTCTAAGTGATGAACAGCCTTATGCTTTTCCCTCTACCCAAGACATATCTCTAAACTCTTCCGCCCCAAGTGCTTGGAATGTTTTGCGGAATAGAGCAAAGAAAAAACTTTTCAGTGTTTTCGTCTACGTCGGATCATTGATCGGTTGGTGGCTGATAAGCTGGGCAAAACCTCAAGGCCCGTAGCGTGTTTCGGGGCTTACTTTGACAAACAAGAACCAAAAATTCGACCAACTTGCCATCCTGCTGTGATGGTAGCCTATTGGTGTATCTTTCTTTCCCTTCGGCGACGTGAAAGAAAGCTAACATGCACCAAGTTTTCACTCTGACCCTAACCGCCCATCGAACCAATCAGGGCCTACGGCTTTCGGATGCGGCACAGATGTCGGGCCTTAGCGTTCCGACGATCCGCAATCTGGAAGCGGGAAAGGGTAACCTCAGTTCGCTTCGAACTTATCTGACATCGCTCGGCCTTAAACTTCATTGGCTCGGTGCAGGTGAAAGTGGAGATGGCCAATCCCTTGCGCGTCGTCGTCAGAAGCTTGGCGTCAGCCAGAGAGCCATCGCGCAACGTATCAACGTCAGCCATCGCACCGTGATTGCATTGGAAAACGATTTCCGTGGTCGGATCGACACATTGGATCGGTGCCTGTCGGAACTACGGTTGAGGCCGACATTGAAGCCGATTGGTGAACAGCCCCGTGACGACATCAATAGCGTCCAGACTGATGACCAACTTTTATCGGTGTGGAACGCATCTCGTAACGATCCACCACAGATGGCGCTACTACACGGGGATGCTCTCGACGTTATGCGTTCCATGCCGACCGCAATCGTTGATTGCATAATGACATCGCCCCCGTACTGGCAGCAGCGCACATATGCTGGCGGTGGCATCGGTGAAGAACAATCAGTCGAAGCGTATCTGAAAGACCTCAGAGCGGTCTTCAAGCAGGCCCACCGCGTTCTGAAGCCCCGTGGGTCACTCTGGATCAACATCGATGACACATACCACCAGAGGTCGATGCAAGGCGTTCCATGGCGATTGATACTGGGGATGGTTGAAGACTGCGGTTGGTCTATCCGTAACGATGTGATCTGGCGCAAATCTGGAGGTGCGTTGAACCGTGCCGACAACCGTTTCGGCCATCGGCACGAACACCTCTTTCATCTGGTCAAACAGGACGACTATCATTTCGATGCAGATGCTGTCCGTCAGTACCCGACTTTGGCTCGTCTGGACGGAGAGGTGATCGCCACCGCGACTGGAGTCACGATGGAAGCCTGCCTGTCCCGTATCGCCGACGCCACCGACCTCAACAATGATGAAAGATGCAAAGCGACCGAAGCTGTAAAGGATGCATTCGTGGACATCGCAAAGGGGTTGCTGCACGATTTTCGCCTGATCATCCGTGGGCAGAACCGCGTCACGCACTCAGACAGCCAGCATACCTCGGCACGTGCAACCAGACTTGTACGCGATGGCTTCTACCTGTTGAAATATGACCCACGCGGAAGCTTGTCGGGTGATGTTTGGACGTTGGCACCAGAGCGATCCAAAGGGCGAGACCTCCACTATGCTGCGTATCCAGAGGCCCTATGCGAAAAGCCGATCTTGGCGACATGCCCTATCGGTGGCGTAGTCCTCGACCCGTTCGTGGGTTCGGGAACGACACTCGCCGCCGCGCAGAGGTTGGGCCGCCACGGGATCGGGATCGATCTGTCGGAGGAATATCTGAAGTTGGCCACGGATCGCTTGAACCTTCCCAATTAAATTGGTGCGTCCGTTAGCCTATAGTGTAGCGGTCATCACACATCCTCGCCGCAAAGTGTCCGCAGAGGTTGATCACAACATATGTACACCGATATAAACGGACAGGAATCATACGTACACAAGGGGATGCTTTGACCACGATATTTTACGCACGTGTTTCTACACGAGACCAGATACTGGAACACCAAGTTACACAGGCCGAAACAGCGGGCTTCAAGATTGATGAAGTCGTAGCCGACCATGGGGCGTCAGGGGTGAAGCATCGGCTTCAGGACCGTCCAGAAGGGCGTAGATTATATGATAAACTGCGGTCAGGTGACACGTTGGTACTGCGGTGGTTGGATCGACTGGGGCGCAACTATGAGGATGTCACAGACTCAGTTCGCCACTTCATCCGAAAGGGCATCATCATCCGAACTGTCATCAATGATATGACCTTCGACGGATCAACTACAGACCCTGTTCAGCAAGCTGTGCGTGACGCAATGATCGCGTTCCTCGCCGCAACAGCCGAAGCACAATCTGAAGCTACTAAGATAGCACAGCGGGCTGGTATCGATCTTGCCAAAGAAAAAGGTGATCGGTTCCGAGGACGCAAGCCATCCTATGATCGAGCGACATTCGACTTGGCGGTGAACTTGCTGAACCTTGGCAATGGCCCCAGTGCGGTATCAAAGGAAACAGGTCTGTCACGTCAGACTTTGATCCGCATCCGTGACAAACCCGAAGATGCTGCTGCGGTGCTAACAAGGTGGGGATTGTAGTGCGATGCAAGGGCCGCAAAATCAGAGCGGGTTTCGTCTCTCTTGTCGAAGGTTAGTTAAAGCAGGGATGGCTGCGCCGAACGGTCGATGCGAACTACACCAGACAATAGCCACTTGTTCCATGCCTCTACTCGATGGGTACCCATTGCAAATGCTATCCCGCGTTGGGGCATGTCATCGCCCCATTTCGCCTGCATCAAATTTAGAGTTTCTGCTTCGCCGTATTCTTCGCGCCATTTGAAAAATGTCTGCTCCGTCTCCCAATCGATGCAAGTATGCGTTAGGGTCGCACCTTCATGAACAAATCGGTAGTGAAACGAATATGGTGCTACATCCTTAGTCAGGATGGTTTCGTCGCCAGAGAACATGTCGCTCTGACTAAGTAACGTGTCACGACGCCTTTGTCTTTTGCCCTTCGCTTCAGCACTCAGCGGGCGAATGATGAACTCTGGCGTCTCAGGTCGGATCAGCGCGAACGAGTTACCCTTGGCTTTCTCCTCTGCCAGACTGTTAACAATCGCCCTGCGGCCAAATTCGTGCCTTGGTAAGCCTGATAGCTTATGTGATTTGACCAGTGACTCGTGTTCTACCCTTTTACTTTCCTTTCGCATGTCACTGGGTGCGGCGCTCCTCCAACGAACCTTGATCACGTCCCATCTACCGAACCGTTGGGCCGATGTAAGGTTCTTGAAGGGCATCGGGTACAGGCGATGCCACTTACCGTACATATCTATGCCTGCGACACACACTGTTTCGCCGTGCTTTTGCCCTGTCTCAGGCGCGGCCTTGACGATGACACATACTTCTACAGGGTCTTGCCAATACTCCGACAAGTCTAAACTGCAATATGTTCGATTGGTGTGCCGAGAAGAGCAGAAAGCCGTTCTGCTACAATCTTACGATGACATCCTTCATGATCACGCTCAAAGCATGTCAGACAAACCCGCTTGCCCGACATCGCACCAGCAAGATCACTCAAGGCTTCCTGAGCGACTTCACCATCTATGTGCTTGGTAAAAATCTCTACAAATAGATCGTGATTTCCTGCTCGTGCAGCTTCTCGCCCTGGCTTTGGGTCACCTAACGCCTTGACATGTACGTAGTCGATACCCGCTGCGGATACTGCTGCGTTTAGACCGTTTTTGGAGAACCCCTTCTTA
This sequence comes from uncultured Paracoccaceae bacterium, assembly GCA_937931795.1. GTDB lineage: Bacteria > Pseudomonadota > Alphaproteobacteria > Rhodobacterales > Rhodobacteraceae > JALZWD01. Next base: position 6,796 of record CALHAP010000004.1, read on the forward strand.
CGGGACAGCGGAAGGTCTCTAACATCTACCAGCACCTCGATGTTAGATTCCGAGAGTCGGCTCACGAAGTCATCGATGTCAGTCTTTTCATATCCAATTGTAAATATTGGTTCACTGCTCTTTGCCATTGGTTGGTTCCTCTATTTTTCTGCCAATCGTAACTGTAAGCACAGCACTGTCCACCGAATTACGCTGACATCAGCCTAGTTAAAGCCCCAAAGCGTCCCGAAGCAGGTTCAGCGCAACATGGGCATCTAGCCCCTCGCGCATCATAGAAACCTACTAACCTTGGCAGCGTACTCGGCATATTGCTCACCGTAGGTCCGACACAACCAAGGCTCTTCTGCAAATGGGGCCACGATGAGGACCAAGACTGACGCCAAGCCGATTGCGAATGCCGAGGGTGACGCTGACATAACCACCCATCCCACAACGATCATGATATCTGATACATATTGCGGGTTACGAGAATAACGATACAGCCCTCCTGTCCGCAACTCCCCAGAAGCACCACCTGTCTGATCGACGCCAAACTTCAGCACTTCCGACCACACACCCAGATTGCCAAGGAAGATCAACGTCCCTCCTAAACCGTATCTGATTGCAACGGGAATGGTCAAAGAACCCCACTCCATGACACCAACAACGATCATGGTGCCAAACAGGGTGAACGTTGGCACCCAAACCAAGATCGGTGTCAGTGTTGTATATTTTTTCGGCGGCCACAGTCGGCGTTCGGGATAGGCGATGGACCAGACAATCGCGGCCAAAGTCCCGAACGCAATAACGACACCTATAGATGTAAACAGAACGACCATCATGTTGCACCGTGGATGTGCGGCATGGCGTCTCGTCGTTCCTGCAACGCCTGACGCACGATCTGGAATGCCGATGACAGGAACAATGTTGCCATGATCCCCGCAACGATCAGGTCTGGCCAACCTGTCGCTGTCCCCCAGACGCCGAAGGCGGCCAAGACGACTGCTACATTGCCGATGGCGTCGTTGCGTGAACACAGCCACACCGATCTGACGTTGGCATCTCCGTCCTTGTATCGAACCAGTAGGAGTACGCTGGCTAGGTTTGTTGCCAGTGCCATAACACCTACGACCCCCATGATGCCCGCTTCAGGCACTCCAACATAAAATACGCGGTAAAGGGTCGAGCCAAAGACCCAAAGACCCATCAAGAGGAGGCTCAGTCCCTTTGCCAATGCAGCATTCGTGCGCACCTGAATGGACGCACCAATGACCGCCAGTGAGATTCCGTAGGTCAGGGCATCGCCTAAGAAGTCCAATGCATCGGCCTGAAGGGCCTGAGACTGGGCATAGTGACCCGCCGACATCTCGACCACAAACATCGTGGCGTTCAGGGCGATGACAACCCACAGGCGGCGTTTGTAGTCAGCAGATACACCTTCGAACTTGGCTTCGTGTCCACAGCAACCCGACATCACACAGCCTCCTTCACATTGGGCTGTTGAGGGGGCAAAGCAGATGCGGGACCATTAGGGATGGTCGGCACAACGCCACGACGCAGGCGGTCCACACGTGCATTCATCCAGTGGCGGATCACGAGTCTATACAGCAATCCATTGATGCCACGCAGTTGTCGATGTTCTGCGTAAAAAGCATCTGGTGATGCGAATACTCCAAAGTCGGCGTTGATCCCCGCTCTTTGGATATATGTGTCACGCCCAGACCAGCCGACATCAGGGGCATGGAGCTTGTCCGTGCCTGCACCAAAGGCACAGATACTATCCTGATCGGGGAAAGCTGTTTGCAGAGCAGTCAGCACCGCATCATCAAGGATGAAACCCTCATGGGTGACCCATCTCCCGTCTAGTGAAACCTCAACCCAAGAGTGCAGGATGTTGGTAGGTGCAAGGGGGTAAACGATTTCGGGGACGATACCACGTTGCAAAGACTTGTGGATCGTGAAGCCATGGAAACGGCACGGCAATCCCATAAGCCGCAGCAATGCCATCAGAAGCGTGGCCTTTGTATTGCACTGACCGTAGCCATCCCGCAGCACGTCAGAGGCTGGCAAGGTATCGTCGCTGTTATACCCAAAAGCGATTTCATTCCTGACAAACTTATAGGCGGCTTTTGCCCGTTCAGCGGGTTCCAGTGCTGACCACCCACGATCCGCAATCAGTGACAGGATCGGGCCTGATGAATAATCAAGCAGCGGGGTCTCTTGGGTCATTGGATCAGAGGACATACGAATCACCTTTTCTTTGTGTCCCACCCTATCTACAACCTCTAGTCACTAGAGCTTCAAGAGGTAAGTTGCATGTTTTCTATCGGGCAGTTGTCAAAGCAGACTGGTGTGAAAGTGCCTACCATTCGGTACTACGAGCAGGTCGGGTTGCTTGTGTCCGCAGGGCGTACCGAAGGAAATCAACGACGTTACGACAAAGGCGGTCTGGAACGCCTTGGGTTCATCAGACATGCCCGTGACCTCGGATTCTCTATCGAGGCCATCACCGCATTGATTGATCTACAGCAACATCCTGACCGCTCCTGCCAAGAGGCTACGCTGATCGCCCAGCATCAACTGACCGATGTGCGAGAGAAGCTGCTAAGACTCAAGGCACTGGAAGCCGAACTGGTTCGCATCGCAGACGGATGCGATGGTGAAGGAAATTCAGAGGAATGCTATGTTCTGGCATCTCTGGCCGACCATCAGCACTGTCGTGGAGAACATTAATGCGCTTCGTCGTACCAAAATTACGACGCAAGTATGCTGGACATGATCGAAACTATTCACCAACACAGTCCATCTTGTTGACCCATTCCAACTGGTTCTCCAAGTCTTCAAAGTGAAAACGATACCGCTTGGCCGAAGACGACTTTGAGTCGGACTTATGCCCCATGATGGCGTTACGCATTGTTTCGGACATACCCACATTCATGGACTCACCTGCCCAGCTATGACGCAGGCTATACAAAACCTTTTGCCTATCTGACGTTATGTGTTCTCGCAGATGCTCACTCCAGTCGGCCCCAATTGGCGTGGCATACCGCCCCTTGTCTGTCATCGGTTCAAACGATGGGAACAACAGACCCGCATTGCTGACCCGACGCACATGGTCGATGTGATCGGACAACCTTGGAAGCAGTAGCCTATGGATCGGAACACCTTGTACCGACTCTTCGTTCTTGAGTTTACGATCAGGTGCCTCAAGGTCATCAGTCTCATTGGTGATCACAATCCCCATACGGTCCAGATCGACATCATCCAATCGAAGCTGGCATATCTCTTCTGGTCGCGCCCCTGTCCACACCAGCATATGCAATGCAGTGATCAAATCTGTCTTGCGAGACAACTGGGTCCGATGCGTTTGGTAACGTCGGCGGGTCCAGGCATCCGTCGCCACATCGATCAACTTACGCACCTCAGGTTTCGTAAATGGCTTGTAAACCTGATCACCTTGAGAGCGTGTATCCCTTGGGGCTTTGACAGTCTTGCTTACGTTATGGGGAACAGCTTCTGCAATTGTTGCGAACTCTAAAATCGCGCTCAACCTGTCGAGCCGTTGCCTCACAGTTGACGGTGCCAACGGCTGACCCTTGATCCTAACTTTGCCAAGATGTGCCACGTAGTCTGATAGATGCTGCTTGGTGATGTTCACTAAGGGCAGATTGCCATGCAACTCGATGAACTCTTCGATAGCCCGATAGTGGCCATCGATGGTTGGTTGGCGTGGCTTGTTCTCCTCATGCATCTTGGGGAGAATTGTGCGGAGGGTTTCACCATTTGGGGTTTCAAATTTATCGAGTCTCCGCCGTGTCTGTCCAATTCTGAGCTTCGCCAGTTCCAGTTCGTCGGCATCGTCAGCTTTTATCGCTAGTGTGCGTTGCCTCATGAACTTCCCTTGCAGCATCATCTCGCTGCCCGTCATCACAAGATATCCCTCGGCCTCCGCTTGCTTCAGGAACTCTGGGTCATTGCTACCCGCCACCTTGTAAGTCTTGATGATCTTGCCATCTCGGTAAAACTCAAATGGCGGCTTCTGCTTGTTGATTGGAAGGTTTTCGGGGCTGAAGTCCAACTTCATACTGAGCGTATCATCGACCTTGCTGTGCTGTACAATCGCCGCGTCTTCGAAACTGCCAAGCATCAAGCGATTATGTTTATGTGCCAAAGCACCTGCTTCAACCCTTCGGGCAGCCTCGGTGGCTCCTTCCAACTTGATGTTCCATTCTGTCCCGCTGTCAAAGAACTCACGGAACTCAGGTGGTATGGCGCGACGGTAGTAAAAGTGCTTACCACGCGGCTTTATGTAGTTGGCTTTGCCGCTTCGTGGCGTAAACTGCGACATAGATCAGACCCCTTATTGGGACAATTTACCCTCACTATTGGGACAAAACAAGAGTCTTCAAAGTGGAGGGGCACCATGCTGAACGAAAATTACGCCTTAACTATCAGTAAGTTAAAGACATTTCGATTTCGCAACTCGCCCTATGGATGGTCATCCGAAAATATGAAATACATCTGCGCCAGCGTTTAATGCGCGATTAGCAGAAATTAAATAGCCTGCCCAACGGTTTAACATCCATTGGGCAGGCTGGAAAAAATTTGGTACTAAAATACTCAAACGCTTTCGCGTGGACCACTCACGGTCTCATTAAAGTGAACACCTAATCCCCCTTGTTTTCAAAGGCCGTTTCGTGAAATGATGCTATCATTCGCGAATTTTAACCAAAGTATTTTGACGATGCGTAAGTATTATGCCGATGGGATGACTGACAAACGGGTGATCGTGGGATTTGCGTTCCTGATCGTTCTGGTGATCGTCGGACCGTTCGGAACCTATGAACAATTGACCCTTTCAGAGCGGTTTGTTTACTGGACCGTCCTGATGATGGGAATTGGCCTGTTTATGGCCATCTTCATTTCGGCAGCAGTCGAATCACCCAGCCTGAGCAAGATGTCGATCTATTTCAAATTGGCGATTGGATCAGGCCTTGCCGCCATTCCCGGCACGGCGGTGCTGATCTTTGTGAAGCGGGTCTTTGAGATGGACGGCGCGGACAGCCTTAACCCGGCGCTGCTGGCGGTGCAGATCGCCGCAGTTGGGTGGCTCTACGGGCTAGTCGAACATCTCGATTGGCGCAAACCCCACACTGATACCGTCGCGCCAAGTCGTCCCATGCCCGAAGCCATTACCACACGGTTTCACGCCCGCCTGGATCACGACACAGGGCACAACATCATATCGCTCAGTATGCAGGATCACTATGTTGAGGTGACCACAGACACGGGGCGGCAAATGATCCTGATGCGGATGTCTGACGCCTTGGCCGAGTTGGACGCATTGCCCGGCCTGCGCATTCACAGATCGCATTGGATCGCCACGGCCCATCTCGACGCCCTGCACCGCGAGGGCGGCAAACCCCACGCGCGGCTCAGTGATGGACGCAGCCTGCCGATTTCCAAGCCCAACGTCACGGCAGTCAGCGACATATTGGACCAGCGCGAAAATAATTCGTGACGTCCGCCAAGGATTGCGCTGCCACGCCCGTCACACCATCATTATGCGCATGACAACCCCAGACGAAGACTTGGCCAGTGCAGCGGCAGGTGGTGACAGACAGGCCTTTGCCAGCCTGCTCGACCGCCACTACGACCGCCTGTTCGGGCTATGCTTTCGCCTCACCGGCAGCCGCGCCGAGGCAGAAGACCTGTGCCAAGACATCTGCACTGCCCTGCCCGCCAAATTGGGCAGCTACAGGCGACAAGCAAAGGTCAGCACATGGCTTTACCGCGTCGCCGTTAACGCGGCCCACGACCGCCGCCGCAAACGCGCAACATATATAAAAGCCAGCGACGGCTGGGGCACGTGGGAGATCAACCGCCAAGCCGAACTGTCCGAGACCCAAGATCAGGTCTCATGGCTCCACCACGCCATGGCGCAGCTCTCCGACGATCTACGCGACACGCTGGCGCTGATCCTTGACGATATTACCCACGCCGAAGCAGCCGACATCCTCGGCATCTCCGAAGGCACCGTAAGCTGGCGCGTCTCCGAGGCGAAAAAACGCCTCCGCGCCCTCAAACAACAGGAGGAGGCACAATGACCTCCGATGATGACTTTGATCTGGACGACCTGAAGTCCGCGATAACCAGCGCGAACCCGCGCCCCGACCCCGCCACGCGGGAGGCGCATCTGCGGCTGGCGTCAGAGAATTTCGACAATTTGCACGATAGCCGCCAAGGATCACCCGAGGCCGCCCGTCACACTGACAATGCCCCCCAGCGGGGTTTCATTGCAGGAGTGACCAAAATGCTAAGTGCTTTCACAACCAAAGGCGGCCTGACCGCGACCACAGCCATGGTGGCCTGTGGTGTGCTGTTCTTCACCCCTCAAGGCCAAGAGATTTGGCAAGGCGGGCTGCCACAGCAAGCCCCCACCAGTGGTATAGAGAGCGAGTTGGACACAGCCGTTGCCACTATCTTGGAAAACGTCACGGTTGGGGCCATTGGCACAACCACCCCGCGTGGTCAGGATTTGGCGTTCGAAGCAGCACCAGAAAATGGTATTGGTTTGGACGTGATTGCCCCCGCGCCACGGACATCGTCACGGCAAGTTGCGACAGGTCTGGTCGCCCAACCCGACATGGTCGTCGCAGCAACGCCCAACACCGAAACCTTCGCCAACGAGGCCCCTAACGGTCTCAGCATCACCGCTGACAGCCCCGTCTCGACCTTCTCCATCGACGTCGACACGGCCTCTTATGCCATCCTGCGCCAGTCACTGAACGCAGGCCAATTGCCACCCGCGCAGGCGGTGCGGATTGAGGAGATGATCAACTACTTCCCCTACGCCTACACATCGCCCGACCGCGACGCAGGCCTGCCGTTTCAGCCAAACATCACCGTCACCGACACCCCGTGGAACCCTGACACACAGCTGGTTCACATCGGCATCCAAGGCGTCATGCCAGATATCACTGAGCGCCCGCCGCTGAACCTCGTGTTCCTGATCGACACCTCCGGCTCGATGGACCAACCGAACAAGCTGCCGCTCTTGCGCCAGTCTTTCATGCTGATGCTCGACCAATTGCGCCCCGAAGATGAGGTGGCCATCGTCACCTACGCAGGCTCGGCAGGCATGGCGCTGCCGCCCACACGTGCCGAAGATCGTAGCGCCATTACAGCCGCGCTTAACAACCTGCGCGCTGGCGGCGGGACCAACGGCCAAGGCGGACTGACCCAAGCCTACGCCGTGGCGGGTCAAATGACGGACGACGGCGAAGTCTCCCGCGTCATCCTCGCGACAGACGGCGATTTCAACGTCGGCGTCTCCTCGGTCGAGGGCCTCACAGATTATATCGAACGCCAGCGCGACAGCGGCACGTATCTCTCCGTCCTCGGCTTCGGGCGCGGCAACCTCGACGACGCCACGATGCAGGCGCTCGCCCAAAACGGCAACGGCACGGCGGCCTACATCGACACGCTGAACGAGGCGCAAAAGGTGCTGGTCGACCAGCTCACCGGCGCGCTCTTTGCCATCGCAGGCGACGTCAAGGTGCAGGTCGAGTTCAACCCCGCCACGGTCGCCGAATACCGTCTGATCGGCTACGAGACGCGCAGCCTCGCGCGCGAGGATTTCAACAACGACGCCGTCGACGCAGGCGAGTTGGGCGCAGGTCATTCGGTCACCGCGATCTACGAGGTCACGCCCACAGGCTCGCCCGCCGTGCGCAACGATCCCCTGCGCTACGAGGACAACACGGTTGCTGCCGACACATCGGGCGAGCTCGGCTTCCTGCGCCTGCGCTACAAAAACCCTGGCGAGGACACCAGCCAGCTGATCGAAACCCCGATCCTACAGGGCGACGCTCCGGCGACAAACGACATTGCCTTCTCGATCGCCATCGCGGGCTTTGGCGAGCTGTTGCGCGGATCAGACTACACCGGCGATTGGGCCTATGACGAGGCCATCGAATTGGCGCTAGAGGGGCGCGGCGAAGACACGTTCGGCTACCGCGCCGAGGCTATCCAGTTGATGCGATTGGCAAATAGCCTATCATCAAATTGAAACCTTTTGACCATATACCTGTGTCATCGACCGGCGCGGATAGCCTCCTCCGTTTCGCGCCGGACCTATGACACGACGATCTTGCCCCGCTGTCTGTTCCCCCCAGGACCGTCACTTACGGCAAGATCACATGGCGCGGCCTCTGCTACGGGTCGCGCCACCTACCCCTCTCCCCAATCTTCCAGCCCTTTGCGCCCGGCTTTGGTTAACCCATAAACCCCGGTGCTGACACGCTCAAACCAGCCATAATGATTGTTGCGCATGATCGCAGTCGCGGTCTTCACTTCGGCCCATTTTGCAACGACGGCACCCTTGTTCGGGCCATGGACGGCTAGAAACTGCGCGCAAGCAACGGCATCCTGACGGTAGCCTGTGACAATCCCATGCCGCGTCGCACCGCCCGCATTAGGATCGCCACGCATACGGTCATAGGCCTTGAGCAACCGCTCTTGTTTCTTTTTTGAGCGACGCGGCCCCGCATCACCGGGATCGCACATCGCCTCGACGGTGCCCTGCGGCAAACGCACGCTCAGCACGCCGAGGCCCGCAGCACGGGCCAGCGCCACATTCGCCCGCAGCGCCTTGTCCGACGCTGGGCGCGCCACGGCCAGATACACGCGGTCACTCACGGCCATACGCTCGACGCCTTGATGAAACAGTTTCAGCGAAAACCCCAGCTTCAGCTCGACGATCAGCGGCGGCTCGTCCCCGCGTCGCGCCACCACATCAGCAGCGCCCACTTCGCCCTTCACAGCGTAACCTTGCCGCTGCAAATAGGCTTTGACGGGGGGGTATAGATCGGCCTCTTTCAAAACGTGACATCCCTGCGCGCGCGCCCTATAAGGCGGCCAAATTCCCAACATCCAAAGGTTTGCGCATAATGACGACGCTCGTTTTCGGCCACAAGTCCCCCGACACAGATTCCACAGGCTCGCCCCTGATCTGGGAATGGTTCCTCAACCACACCGGCGGCGACGCAGCTGCGCAATTGCTTGGCACACCCAACACCGAGGCACAGTTTGTCGCTCAAAAATGGGGCTTTGACCTGCCGCCCATCATGGACGACGTGGCCGACGACCAAGACTGCGTCATCGTTGACACCAACAACCCCGCCGAGCTGCCCGCTAATATTAATGGCGCCAACGTCACAGCGATCATCGACCACCACAAATTGGTCGGCGGGCTCGAGACGAAAAACCCCATCGACATCACTATCCGCCCGCTGGCCTGCACCGCCACCATCATGCACGACCTGATGGGCGACCACGCGGGCCACATGCCCGAGGGGATCAAAGGGCTGATGCTGTCGTGCATCCTGTCCGACACGCTGGCCTTCCGCTCGCCCACGACGACCGACACGGACAAGGCCTTGGCCGAGAGCCTTGCCGCTGACCTCAAGATCGACATCCAAGCGTACGCCGACGAAATGTTCGCCGCCAAATCCGACGTCTCGGCCTTCTCCGAAGCCGAGCTGCTGCGCATGGACAGCAAGGAATACGAAGTCGATGGCGTGAAATTCCGCGTCTCGGTGCTGGAAACCACCTCCCCCGAGGCAGTCCTGTCGCGCAAAGACGCGCTGATGGCCGCCATGCCGCAGGTCGCGGGCGAGGATAAGGTCAACGAAGTCCTGCTCTTCGTCGTCGACATCCTGCGCGAAGAAGCCACGATGCTGATCCCCAACGACCTGTCCAAGCGCGTGGCCGAGGCCAGCTTTGGCGCGAGTGTCTCGGGCAACACAGTGGTCCTCCCCGGCGTGATGAGCCGCAAAAAGCAGATCATCCCCGCGCTCAAGGTCTGAGGTGGCGGCCAGTCCTTTAAAGGGACTGGCACTGCATTCTTTCAAAGAATGCACTCTATTTGAAAAACCCACACAGCTGTGCGCACACTGAGTGCACAGGTGGTGTACGCCAAGTGTCCCCTAATTTTCTTTAACACAGGTTACCAAATGACCCAGATAATCGAGACATTCGACGCCATCGCCTCCCAATATGACGTGGCCTTCGTCGACCTCTGGGGCTGTATGCACAACGGGATCGCGGCGTTTCCCGCAGCGGTCGCAGCCATGCAATCCTTCCGCGCATCGGGCGGCACCGTGGTGCTGGTGACCAACTCTCCGCGCCCATGGGATTCCGTGGCCACACAGCTCGACAGTTTCGGTGTGCCCCGCGACACATGGGACGCCATCGCCACGTCTGGCGACAGCGCGCGGGCCGCGATGTATATGGGCGCCGTTGGCTCGAAGGTTTGGTTCATGGGTGAGAGCCCGCGTGACGACGACTTCTTCAAACCGCTCAATATCATCGAAAACCCCGTCGACATTACCCAAGTCCCCTTGGACGAGGCAGAGGGCATCATCTGCTGCGGACCCTTTGATACATTGGCCGATCCGGACGTGAACCGCCCCGAATTTCTGCTCGCCAAGCAAAAGGGGCTCAAACTGCTCTGCGCCAACCCCGACATCGTCGTAGACCGTGGCGAGACGCGCGAATGGTGCGCAGGCGCATTGGCCGCCCTCTACACCGAAATGGGCGGCGAGAGCCTTTACTTCGGCAAACCACACCCGCCCATCTACGACCTTGCCCGCCGCCGCTACGCCGCCTTAACTGGTGCCGTTGACGATCCCCGCATCATCTGCATCGGCGACGGCATCCTCACCGACGTGCGGGGCGGCATCGGCGAAGACCTCGACACGCTGTTCATCACTGGAGGATTGGCAGCCGCCGAGACCAAAACAAATGAACAGCCCGACAAGGAAGCTTTAACCAATTACCTTGCATCCGAGCAACTGTCCCCCAGCTATGCCATCGGCTTCCTAAACTAACCATTTCCCTTGACTCGGATGCATTCGCAGCGTAATAAAATTTCAATATCAGCGCCTCTTTGAGATTTTTGTTACGCACAGGATGACCGACATGCTCGACACAACGCATAATTTGCCCCGTGGAACCATCTGCATCGAAGATCTCGAAGTGGGCATGAAACGCTATCTGACCAAGGAAATCACCGACGCGGACATTGAGATGTTCGCAGAAATTTCCACCGACAGAAACCCCGTGCATCTCGACGATGACTACGCCCGCGACACGATCTTTGAGGGACGTATTGCCCATGGCATGCTGACCGCTGGTCTGGTCTCCGCCGTTATCGGAGAACAGTTGCCTGGTCACGGCACTATCTATTTAGGACAGAATATCAAGTTCTTAGCCCCCGTGCGCCCCGGTGATGTGGTGACGGCAGAGGTAGAAGTGCTCGAAATTGACTACTCCAAACGCAAGGTCCAGCTCGGGACCCACTGCCGGATCGACGGAAAAAAAGTGCTGACAGGCGAGGCAACCGTGTTGGCCCCATCGGCCAAGTTCGACTAGCCCCAAGCGCCCTTGCGCCCCCCTGATCCCCGCGCTACCTCAGCGCTCATGCAGATCATCCGCGACGCACATTTTATCACCGAGACAGACCGGGGCGCCGTTGCAGCCATCGGCAACTTTGACGGCGTGCATTTGGGGCATCAATCCGTCCTAGAGATCACCCGCGACATCGCTGCCAAGTTAGGCGCACCTTTGGGTGTGATGACATTCGAGCCGCACCCAAGGCAGTTTTTCAACGCCGACGCTCCCCCTTTTCGCCTGATGAACGCCATCGCACGCGCGAACCGGCTGGAAAAGCTCGAAGTTGAAAAACTGTATGAATTGCCCTTCAATCCTGCCCTTTCAGCTCTCTCAGCGCAGGAATTTGCAAGCCTCATCATCGCCGAACAGTTGGGCCTTAAGCACGTCGTCGTGGGTGAGGACTTTTGCTTTGGGAAAGGCCGTTCCGGCACGGCCCAAGATCTTCAGCGCTTTGGGGCAGAGATGGGGTTCGGCGTCACGATCGCGCCTATGCTCGACCTCGGTGCGGGCGAGGTCAGCTCGACCGCGATCCGGCAAGCACTGGCAGAGGGCCGCCCAGCGGATGCGACACGCATGCTCGGCCATCACCACCGCATCGACGGGCCAGTGATCCGCGGCGAACAGCGCGGGCGTGACCTAGGCTACCCCACTGCCAATATGTCGATCACCGGGCTGCATCCTCCCAGATACGGTGTGTATGCGGTCGAAGTGGATGTCCTGCGCGGCCCACATGCCGGGCACTACCACGGGGCCGCCTCCATCGGGGTGCGTCCCATGTTTGGTGAAAACCAAGCCAATTGCGAGACGTATATCTTTGATTTCGCTGGTGATCTCTATGGCACCGATATCTCGGTCGCCTTGGTCGATTACCTGCGTGGCGAAGAGAAATTCGACAGTCTTGACGCATTGATCACTCAAATGGACGCCGATTGCGCGCGCGCGAGAAAGATACTCCATGGCTGATCTGCGCCCCCGCTTTTGGGAAACTGTCCCTCTCGATGACATGACCCGCCCTGAGTGGGAGGCATTGTGCGATGGCTGTGGCAAGTGCTGCATGAACAAGTTGGAAGACGACGACACCGGCGAGGTAGCGTTCACCCGAGTGGCCTGCCGGATGTTTGACGACAAAACATGCCAATGCAGCCAATATCCAATCCGCCACCAGTTCGTGCCAGAATGCATTGTTCTCAAACCAGAAAACATCGAAAATCACATGTATTGGCTGCCCACGACCTGCGCGTATCGGCTGCTGTACCTCGGTGAGCCGTTATTCAATTGGCACCCGCTGATCACAGGCACAGCGCAGAGCACATTAGAGGCCGGGGTCTCGATGCAAGGCAAGACCATTCCCGAGACCGAAGTCGATGACGACGATTGGGAAGACCATATCATCGCGGAACCCACAGGGAGCTGACCCATGCAATTCGCCTCTGACAACACTGGCCCGGTGCATCCCAAAGTGATGGACGCCGTGCTGAAATCGAACAACGGCTATGCGATGGGATACGGCGCCGACGCGCTGATGGAAGATGTCCGCAGCCAATTGCGCCATTTGTTCGAGACACCAGAGGCGGCGGTGCATTTGGTTGTCAACGGCACCACCGCGAACGCGTTGTTGCTTGCCACGCTGGCGCAGCCATGGGACACGATTTTCTGCGCAGATGTCGCCCATGTGGAAGAAGACGAAGGCAACGCGCCCGAGTTTTTCACCGGCGGTGCCAAGCTAACGCTGGTGCCCACGACCAACGGCAAAATGACGCCCGAGGCCCTACGAACGGCGATCACATCGCAGGGCAATCGCGGCGTTCACGGACCTCAACGTGGCCCCGTGACCATCACACAAGCAACTGAAACCGGCTCTGTTTACACGCTGAGCGAGATAAAGGCGCTGACAGATGTGGCCAAGGAATTTGGGCTAAAGACCCACCTTGACGGCGCGCGCTTTGCAAATGCCTGTGCTGCATTGGGTTGTACCGCCGCACAAATGAGCACGGACGCAGGGATAGATGCTATCAGTTTTGGTGGCACCAAGAACGGTCTGATGGGTGTTGAGGCCTGCATCATGTTTGACCCCGCGCTGTCGTGGGAGTTCGAGCTGCGCCGCAAACGCGCGGGCCATTTGTTGTCAAAGCACCGTTATCTCTCTGCGCAGATGCAGCCCTATCTCACCGATGATCTCTGGTTGGATATGGCCAGCAGCGCAAACGCGCGCTCCACCCAACTGCGCAGCGGATTGCACAAAACGAACATAGCGCAAATTGAAGGCGATCCTACCAGCAACCTGTTTTTCGCCACCCTGCCCCGTGCTTCGCATCAGACCCTAATGGCGCAGGGGGCGGTTTATTATAAGTGGGGCGATGTAGAAACGGGCCCGGCCGATGAGATGATCCGCGCGCGGTTTGTGACGAACTGGTCCACCACGGAAGCGGAAGTGGACCAGTTTTTGTCGATCGTACGAGCCTAACCAAGGCTCGCCAAATGCGCGTCAAGATCGTCTAGCCGGTCTTGTCCCCAGAACCGCTCGTCCTCGCCCGTGATGTAGAACGGCGTGCCAAAGACCCCGGCTGCAACCGCGTCTTCTAGGTTGCGCGCGTATTCTTCGGCTGCCGACAGCATCGCGCTCTCGGCCAGGCCTGCGTCAAAACCGGCCTCCGTCAGGCAGGCTTTGATCACATCGTCCTGTGCGATGTCTTTGTCCTGCGCCCAGCAGGCCGCGCCGATGCCATGCACCAAAGCCCCCAGATCGCCGCCGCCAGCATTTTGGGCCGCGATGATGGCATAGGCCGCAGGCGCGCCGTTCGTGGGCCAGTGCGCGGGTTTGAGGTGGAGCGCCAGCCCGGCTTTGGTGGCTTGGCGGCGCAATTCTTGGGCACGGTATTCGTTGCGGCTGATATGGCGATCCTTGGGCGGTGTGCCGCCCGTGCGCCCAAACAGGGCCACGACATCAAGCGGGCGATAGGTGATCTGCGCACCGTGCTTGGCCGCGATCTCTTCGAGGCGGGTGCCTGCGAGGTATACATATGGTGACAATGTCGCGCAGAAGTACTGGATATGGGCCATTTGGGCGTCCCTTTTGATTTTGCTAACTTTGCCTCACGGTAGGCATGTGCTAGTCGGTGTCAACGACGCGATTCCCCGTTTTTGCCTCAAGGACACCTGATGCCACAGATCACCGAACCCAAGCTGTTCGCCGGTAATGCCAACCCTAAATTGGCCTCTTCGGTCGCGCGGCGGATGTCGATGCATCGCGGTGTAAATGTTGGTCTCGTCGATGCGCGGGTCGAGCGGTTCAACGACGGCGAGATTTTCGTCGAGGTGTTCGAAAACGTGCGCGGCGAGGATATGTTCATCATCCAGCCCACCTCGAACCCCGCCAATGATAACCTGATGGAATTACTGGTGATCGCCGATGCGCTGCGCAGATCGTCCGCCGCGCGGATCACCGCTGTCATCCCCTACTTTGGCTATGCGCGCCAAGACCGCCGGACCAAAGCCCGCACGCCGATCAGCGCCAAACTGGTGGCAAATCTGATCGTTGAGGCCGGGATCGAGCGCGTTCTGACCATGGACCTCCACGCGGCGCAGATTCAGGGGTTCTTCGATATCCCTGTCGATAACCTTTACGCATCGCCGATCTTTGCGCTCGACATTCAGCATCATTTCAAAGGTAAGATGAGCGACGTTATGGTCATCTCACCTGATGTGGGCGGTGTGGCGCGCGCCCGCGAGTTGGCACAACGGATCGGCGCCCCGCTCGCGATTGTCGACAAACGCCGCGAGAAAGCTGGTGAAATCGCTGAAATGACTGTGATTGGCGACGTGAAAGACAAGACCTGCATCATCATTGACGACATCGTCGATACCGCAGGCACGTTGTGCAAAGCCGCCGATACGCTGATTGCCGCAGGTGCGAAAGAGGTCCACAGCTACATCACGCACGGCGTTTTATCAGGCCCCGCCGTGGACCGGATCACCAAATCCGTGATGAAATCTCTGGTGATCAGTGACAGCATCCAGGCGACCGACGCCGTGAAAGCCTGCAAAAATATCCGTATCGTGCCGACGGCGCCGATGTTTGCCCAAGCGATCCTGAACATTTGGAACGGTACGTCCGTGTCATCCCTGTTCGATCACGCGACACTAGAGCCGATTTACGAAGGGCTGTATTCGCCGGAGTGATCGGATCGGTGTACGTGGTCGGCTACGAGGTCGACCCGCGTTCTCCTAGATCGCTATAGGTTGCGCACTCTGTGCCTGACGGAGGAATAAGACCTCACGCCCGAGGTTGGTCAAAGCGCACGGAGCTTGCCCCGAAAAACAGGTCACAAGGCGCAGGTCATAGAGGCGCGCCAACCCTTCCGTGTCTTTGGAGATCGGCACCTGGCCCATCAGATCCATTTCATAATCGGACAGGCTATCCGCCAATATTTGTGCGATCCGGTTGATAACGATTCCTCCTAATTCCCCGTTTCTTTAGGAAAAAAATCATCATCTGGCCTGAGGGAAACGCAAACGTCATTTCCCCCTAAACGCAAAAGACCCCACCAATACGGCGGGGTCTCTCAAAATCAGTACTTGGCGTTTGTTAGCCAAAATTACCTTGCTTTGGGTCCAGACCAATATGTGTGCCCATAGCCACCATATCCGAAATCAGCTTGGCAGCATCATCGACAGGGCCGGGCTCGTTTTCGAACGTGCTGGCCTTTTCATGCAGCTTACGCGCGGAGGCGATCATCTCGTCAAAGACCTCTTGCGTGACTTCGCCTTTCGGCAAAGCCTGCTCGGCCAATACGGACACGCCGCCCGCGCTGATCTCGGCAAAGCCGCCGGACACGACGTAGTCGTCCTCGCCGCCCGCATGCACCACAGTCAAAACGCCGGGGCGCAATGTCGTGATCGTCGGCGCGTGATCGGCCATGGCCGTCATGTCACCGTCTGCCCCCGGTATGCGCACTTCTGTCGCTTCCAAAGAGGCCAAACGCCGCTCGGGCGAGACCAGATCGAATTGTAGGTTTGCCATGTCGGCTTCTCCTTAGGCTGCGTCAGCGGCCATTTTCTCGGCTTTGGCTTTCACTTCTTCGATGCCGCCAACCATGTAGAAGGCGCCCTCGGGGAGGTGATCGTATTCGCCAGCAACCACGGCTTTGAACGACGCGATTGTGTCATCCAAAGGCACCTGAACACCCGGCGAGCCTGTGAAGACCTGAGCCACGTCAAATGGCTGTGACAGGAAGCGCTGGATTTTACGCGCGCGCGCCACGGTCAATTTGTCTTCTTCCGACAGCTCGTCCATGCCGAGAATGGCGATGATGTCCTGAAGGGATTTGTAACGCTGAAGCATCTGCTGAACGTCTGTGGCCACACCATAGTGCTCCTCGCCAACAACAGCCGGGTCGAGCAAACGCGATGTGGAATCGAGCGGGTCAACGGCAGGGTAAATTCCCAGCTCAGAGATCGCACGGTTCAAAACGGTCGTCGCATCGAGGTGCGCAAAAGATGTCGCAGGCGCAGGGTCGGTCAAGTCATCCGCAGGCACGTAGATCGCCTGAACGGAGGTGATCGAGCCGTTTTTCGTGGATGTAATCCGCTCCTGCATCTGGCCCATGTCGGTGGCCAGTGTCGGCTGGTAGCCGACCGCAGATGGGATACGACCTAAGAGCGCGGACACCTCGGAACCCGCTTGAGTAAAGCGGAAGATGTTGTCGACAAAGAACAAAACGTCAGTACCGGAACTATCGCGGAACGATTCCGCCATGGTCAGACCGGACAGGGCCACGCGCATACGCGCACCGGGAGGCTCGTTCATCTGGCCGTAGACCAGCGCCACTTTGGATTTTGTCAGGTCGTCGGCGTTGATAACGCCGGATTCGATGAATTCGTAGTAAAGGTCGTTGCCCTCACGGGTCCGCTCACCAACGCCCGCGAACACCGAGTAGCCCGAGTGCACTTTCGCGATGTTGTTGATCAGCTCCTGAATGAGAACTGTTTTGCCCACACCCGCACCGCCAAAGAGGCCGATTTTTCCGCCCTTCGCGTAGGGGGCCAGCAGGTCGATGACCTTAATGCCTGTCACCAGAACTTCGGACGCTGTGGACTGTGCTTCAAACGGCGGCGCGTCGGCGTGGATCGAGCGACGCTCGTCTTCGCCGATGGCGCCCTTTTCGTCCACGGGATCGCCAACCACGTTCATGATGCGACCCAATGTGGCGTCGCCCACGGGCACGGTGATCGGGCCGTTGGTGTCAGTCACGTCTTGGCCGCGGATCAGGCCCTCGGTCGCGTCCATCGCAATGGCGCGGACCGTGTTTTCGCCAAGGTGCTGCGCCACTTCGAGGGTCAGCGTCTTGCCGTTGTTGTCTGTTGTCAGAGCGTTCAGGATCTGTGGCAGATCGCCTGTGAACTGTACGTCCACAACCGCGCCGATGACCTGAGTAATTTTACCAGTTGCTGTTGCCATGATTTGTCTCCGGTTCGGTTAAAGCGCTTCCGCGCCCGAAATAATTTCGATCAGCTCGTTCGTGATGACGGCCTGACGCGAGCGGTTGAACTCGATTGTCAGCTTGTCGATCATCTCGCCCGCGTTGCGTGTGGCGTTATCCATAGCGGACATCCGTGCGCCCTGCTCGGATGCGCCGTTTTCCAGCAGTGCCGAGAAGATCGCTGTGGCCACGCCGCGCGGCAGCAGGTCAGCAAGGATCGCCTCTTCGCTGGGCTCGTAGTCATAGAGCGTCGTCTCAGCACCCTCTTCCGCCTCGAACGAGGCCGGAATGATCTGCTGCGCCGTTGGGATTTGCGTCACGACGTTTTGGAATTCGGCAAAGAAGATCGTCGCTACATCAAACTCGCCCGCATCAAAGCGTGTCAGGATGTCCTGCGCGATGCCTTGCGCGTCGGAATAGGCCACGCGCTTGACCTCGGTGAGGTCCACGTGATGCACGAAATGCTCGCCCATATCACGACGGATTGCATCGCGACCTTTTTTGCCGACAGTCACAATCTTTACCGTCTTGCCAGCCGCCAACAGCTTTTCGGCATGGGCGCGCGCCAGTTTGGCGATGTTACCGTTGAAACCACCGCAGAGGCCGCGCTCGGCAGTGAGCACGACGAGCAGATGCACTTGATCCGCACCAGTTCCCGCGAGCAGCTTTGGCGCGCCAGCGGATGACCCCACCGAGGCCGCAAGCCCTGCCATCACGGCGTTGAACCGTTCTGTGTAGGGGCGCGATGCCTCGGCTGCGTCTTGGGCGCGGCGCAATTTTGCGGCCGCGACCATCTGCATCGCCTTGGTGATCTTCCGCGTGGATTTCACGCTTTCGATCCGGTTTTTTAGGTCCTTAAGACTTGGCATAGGCCGTAGTCTCCTATCGTAGGGTCAGGCTTCAGGCGAAATCGGCGGCAAACGCGTCGAGCGCTGCTTTGATTTTGTCTTCGGCGTCGCCTTTGATCTTTGGATCGTCCTTGGTGATCATCGCGAGCACGTCGGAGGCTTTGGTCCGCAGGTGGTTCAGCAAACCGGCCTCGAAACGACCCACGTCTTTGACGTCGACCTTATCGAGGTAGCCTTTTGTACCCGCATAGATGACACAAACGATCTCGGCGTTGGTCAGGGGCGAGTACTGCGGCTGTTTCATCAGCTCGGTCAGACGCGCACCACGGTTCAGCAGGGCCTGTGTGGAGGCATCCAAGTCAGAACCAAACTGCGCAAACGCCGCCATCTCACGGTACTGAGCAAGCTCTAGCTTCACCGGACCCGCCACAGATTTCATCGCGTTGGTCTGAGCAGAAGACCCCACACGAGAAACGGACAGACCCGTGTTTACCGCCGGACGGATACCCTGATAGAACAGCTCGGTCTCGAGGAAGATCTGACCGTCGGTGATCGAGATTACGTTGGTCGGAATAAACGCAGACACGTCGCCGCCTTGGGTTTCAATGATCGGCAGCGCTGTCAGCGACCCGGACCCATTGTCCTCGTTCAGCTTCGCAGAGCGTTCCAGCAAACGAGAGTGGAGGTAGAACACGTCGCCAGGGTAAGCTTCACGTCCCGGTGGGCGACGCAGCAAGAGCGACATCTGACGGTAGGACACGGCCTGCTTCGAAAGGTCATCATAGATGATCAGCGCGTGGCGACCATTATCGCGGAAATGCTCGGCCATGGCAGTGGCAGAATACGGCGCGAGGTACTGCATGGGTGCAGGATCAGACGCAGTGGCCGCAACGACGGTCGTGTATTCAATAGCACCCGACTCTTCGAGCTTTTTCACCAACTGCGCCACTGTGGAACGCTTCTGGCCGATGGCCACGTAGATACAGTACAGTTTGTCGTACTCGTTCTCGGCTGCATCATTGTAGGATTTCTGGTTCAGGATCGTGTCGAGCGCCACGGCAGTTTTACCTGTCTGGCGGTCACCAATGATCAACTCGCGCTGGCCACGGCCAATTGGGATCATCGCGTCCACTGATTTCAGACCTGTCGCCATCGGCTCGTGAACCGATTTACGCGGGATGATGCCAGGTGCTTTGCTATCCGCAACTGCGCGCGAGGAGCTGGCGATATCGCCCTTGCCGTCCAGCGGGTTGCCCAGACCGTCAACGACACGGCCCAACAGTTCGTCGCCTGTGGGGACCTCCACGATGGACTTGGTGCGCTTAACAGTGTCGCCCTCTTTGATGTCCCGGTCGGAACCAAAGATAACACAACCGACGTTGTCGGCTTCGAGGTTCAGCGCCATGCCGCGAATTCCACCGGGGAATTCGACCATCTCACCGGCCTGAATGTTGTCCAATCCGTAGACGCGGGCGATACCGTCACCAACGGAGAGAACGCGGCCCACTTCGGCCACTTCGGCTTCTTGGCCGAAATTCTTGATCTGGTCCTTGAGGATCGCAGAAATCTCAGAAGCTTGGATCGCCATTAACGGACCTCTTTCATGCTATTCTGGAGTGCGTTGAGCTTGGAGGCGATTGACGTGTCAATCATCTTCGAGCCGACTTTTACGACAAGACCGCCGATGAGGGATTCATCCACGGTCTCGGTGATTTTAACTGTTTTGCCCACTTGCTTGGACAGGGCCGCGGTCAACGCTGCCGTTTGATCCTTGGTCAGGGCCTTGGCGCTGGTCACATCAGCGGCAATCTCGCCCTTCTCATCCGCGATGCGCGCGCGCAGTGCGTCGACCAACTGCGGGACAACAAACAAACGACGCTTGGATGCCATCAGGCCTAATACGCTGGTTGTGGTGCCAGACAGACCCATTTTGCCAGCAATGGCAGCGATGGCTGTCTGCTGCTGGTCGCGGGTATAAATCGGCGATGAGATTAGATTTTTCAGATCGTCGCTGTCGGCCAATGCCTGACCCAAAGTCTCTACATCAGACTCGAGACCTTTGAGGTCATTGCTCTCTTGTGACAGATCGAAAACAGCCGCAGCATAGCGCGCGGCAATACCTGTCGATATCGAAGCTGGTTCGGACACGTCCACCCTTTCGATGCGTTTGCGATGGAGGCTGCCTCGGCGCGGTGGGCCGGGATCAATCTCCCTCTGGACTGCCCCACGGTTACCCTAGGGACGCTAAATCAGGGGTCGTCTAGCAGACAGGTTCTAGGGTCGCAAGTCGCCATGAATGGCTTTTTCACCGCCGCGACGCTTTCCCATCGGATCGCCGCTTTCTGCGCTCGCAAACCCTTTATTTACAATTTGCCCACCCTATTTTCGCTGAAGCTCAGGTTGCTGGATATTCACCCTTCGCTGTGGGTACAGCCCTAGGTCGGGTTAGGCAGGCTCTGCGACAGGGGGCCGCACGATTCCCTCTAGCACGCCGCGCACAGGCTCGGCACGACGCGCCTTTCCGGTCGGGGCCGCCACATGTTTGCGCGCCTCAACCATCAAAACGCCACCAGTTTTGAACAATGGTATATTGTGCCCCACCCGCTCCATCACGTTGGCCGCGCGCCGCCAGACCCGTTTGTGCGACGGCGGTTGATAGAGCGTCGACAGATGTCGGTCGATTTGAAATTCATGCCGGCGCAATTGCGCCTCTAGCTGTCCCAGCGAATAGGGTCTGCCATAGCCAAACGGCGTATTGTCGGTGCGCGACCATAACCCCGCCCGATTGGGCACCACAAACACAGCCGATCCGCCCGGCCCCAACACCCGAAAGCATTCATCCATCAAAGCGCCCGGATGATCTGACGTCTCGAGCCCATGCATCAAAACCAGCTTATCAACCCGCCCCGTTTCAATCGGCCACAAGGTATCTTCGCACAACACGCTGACGTTGGGCTGGCCTTTGGGCCATGCCATCACCCCTTGCGGGCCGGGCATCAGCCCTACAACACGGCGCGCGTCCGGCAAAAACGGGCGCAGCAGGGGCACAGCGAAGCCAAAGCCAGCAACTGTTTGGCCGCCTGCATTGGGCCACCAATTGACCAATTGATCGCGCACAACCTTTTGGGCCGCACGCCCCAGAGCGCTGCGGTAATAGAAATTACTCAAATCCTGCACATCAAGATGCATTGCAGGCGGACCTCACCTTCGTCACTCTTGGGCTAACCATAGCCGCAAACCGGAACATTACCATGCCCCCCATGCCCCACGGTCTTGAAATTCTGACGATCCCTTGCCTGAGCGACAATTACGCCTTCCTAATCCATAACGCGGCGTCAGATGAAACCGTGCTGATCGACGCGCCCGAAGCCGCCCCTATTCAGGAGGCCCTGAAGGCGCGGGGCTGGACGCTGACGGATATCGTTCTGACCCACCATCACGACGACCATATCCAAGCGGTGCCTGAATTGCGGTCAGACGGCGTAAAAGTCTGGGGCAACCCTGCCGACGCGCAACGTCTGCCGCCGCTGGACGGGCACCTGACGCCTGACACGCAGGTCACGCTGGCGGCGCACGCATCCCACATCATCGACGTGCCGGGCCATACGGTCGGGCATATCGCGCTGCATATTCCGTCGCTGGGGGCCGCATTTACCGCAGACAGCCTGATGGCATTGGGCTGTGGCCGTTTGTTCGAAGGCACCCCAGATCAGATGTGGCAAAGCCTGCAAAAACTGCGCGCACTGCCAGACGAAACGATAATTTATTCAGGCCACGAATACACCGCTGCAAACGCTAAATTTGCGCTCACCATTGAACCGGGCAATCCAGCGCTTATCTCTCGGGTCCAAGACATCACACGGGCGGTGGCCGCAGGCATACCAACCGTCCCTTCTTCACTCACCATCGAACGTGCGACAAATCCGTTTTTACGTGCCGATATCCCAGAACTGATACAATCCGTTCATATCTCGGAAACTGATCCTGCCAAAGTGTTTGCACACCTGCGACACGCCAAGGACATCTTTTGATACCGCACGCCTCGTTTTTAGGCTTTCAAGGCACGGTGCGGCATCTCATCACGACAAAAAGATCAGATTTCGCTTGAAGACGCGCGAATAAACCCGATCTTTATCTTAACAAGACACGGTCCGACACGCGGCAGTCCCGCCCCACGGTCCCCGATCAAAGGAGCACGCACAGTGCCGTCATTTTCGACAACCCTTGAGCAATCGATTCATTCCGCCTTGGCGCTGGCCAATGCGAACCGGCACGAGCTGGCAACGCTGGAGCATTTGCTGCTTGCGCTGATTGATGAACCAGACGCCGCGCGCGTGATGCAGGCCTGTTCGGTGAACCTAGATGCTTTGCGCAAATCGCTGGAAGATTTCATCGAAGACGATCTGTCGACACTGACCACCGATGTCGAAGGGTCCGAAGCCGTGCCGACCGCCGCATTTCAGCGGGTGATCCAGCGCGCCGCGATCCACGTCCAATCCTCGGGCCGCAATGAAGTGACAGGGGCAAACGTCCTCGTCGCCATCTTTGCCGAGCGCGAGAGCAACGCCGCGTATTTTCTGCAAGAGCAAGACATGACGCGCTACGACGCCGTCAACTTCATCGCGCACGGTGTCGCCAAAGACCCCGCGTTCGGCGAAAGCCGCCCGGTGTCAGGTGCGACGGACGAAGAGTTAAACGCAGACGACGCCCCCAGTGGTGGCGAAGAAAAAGAGAGCGCGCTGGCGAAATACTGCGTCGATCTGAATACCAAAGCTGCCGCTGGCGACGTCGATCCGCTGATTGGCCGCGACCACGAGGTCGAGCGCTGCATCCAAGTGCTCTGCCGTCGCCGTAAGAACAACCCGCTGCTGGTGGGTGATCCGGGTGTGGGCAAAACCGCAATTGCCGAAGGGTTGGCCTATAAGATCGTCAACAAAGCAGTGCCCGAGGTGCTGGCTGGTGCCACGATCTACTCGCTGGACATGGGCGCGTTGCTCGCCGGTACACGCTACCGCGGTGACTTTGAGGAGCGCCTCAAGGCGGTGATGACCGAGATGGAAGACCACGATGACGCGGTGCTGTTCATCGACGAAATCCACACAGTCATCGGTGCAGGTGCGACGTCGGGCGGGGCTATGGACGCGTCCAACCTGCTGAAACCCGCGCTGCAGGGTGGCAAACTGCGCTGTATGGGATCAACCACCTACAAGGAATTCCGCCAACATTTCGAGAAAGACCGCGCCCTGTCGCGTCGTTTCCAGAAAATCGACGTCAACGAGCCCTCTGTCGATGATGCGGTGAAAATCCTCAAGGGGCTGAAACCCTACTTCGAGGACCACCACTCGATCAAGTACACCTCCGACGCGATCAAAACCGCCGTCGAGCTGTCCGCGCGGTATATCAATGACCGCAAACTGCCCGACAAAGCCATCGACGTGATCGACGAGGCGGGTGCGGCCCAGCATCTGGTCGCCGAGAGCAAGCGTCGCAAAACCATCGGCGCCAAAGAGATTGAGGCCGTTGTCGCCAAGATCGCCCGCATCCCGGCCAAGAACGTCTCAAAAGACGATCAAGAGGTGCTCAAGGATCTGGAACCAACGCTGAAACGCGTTGTCTTCGGGCAAGATAACGCCATTGTGGCCCTGTCGTCGGCAATCAAACTCGCCCGCGCGGGTCTGCGCGAACCTGAAAAGCCCATCGGCAACTACCTGTTCGCAGGGCCAACAGGCGTGGGTAAAACCGAGGTCGCCAAACAGCTCGCCGATACCCTCGGCGTGGAAATGCTGCGGTTTGATATGTCGGAATACATGGAAAAACACGCAGTCTCGCGTCTGATCGGCGCCCCCCCCGGCTATGTGGGCTTTGATCAGGGCGGCATGCTGACTGACGGTGTAGATCAGCATCCGCACTGCGTGCTATTGCTCGACGAGATTGAAAAAGCGCACCCGGATGTGTTCAACATCCTGTTGCAGGTCATGGACCACGGCAAGCTGACCGATCACAACGGACGCGGCGTGGATTTCCGAAATGTTATCCTGATTATGACCTCAAACGCGGGTGCATCTGACATGGCGCGCGAGGCCATCGGATTTAACCGTGACAAGCGCGAGGGCGAGGATACGGCTGCGATCGAGCGGACATTCACACCCGAATTCCGCAACCGTCTCGACGCAGTGATCTCGTTTGGCGCGCTGCCGAAAGAGGTGATTGTTCAGGTCGTCGAAAAGTTCGTGCTGCAACTCGAAGCACAGCTTTTGGATCGCAACGTCCATATCGAGCTGACCCCTGCCGCCGCCGCTTGGCTTGCCGACAAAGGCTACGACGACAAGATGGGTGCACGCCCGCTAGGCCGCGTGATCCAAGAGCACATCAAGAAGCCACTGGCGGAAGAGCTACTGTTTGGCTCGTTACAAAAAGGCGGGCTGGTCAAGGTGGGCGTCAAAGACGGCGCCATCGACCTCACCTACGAATCGCCCGAGAGCAAACGCATCTCGGGGGATAAGCCCCCCCTGCTGACAGCGGATTGATCTAGGAGACAGGCCCGGCATCGTCCGGGCCTTTTTCTTGCCCTCTCCCCCACTGTCTGACAGGCTAATCCCATGACAGACAAACCCACCCTCGTTTCCGCGGTTGAGATCGCGCGCGCCCAAGCGGTCGATAAAACGCACTTCCTGAACCCCAACGCGCGCCGCCGGAATATCTCGCTGGGGGATATGACGGGCCTCACGGGGCTGGGGTTTCACATCATCGAAGTAGACCCGGGCCACGAGACGACCGAACACCATGTGCATCATCACGAGGACGAATGCGTCTATGTCCTGTCGGGCACTGCCACCGCGCATATCGGCGACGAAGATCACTCTATCGGCGCTGGCGATTTTCTGGGTTACCGCGCGGGTGGCCCGGCGCATTCGATAACCAATAGCGGGACAGAGGTGCTACGCTGTATCGTCGTCGGCCAGAGGCTGCCGCATGATGTTGGCGATTACCCGCGTCAGGGCAAGCGTATCTACCGCAACGAGGGTTTGACGTGGGATGTTGTCGATAACGCGGACATTCAAACTGCTGGGCCAAACGCGGGCAAAAAGTAGCCCCTAGCGTTCGGTCAGCTTCAACTCGATCCGGCGGTTTTGAGCGCGGGCAGCAGCGCTGTTTTCCGGGTTCAACGGCTGATACTCGGCAAATCCGTTGGCCGCCAAACGGCCCGGCGGGATGCCTTCGCTCTCGATCATAAACAGCACAACCGATAGCGCCCGCGCTTGGCTCAGCTCCCAGTTATTGGCGAAATCGCCCTCGCCGCTCAGGGGAATATTGTCGGTGTGCCCATCCACACGGATCACCCAATCAATGCCATCGGGAATATCCGCTGAAATCTGACGCAGCAGGCCCGCGACATTGGCGATCTCGGCCTCGCCTTGTGGGGATAGATCGGCACTGCCGGAGCCGAACAAGACCTCGGATGAGAAGACAAACCGGTCGCCTGCGATGCTGACGCCGTCCAATTCAGCCACAACTTCGCGCACGCGGCCAAAGAAGTCTGAACGGAACTGCTCTAAATCTTGCGCTTCGGCCTCTAGGCGCGCAGCCTCTTCCGCCAGACGTGCGGTCTCGACTTCCAGTCGCTCACGCTCGGCTGTTTCCAAGGCAATCCGTCGCTGCGCTTCGGTGGCGGCCCGCGCCAGCGCTGTATTCAGCTGCGACGTCAGCGCTTCGATCTGCACCTCAGCCTCGCCATCGGCCTCATCCGCGAGGTTCAACAGCGCCTGCAAGGACGACAATTGCGTGCGCAGGGCTTCGGTTTGTTGGTTGAGCAATGCGACCTGACGCTGCGCCTCGGCGGAGAGTTCTTCCTCTTGCGTCAGTCGGGTATTGGCGGTGTCCAACAGGGCTGACAAACGGTCCTGTTCTTGGCTCAACGCATCCTCTGCGGTTGTTTGCGCGGACAATGCCGTTGCCAATTGCGCCTGCAATTCGGCCTGTGTCGCTTCCGATGAGGTGTCGTCTTCGCTCAGAACCGCAACTTGGGCCTGCAACCGCTGCACATCCGTCAAAGCTTCGGCCAATTGCGCTTGCAAGGCGGCCGCATCACCCTGTGCGGCGGCAAGATCCGCGTTCTCATCTTCGAGCAAAGCCTGCGCCGCCTGTTGTGCGCTCAGCGCCGCAAGGGTTTGCACCAATTGCGTATCAATGTCCGATTTGGCGGCGTCAGCGGCGGCCAGCAGGGTCAACGTGTCCTCAGCCTCTTGGCGTTGCTCTTCTAGGGCCAATGTCATCGCGGTCAATTCGGTATCCGCGTCCGCCAATCGGGCGCGCAGGGCTTCGGCAGCGGCGGCTTCGGCCAGACGCGCGGTTTCTGCGGCGCTAAGATCGGCAGAGGTGCTGGCAATCGTCTCTTGATTTTCCAAGGCCTGCGCTTCGAGATCGGCCACCAGGGCGTCCAACGCATCGGCGCGTGCGGCGGCAAGACGGGCGGTCTCGGCCTCGGCATCTATCTCGTCACGTGCGGTGGCCAAGGCGAGGTTGAGCGCATCGCTCTGGGTCAGCAATTCGGCCCGTGCCTCTTCCAATCCTGTGATTGTTGCGCGGTCTTGGGTTTGGCTGGCGAGCAATCCGGCGACCTGCGCCTCAAACCCGGTGATCGCTGTTTGCGCGTCGGCGAGCGAGGTTTGCGCCACATCACGCTCTAGCGTCACCGCAGCCACCTGCCCCGCCAAATCGCGCGCCAATGCATCTGCCGTCGCCAATTGGCCGCTCAGATCGTTCACTTCCAGATCCAGCTCGGCACCGCGTTGATCCGACAGATTCAGGGCCTCGGCCACAATCGCCAGTTCCGACGACAGCAGATCAAGTTGGGATTCTTGGCCCGAAATCGTGTCCCGCAACACGAACTGCACGACGGTGAAGATGGTCAAAACGAACATCAACACCAGCAAAAGGCCGGTCATCGCATCGACGAAACCGGGCCAGATCGAGGATTGAAACCTGTTGGAAGAGCGGCGCTGTAACCCCATCGGTTAGCCGCCCATCCGGGTGTCGCGGATTGCGCGCACGACGGCGGCCATATCTTGACGCAGCTCGCCCATGGTTTCTTGACGGCCCGCTGACATTTCTTCGAGCAAACGCAACATCTGCACATCAATAGAGCGCAGGCGCATCCGCGATTCCGCGTCCATGCCTTCGCCGCCGTCATTGGTATCCATTTTTGACACCAGCGCATCAATGCCAACGCGCGTGCTTTCGAGGTTATCAATCACCATCTGCTGACCCACAGCCATATCGACGATAGCCGCATTGGCGTCGCTTTCTTCCAGACGCACCGCCACTTTTGTCATCGCTTCGGCGAGATTGGCCAGTTTGGTGTCAACCGAGGCGCGGGCGGCGTCGGACTTGGTGAACATCTTTTCCAAGCCTTCGATCTGTTCTGCGAGATGATCCACGACGCTGGCCATCATCGAAGCCTCGGGGCTGCTGCCCTCGTCGCCACTGGCAAAGCCTACGCGAGTGATCCGCGACAACCATTCTTCCAACTCGCGGTAAAACCGGTTTTGACCATGGGTCGCGAACAATTCCAGCAGGCCCACAACCAGTGATCCCGCCAGACCCAACAGCGATGACGAAAACGCCGTGCCCATGCCACCAAGCTGCGCCTCTAGGCCCACTTGCAAGCGCCCGAACACTTCCGTGCCGCTTTCGCCCTCGGCCGGATTCAGGCCGCGGATGGTCTCGACCAGCGCTGGCACAGTGGTGGCAAGCCCGTAGAATGTCCCCAAAAGCCCGAGGAAGATCAGGACATTGCTGAGATAGCGGGTGATCTCGCGGTCTTCGTCGATACGCTGACCGACCGAGTCTAAAATACTGCGCGACGATGTTGATGACAGTTGCATCCGCGCGCCACGTGACGCCAGCAATGTCGCAAGAGGTGCGAGCAATGACGGCACCTTGGCCCCTTCGCGGCGGGCCGGATCATCGGCAAAGGCTTCGATCCATTGTACCGATGCGTCCAACTGCACGACCTGCCGAAAACAGGCCAGAACCCCAAGCAGGAACACCGAAATGATCACCACATTGAGGTAAATGTTCGCAGTGACGATCCCCATAATTGTCGTGCGGCCAAAATACAGCCCCGCACCGACGACCGCCAAGACGATCAGCATCAAGGAAATCTGGCGCACGGGTTGGGTAAATTGTGCGCGCGGCTGGGGGGCCGTGTCGGTCATGGGGGCGTTCGTCCTTCATCAGGCATTTGGACTTGTGATAGGCCTGAACGCCCTGCCCCCCAACTCAAAACCACCCGTAGCCCGACCGCAGTTGGAAACTGTGGTGATCAATCAACACTTTCGGCACGGGCATAGCCTTCATTTTTCGATCTATTTAGGGGACATTTGTGCCTGAGCACCCTCAAAATTTACATTCTGCGACTTTATGCCCGCAACTCGCCCACCCGACCGACCAGCCATTCCATGTCCTCATCTGTGATGCCCATGTCCCGCAAATGAGCGGCCGTGTTATTGAGATATTCACTATTTGGCCCCCGCCCACCGACAGACCGCGCGATGCGCTGCGCCTGTTCTTCGAGGTCGAAGGTGCAATATTGTGCATGCGACCGCTCGATCACATAGGCCAGCGCCGTGACCTGGCGCCCGTCGTTTAGGGCCAGCGGGACGTGTTTTTCAACGTAGGCGGATGAAACCAATTCACGCGCGCGCAGCTCGGCCAGAACAACGTCCTGTTCAGCCCGCGCCACCCGGAACGCCACGCCCGTGCAATGATCGTCGGGCGAGGCATCAAGCGCCAGCACCAATCCCGGCTGTTCGACTGTGCCGCGATGGTGGATCGACAGCATACAAAAGGCCCGCCGATACCCAGGTAACGTGGCCGTCTCGGCCTCGGCTGGGGTAAATCCAGGGTTCCACAGCAGTGATCCATACCCAAACACCCACATATCGTCGCCTGTCATTGCTCTGGTCCTTTGTTCCTCAAGTGGGGTAAAC
>CALHAP010000005.1 GCA_937931795.1 uncultured Paracoccaceae bacterium
GAATTGACGCCGCAGCTGCAAACTGCTAGCTGGTCACGAGACGCTTTGGAACAGATTGTCACAGGCATTGCTGCCGCGCATGATCTTAACCTCGGCAAGCTTGCGGGGCCTCTGAGGGCCGCACTTGCAGGACGAAGCGTATCGCCAAGCGTCTTTGATATGATGCTGGTTTTGGGTCGCGATGAAACCATCGCGCGGCTCTCGGCCACAGCGCCCTAATGGGTGCGCCCGCCTAAACACATTTGGTCAACCTCGTCCGGTTAGGTACGGGGGGCCCCAGCCACGCAGCCGCCGCGCAGTATTTCGCGGGCGGCACAGAATAAAGGACTATCCCATGGCCACATCCGATAAGACCGCGACGCTCACGATTGATGGGCAAAGCCATGAGCTGCCAATCCATTCACCCACCGCTGGCCCCGATGTCATTGATATCCGTAAGCTTTATGCGCAGGCCGGCGTATTCACCTATGATCCGGGTTTCACCTCCACAGCATCGACCGACAGCACGATCACCTTTATTGATGGCGGCAAAGGCGAGCTGCTGCACCGTGGCTACCCGATTGATCAATTGGCCGAGAAATCCCACTACCTAGAGGTCTGCTACCTGCTGCTTTATGGTGAGCTGCCGTCCGCCACAGAGTTGGAGACATTTGAAGGGCTAATCACGAACCACACCATGCTGCATGAGCAGATGATGAATTTCTTTCGGGGTTTCCGCCGTGATGCGCATCCGATGGCGATCATGGTTGGCGTTGTGGGCGCTATGTCTGCGTTCTATCACGACAGCACGGACATCAACGATCCGCATCAGCGCGAAGTCGCGACAATCCGCCTGATCGCAAAAATGCCGACCGTGGCCGCGATGGCCTATAAATATTCAATCGGCCAGCCTTTCGTCTATCCGCGCAACGATCTCGATTACGCGTCGAACTTTCTGAATATGTGTTTCTCGGTTCCTGCTGAAAAATACGAAGTGAACCCGATTCTCAGTCGTGCGATGGACCGAATTTTCACATTGCACGCAGACCACGAGCAGAACGCGTCTACATCGACCGTGCGTCTCGCCTCGTCGTCGGGTGCAAACCCGTTTGCGTGTATCGCGGCTGGGATCGCCTGTCTCTGGGGGCCTGCGCATGGTGGTGCGAATCAGGCGTGTCTGGAAATGCTGCGCGAAATTGGCACTGTGGACCGAATTCCTGAGTTCATCGCCCGCGCGAAAGACAAAGAAGACCCGTTCCGCCTGATGGGGTTCGGTCACCGCGTTTACAAGAACTTTGACCCCCGCGCGACTGTGATGAAAAAGAGCGCGGACGAGGTGTTGGACCTTCTTGGCGTTGAGAACAAACCGGTTCTTCAGGTTGCAAAAGAGTTGGAAAAACAAGCGCTTGCCGATCCATACTTTGCCGATAAGAAGCTGTTTCCAAACGTCGATTTCTATTCGGGCATCATCCTCGAAGCGATGGGTTTCCCGACATCTATGTTCACGCCAATCTTTGCGATGGCGCGTACCGTGGGTTGGATTTCGCAATGGTCCGAACAATTGGCAGACCCACAGCTGAAGATCGGCCGCCCGCGTCAGTTGTATCTGGGTGAAACAGCCCGCGACTATATGGACATCGAAAAGCGTTGAGTGTCAAAAAGGGGCTGCTTCGGCAGCCCCTTTTTAATTATCTGCCTTCAAAATTGGCGGACCGTTTTTCCAGAAACGCCACGACGCCCTCTTTGAAATCACGCGATTGACCGCACTTTCCCTGCAATCTGGCTTCCAATGCCAGTTGCTGATCCAGCGTATTGTCGAAGCTGGCGCGCAATGCCTCTTTGACGTGTTGGTAGGCTTGCGTTGGCCCTTGTGCTAGCTGCAACGCACGCGCCCGGATGTGGTCTTCGAATGTATCCGCGCCGATCACCTCATAGATCATGCCCCAATCGGCCGCCTGTTGCGCGGTGATTTTATCGGCAAATAATGCGGCCCCCATGGCCCGTGCGGCCCCCATTTGCCGTGGCAGAAAATAGGTTCCACCGGCGTCGGGGATCAGGCCGATCCGCGTAAATGCTTGGACAAAGAATGCCGCATCGGACGCGATCACCACGTCGGCGGCCAGTGCAAGATTGGCGCCTGCGCCCGCCGCTGCCCCGTTGACCGCAGAGATCGTGGGCACCGGACAGTCGATGATCGCGCGCAGCATCGGCACGTATTCGTCGCGCAGCGTCCGCTCCAAATCCAGCTTTGCCGCATTGCCACCGTCCCCCAGATCTTGGCCAGAACAAAATGACCGCCCAGCCCCCGTCATCACAATCACACGCGCCGTGCGCTGCGCAGATTTCACCGCATCAGTGATCTCGGCACGCATCTGCGTGTTCAGGGCATTCATCACATCGGGTCTGTTCAGCGTAAGTGTCGCGATGCCCATGCTTTGCGTCAGTGAAATTGTCTCATAATCCATCGTGCGACATCCAATCTAGAAAAGCCGTGCTTTGCGCGATCTAAACCAATCAGTTCACAAATGCCAAGCGCGGGCTTAGTCAGAGCGCATAATCTGATCGAGGCGCGCTTGTTCTTCCGTGGTCAGCGACGTGTCTGTGTCACCGGATTTACGACGGATCACAGACCATCCCACGACGAGCGCGATCAAAAACATGATCGGGGCGGCGAACCACAAGATCAGGTTGGCCCCACGACTGTTGGGTTTGAGAAGTACAAATTCCCCAAAGCGATCAACGATATAGGCAACCACCGCATCGTCGCTATCGCCTACCGTTAGTCGTTCGCGCACAAGCAGTCTGAGGTCTTTTGCAATTGTCGCGCTGCTCTCATCAATGCTCTCATTTTGGCAAACGGGGCAGCGCAAGCCAGCTGATATATCGCGCGCCCGTTGCTCCAGCACAGGATCATCCAGCACCTCGTCAGGCTCGACAGCCATCACAGCCCCCGCCCAAAACATCAAAATGATGACCCAAACCTTCATTCCGCGGGCACCGCCACGGCGCGCTTTTGGGCCCCGGCAGCCACGCGCAACCTGCGGTCACTGAGCGAGATCAACCCGCCCAGAGCCATCAAAATAGCGCCGCCCCAGATCCAGTTGGCAAAGGGTTTGATATAGGTGCGAATGGCCCAGCCGCCGTTGGATTGTGCGTCGCCCATGGCCAAATAGACGTCGCGCAGCAGGCCATTTTTAATCGCGGCCTCGGTCGTGGGCATGCCTGCAACCGGGTAAAAGCGTTTTTCAGGAAAGAGCACGGCAACCTCACGACCGCTACGTTTAACCGCGACTTCGGCCATTGTGGTCACATAATTCGGCCCCTCGGCACGCTCGACGCCGCGCAACTCAAATTCATGAATACCCACCGTCCAAGTATCGCCGATCTGTGCAACACGAATGTCCTCGGCTTGCCATGCAGTGATCGCGGCCACGCCAAAGATCGTGATGCCCATGCCGGCGTGCGACACCGCTTTACCCCAGTCGGCGCGCGGCAAACGGGAAAGGCGGGACATACGGTTGGTCAGCGTTCCACGTCCGGTGCGTGACCAGACGTCTAGGGCCGCGCCAAACACGACCCACGCCCCGAGGATCACCCCGATCGGCCCCAAGGCGGACCGCCCAGTTTGAATAGCAAACGCCAACGCGCCCAATGCCACGGCCAATAGGCCAACGGCCCAGAGGCTTCGGGTGGTGCGCACGACATCGCCACGTTTCCATGCCATCATGCTTCCAATCGGCAGTGCAATCGCGATGGCGACAAAGAACGGCGTAAAGGCCGCGTCAAAGAACGGTGGTCCAACAGACAGCACCCGACCAAACGCCATCTCGGCCACCAGCGGCCAGATCGTTCCGATAAAAACCACAAGGGCGCTCACCGCCAGCAGGATGTTGTTCAAGACCAAAGCGCTCTCTCGGCTGACAACACCGAACACGCCCTTGGCCGCCATACCGGGCGCGCGCGCGGCGTAGAGGGTCAACGCACCGCCGGTGAAAATCCCCATAATAGCAAGGAGGTATATCCCGCGTTCGGGATCGTTGGCAAAGGCATGCACACTGGTCAGCAGCCCTGAGCGAACAATGAATGTCCCCAACAAAGAAAAGCCAAAGGCCATGATTGCAAGCAGAATGGTCCAGCTTTTGAGCGCTTCACGCTTTTCCACGACGATGGCGGAATGCAGCAAAGCAGCCGCCAAAAGCCACGGCATAAACGAAGCGTTTTCAACAGGGTCCCAGAACCAAAACCCGCCCCAACCCAGCTCGTAGTAGGCCCACCAAGAGCCAAGAGCGATCCCCACAGTCAAAAACAACCACGCCGCCAGTGTCCAAGGGCGCACCCATCTGCCCCATGCCGCGTCCACCCGACCCTCGATCAAGGCGGCCACGGCAAAGGAAAACGTCATGCTCAACCCGACATAACCCAGATAAAGGAATGGCGGGTGAAATGCCAAACCGGGGTCTTGCAGCAGGGGATTCAAATCCTGTCCGTCGAATGGAGGCGTTTCGAGCCGCAAAAACGGGTTCGATGTCAGCAGCAAAAAGGCGAGGAACGCGACAGAAATACTGGATTGCACCGCCAAAACTCGGGCTTTCAGCGTCTGTGGTAGCCCTGCGCCAAACCATGCGGCACAGGCCCCGAACAACGCCAAAATCAGGATCCACAGCAGCAGCGATCCTTCGTGATTACCCCACACGCCCGAGATTTTGTAGAGCATCGGCTTGGCGCTGTGCGAGTTCAGCCAGACGACCCGCAGCGAAAAATCGGATACGACAAACGCATATGTCAGCGCCGCGAAAGCGAAACTCGTGAGGATGAATTGCGTGGTCGCGGCAGGTTCAGCAAACAGCATCCACCCCCGCCAACCTTTGTGTGCGCCCACCAGTGGGACAACCATCTGCAACAGCGCCACCGCAAAGGCGAGCACGAGCGCGAAATGTCCAAGTTCTGCTATCATAACAGGGGTTATAGCCCCGCCCGTGGGAGAGGCAAATGGACATTGGGTCACGGTTGCGTGCGCATCCAATCATCCAATGCCGCATTGCCAGATGGCGTAACGGCAACCTGTGTCACCCGCGCATCCGGGGTTGGGTCCGCGACACGCGGTGCTGTGGCGGTCGGAGCCAATGCCTCAAGGGTCGACAGGTCTTGGACCACCTGCGGCACCCGCGCCATCGTCTCGGCAATCGAACGTTGGAAATTCTGCCCATGCGCTTGATGACGGGCGCCGAAATAAAAGCTGACGATAGCCCCCATCAGCCACCACATCGGTTCGGGCACCAGTGCGATGCCAACCATCCGTTGAGAAAACCACACAGGATTGACTATGGCCGCCACCAATAGACCCAACACGCCAAACGCCATCATAGGGCGCGGCAACCGATTGAGACCATTGATAAACTGATCAAATCCCCCGACGCATGGATGTTCAAATTCAGCAGCATATTGCCCGAGCGCAGCACCCCGATGTTCAGAGGCACGTCTGTCTTCGGCCTCGGCATTGACGCGGAACACCTCGGCCGTTTCGGCCACCACGTTGCGTCCGCTGCCAAAAAACATCATCAAGAAATCTCGCATCATGCCCATGCCGCTGTCCTTTCGCGATGTTGCGTGCCGCTGAGGTGATAGCGTGCGGCCATGAAGTCTTCGGCGCGGGTGATCCAGCCGCCTTTTCCACCGTCACGCCTGCGCGCATATTTTCGGCTGGCAGGACGAGCATCCGCGAGGGCGTAGTAATAATTACGCCGGGCGATTGCGTAGGCATCGGCAAAATGACGAGGGGCCGCACCATAGGCCTGAATAGCGGCTGCAATGGTTTGCGGCCCGATCACCCCATCGACAGCAACGCTCAGCCGCATATCGCGGATCAGCCGTTGTAGAATTTTCACCGCATTGCCGCCAGCGTTCACATACATGTCAAAAACACTGGCCTGCACGACCAAGGGCAGCTCGTGTATGCGCGGACGCTTCCAATAATGTTCGACAAATATTTCAATGGCTTGCGTTCGTGTCAGCGCGCGCACATCCGCTGTCGTGACGCGCCCATCACCTGTCAGATCGACCCCCAACCTGCGCATCGTGCCGATGGTCACACCGTGGTTCGTGGCCCCGCCGGGGTCGTCGGGGTCGTTCACATACCCGCCTTCGCGGTTCACGATTTCGGTTGCTATGTCATGGACTGTCGGCATCGGCGCATCTCCCTATGTGATCGGGGGCGACGCTGCGCAGAATTGGTTAATTGGTCGCTGGGGCACCGTCCGGTTCGACGTAAACGCCTTGGGCTTTCAGCGCATCGACGACCTCGGCGGGCATGTAATCTTCGTCATGCCGCGCGAGGATTTCGGTCGCTTCAAAAGTGCCATTCACATAGCGCCCAGTTGCAACCATGCCCTGCCCCTCGTTGAACAAATCTGGCACAATGCCTTTATAGAGGACGGGCACAACGGCACCTCCATCGGTCACAGCAAAGCTGATCTCTTCACCTTCGCCTCGGCGCAAAGACCCCTCTTCAACCAGACCGCCGATCCGGAAAATCTCATTGGGCGATGGCGGGGCCGCGACCAGTTCGGTGGGCGACCGGAAGAATTGGAATGAATCGTCGGGCAAAAACCATAGCAACGCCATGACAGCCGCAATACAGGCCCCCGATATCCCGAGAACCTGAATACGTCGTTGTTTCTTAAGGTTTTTCAATCCGCTCATGGAAATATCGGTGCCGCCATCAACCCTTGTGTCTCTGGCAGACCTAACATCAGATTGGCGTTCTGCAAGGCTTGGCCCGACGATCCTTTGCACAAATTATCCAACGCCGAGACGACCATCACCCGCCCTGAGATGCGATCAGATGACACGCCGATATGGCAAAAGTTTGAGCCCGCAACATGGCCGGTGCCCGGTATTTTACCAAAGGGCAGCACCTGCACAAACGGTTCGCTATCGTATTGCGAACGCAGCGCCGCATGGCAGGCCTCCGCGTCGCCCTTCAAATAGGCCGTCGCCAAAATCCCGCGATTGTTTGGCACCAGATGAGGGGTAAATTGGATTTCGACGGGGCGGCCCGCGAGGGATGAAAACTCTTGATCAAATTCGCCCAAATGCCGGTGCGTCCCGCCCTGCGCATAGCCCATCACATCCGTAGAGCGCTCGGCAAACAGCATATGTTCTTTCGCCGCGCGCCCTGCCCCGGTCACGCCATTTTTCAGGTCACAAATGATGTCATCCAGATCAATCAAACCGCCGGGTATCAAGGGCCTGAGGGCGAATTGCACGGCTGCGGCGTTGCACCCCGTGCCCGCAACAAGCCGGGCGTTTGCGATGTCATCGCGATAGAATTCGGTCAGCCCGTAGACCGCCGTTTTCTGCAACTCGACGGCCACATGCGGCGCGCCATACCATGTCTCATAGGCCGCAGGATCGCGTAGCCTGAAATCTGCCCCCAAATCCACGACTTTCACGCGGTCCGGCAGATCACGGACCAAGGCCTGCGATAGCCCATGCGGCAAGGCGGCGAAGACTAGATCGACGGTGTCAAACGGCACGTCTTCGACCTTGGTCAGCTGCGGTAAATCCAAATGGCGCAGGTGCGGAAACACGTCCGCCATTTCCATCCCGGCCTTAGAATGCGCTGCGAGGGCCGCAATATGCAGGTCCGAATGCCCCGCAATCAACCGCACCAACTCGGCCCCTGTATATCCAGAAGCCCCTAAAATCGCTACATTTTTCATCTGTCACCTATAGATCGAATTTCTGTCTTATGCCGCTGTGAATTCGATCTTTCGTCGCAAAAACTGTGTCGCTTGGTCAGACACGTGGCGCGGATCACCGGTCGTCAAGAACAGGTTTTCAGTGCCGTTCCCGATCATTTCAGGCCGCCGTTTAAGATAATCGGCCAGACTGTCGGCCACCAGATTTGCCTGCGAAAACACTTTTACATCAGGCCCGAGAGCTGCGGCAAATTCGGCTTCCATCAAAGGGTAGTGCGTGCACCCCAAAACGGCGGCATCGGGTTTCGGCATCTTACGTTTGAGCGCATCGACATGACTGCGCACCAGCGCCTCAGCGAGGATCATGTCCCCGTCCTCGATCGCATCGACCACACCGCCACAGGCCTGCGCTTCGACATCAACGCCGACGGCGCGGAACGCAAGCTCGCGCTGGAACGCACGACTGGCCACGGTCGCGGGCGTCGCAAAAAGCGCCACGTGTTTGATGCCCACTTCGCGTGGCGGAGAATTGTCGCCCCATTGCCGTTCTGTCAGCGCCTCGATCAGTGGCACAAAGACGCCCAAAACGCGTTTGTCGGTTGGGATCCAGCCCTCTTGCATCCGGCGCAACGCCGCAGCCGACGCCGTATTGCAGGCCAAAATCACCAAATCACACCCCGCATCGAACATTCGTTCGGTGGCTTTGGTGGTCAGGTCGTAGATATTGTCGGCGTCACGGACGCCGTAAGGACTATGCGCGTGATCCCCAAAATATACCAACGGCACCTCGGGCAACGCTGTTGAAACAGCGTCCAACACCGTCAAGCCGCCTATTCCACTGTCGAAAATTCCAACTGCCATGTGCCGCTATATCCATCACCAAAATCGGGCTGCCACGTTCATGCGGAGCGTCGCTTGGAAAATGTTTATCGGGAACGGGTCGATTAATCCACGTCTGTTTGTCGGTAGCGCTGCATGATAAAAAGCCCTAGTGTCGGAAAAGGGATCGTTACCGGTCGCAAGGCCGATGATCTTCTTAAATCGTAATCAAATCGTTACTAATTTTGCGCATGTAAGTTAGTATCGTTATTGACGAACATGGTTCTTGGAGACGTTTGAATGGACTGGGACAAACTGCGGATCTTTCACGCGGTCGCGGACGCGGGCAGCCTGACGCATGCCGGTGATACGCTGCATTTGTCACAATCCGCCGTCAGCCGGCAAGTCCGTGCGCTGGAAGAATCGCTCAATACCACCTTGTTCCACCGGCACGCGCGCGGTCTGATCCTGACCGAACAGGGCGAATTGTTGTTTGACGCAACCAAATCGATGAACAACCGGCTCGAAGCAGCCTCTGCCCGGATCAAAGACAGCGAAGAAGAGGTGTTTGGCGAGTTGCGGGTGACTACGACAACCGGGTTTGGCACCCTGTGGCTCGCGCCGCGGCTGGCGAACTTGTACGAGCAATATCCCAATTTGAAAATCGACCTTATGTTGGAAGAACGGGTGCTGGACCTGCCGATGCGCGAGGCCGACGTCGCAATCCGTATGAAAGAGCCGTCACAGGCGGACCTGATCCGCAAAAAACTTATGTCGATCAACATGCAGCTGTTCGCAACGCCGGATTATCTGCGTTCAACCCGCCCGATTGAGACCATGTCTGACATCAGCAACCACCGCCTCATCTGTCAGAGCATTTCGTCCACCCAAGTCAGTGCCGGCAAATCACTGGTCCAAGAACTGATGCTCAATGATATCCCGAGCTTATTGACGGTGAACAATTATTTCGGGGTGTTGCAGGGCGTGTTGAACAATCTGGGCGTCGGCGTTTTGCCCAGCTATGTGTCCGAACGGTTCCCAAACCTCGTGCGCGTGTTGCCCGATGTGTCATCGGGGGATGTGCCCGTGTTCCTCGCCTACCCCGAAGAATTGCGCTCGTCCAAACGGATCTCAGCATTCCGCGATTTCGTGCAAGAGGAAATCACAGATCACCGCCGCAAACTGCGCGCGCAGGCGGCATCCTAGCCCGCCCTCACCGTGCTATGCGCAGGGCGCATACCGGCTTTGCGCCTATTTACATTGGAAAAAACTTGATCGGTCACGGCGCCGACCCTATTTTCAGTATTGAAAGCACAGCGGGCTTTGCCCCGCGCTTTCACCTCCCTGTTGGACTACGCCGGGCTTTTAGCCCGGCTTTTTTTTGCCCCTTCAGCACGATGATCAGACCTTCCCCTTCACGCAGGCCTCGCCTAAAAGCAGGGTAAACACGCCTCGGGGGAATATATGACCGATCCAGTCATCACAGACGACGTCATCGCAGCACATGGTTTCACCCCGGATGAATGGGCCGAAGTCCTGAAAATCATGGGACGCGAACCGACGTTCACCGAAATGGGCATCTTTTCGGCGATGTGGAACGAACATTGCTCTTACAAATCCTCCAAGAAATGGCTGCGCACCCTGCCCACGGAAGGCGCACAAGTGATCTGTGGCCCCGGTGAAAACGCCGGCATCGTCGACATCGGAGACGGTCAATGCATCGTTTTCAAAATGGAAAGCCACAATCACCCCAGCTACATCGAACCCTACCAAGGGGCGGCAACCGGTGTGGGCGGCATTCTGCGCGATGTGTTCACCATGGGCGCGCGCCCGATTGCGGCAATGAACAGCCTGTCGTTCGGTATGCCAGATCACCCCAAAACCAAATCACTCGTCTCAGGTGTCGTGGCGGGTGTGGGCGGTTACGGCAATTGCTTTGGCGTGCCGACCGTCGGTGGCGAAGTGCGGTTTGACGCCAGCTACAACGGCAATTGCCTTGTAAACGCATTCGCGGCG
This sequence comes from uncultured Paracoccaceae bacterium, assembly GCA_937931795.1. Taxonomy (GTDB): domain Bacteria; phylum Pseudomonadota; class Alphaproteobacteria; order Rhodobacterales; family Rhodobacteraceae; genus JALZWD01. The sequence goes on from CALHAP010000005.1 coordinate 10,515, forward strand.
GGCCTCGCCGATACGGACAAAATCTTTTACTCTGCTGCCTCTGGCGTGGGCATGCCTGTGGTCTATTTGGGTGCCAAAACGGGCCGCGACGGTGTGGGCGGTGCCACCATGGCCAGCGCCGAATTTGACGACACCATTGAAGACAAACGCCCCACCGTGCAGGTTGGTGATCCGTTCACCGAAAAGCGCCTGATGGAGGCGACGTTGGAACTGATGGCCACAGGCGCTGTGATCTCGATCCAGGACATGGGGGCTGCAGGCCTAACTTGCTCTGCAGTGGAAATGGGCGACAAAGGCGGCTTGGGCATCAAGCTCACCCTCGAAGATGTCCCCCAGCGCGAAGCCAACATGACCGCCTATGAAATGATGCTGTCCGAGAGCCAAGAGCGGATGCTCATGGTCCTCAACCCCGACCTAGAGGCTGAGGCCCGAGCAGTGTTCGAAAAATGGGACCTCGATTTCGCGATTGTGGGCGAGACCATCGCCGAGGACCGCTTTCTCATTTTGCACAACGGCGCGGTGATGGCCGATTTGCCGCTGTCCAAACTGGCCTCGACCGCCCCCGAATACGACCGCCCTTGGGAACCGACGCCCGCCCCAACGCCGATCACCGGATCACCGCAGATTGACCCGATCGAAGGGCTGAGCGTGTTGTTGTCATCACCCAATTACGCCAGCAAATCGTGGGTCTACGAGCAATACGACGCCCAAGTGATGGCCGATACGATCCGCACGCCCGGCATGGGTGCTGGCATCGTGCGCATCCACGGCACGCCCAAAGCGGTGGCCTTCACCAGCGACGTCACCCCACGCTACGTCAAAGCCAACCCCGTCGAGGGCGGCAAACAAGCGGTGGCCGAAGCCTACCGCAACCTGACCGCCGTAGGTGCCAAACCATTGGCCACGACGGATAATATGAACTTTGGCAACCCTGAAAAGCCCCAGATCATGGGCCAGTTTGTAGGCGCTATCCAAGGGATCGGCGAAGCCTGCATCGCCCTCGACATGCCCATCGTCTCCGGCAACGTCAGCCTTTATAATGAGACCGATGGCGCGGGCATTCTGCCAACACCAACCATTGGCGCGATTGGCCTGATCGAGAACACCGACGACATCATCACGGGGCCCGGCCAAGAGGGGGATGTGCTGCTGATCGTGGGACACGGCAAAGGGCATCTGGGACAATCCGCGCTGCTCGCCGAAGCGTTCGATCTGGTCGAGGGCGACGCCCCGCCTGTCGATCTGGCGGCGGAAAAAGAGCATGGTGATTTCATTCGCGCCAATCGTAGCGCCATTCGCGCCTGCACCGATCTGTCTGATGGCGGGCTGATCGTCGCGGCCTTCGAGATGGCCTATGCCGCGCGCACGGGTGCCGCTTTGCACACAGATATGATCGCGCAATTGTTTGGCGAAGACCAAGCACGCTATCTGGTCGCTTGCGCACCAGACACCGCGATTGAGCTGAAAGAAACCGCCGCGAATGTCGGGATCACACTGATTGAGGCTGGCACGCTGGGTGGCGCTGCGTTCAGCTGTGGCGACAGCAGTTCGGGGGATATGGCCGATCTCGCGGCGCTCTATGACACCGCCTTTGCGGCGGCGCTGACGTGATGTTGTAACGACATCGCTTGCAGGGGGCGGCAGCAGTCCCTACTTTATGACGTGAAAACAGGAGCCCGCGCCCATATGTCCATCGACGCCCCGCAAATCGAAGCCCTCATCCGAGAGGCGTTCCCAGACGCAAAGATCACTGTCCAAGGCGACGACGGCGCGCATTTTGCCGCAATGGTCACAGACGAGAGCTTTCGCGGCAAAAACCGGGTGCAACAACAACGCGCAGTCTATGCTGCCCTGAAAGGCAAGATGGACGGCCCTGCTGGTGAGCTGCACGCGCTGGCCCTGACGACCAAGGCGCCAGAATAATGCGCCGGATCCAAGCCGTAGCACTCGTCTTTATACTAGGGCCTTTTGCCCTGCTCTTTAAATCAACGCGCCGCATTATGACCGCGCCTTCCCGTCGGAGACACGTATGACCGCCGAAACCCAGATCAAAGATACCGTCACATCAAACGACGTCGTTCTGTTTATGAAAGGCACCAAAAGCATGCCGCAATGTGGCTTTTCCAGCCGTGTCGCGGGCGTGCTGAACTTCATGGGCGTGGATTTTGCCGATGTGAATGTGCTGGCTGACGAGGATGTCCGCCAAGGCATCAAAGAATACTCTGACTGGCCAACTATCCCCCAGCTCTACATCAAAGGCGAGTTTGTCGGCGGTTGTGACATCATCACCGAAATGACCCTATCGGGCGAGCTGGACACAATGTTTGAGCAAAACGGCGTCGCATTCGACAAGGCAGCCGCGGACAAAATCCGCGAAGCCAACGCCGAATAAAACAACGGGTGGGATGGCCCGCGCCGTCCCACCACCGCGTCTAACGCGTTTTCGTCTCAATATGATCGGCCAAGGCTTCGGCTTGCGTCGCGATATCGGACAGTGCTTCTAGCACATTTGCCGGCACAACCGGCACTTCGACCCGCTCGGGCTGCGTGGTCACGGGGACATTGCCCAATCGCTCTGCCTTAGCCTCGGCGTCGCGCAGCTTGTCCTCTAGGGCCGCCGTTTTATCGGCCAGCATCAAACCCGCCATCAACAGCATCCGCGCTTCTGGCATCCGCCCGATTTGATCAGACAGGGTACTGGCTTCCGCGTCCAACATTGCGGCGGCGGTCTGCAAAAACGTCTCTTCACCGTCTTGGCAGGCCACTTCAAATGTCCGCCCACCGATCTTGATATCAACCTGTGGCATCATTCCGCCCCTTCCAACAATGGTGCAATCTGCGCCATGACAACCTCGAGTTCGGCGCGGTCGGCGGATTGCGCGGCCCGCAAAGCCTCTAGTTCCGCCAAGATCGCGCGGTTGATCAGATCGGGTTCCGACACGCCGTCCATCATGGCCTCACGCATGTCCTTTGCAACGGCGCGCAGTTCTGCATTCACCTGCTGCAATCGCTGCATTTCACGGTCCATTTCGCCCAGCTGACTGCGATGGCTGGTCACACTTTTATCCAGCGCGCTCAGCTTGCTGTCTTGGCGTTCTTTCAACGCGCGCACCCGCTCTTCGAGCTGGGCGTTTACCGTGCGTTCCTCATCGAGCTGCTTGCGCAACGCGATGCTCTCAACCGGCCGAGGGTCAGAAGGCGGGGCGACGTCCACAGATATGGCATCCACGCCGCGCCGCGCACGCTCTAAGGCTGCGCGAATACGACTGTCTAATACGCTAATATCGCTCATTAATTCACCCCACAGCTGACAGAAATACAGCGCTGACACACTCTTCTGCACCCCAATTCCGAGGCGCACGGCAAGTCCGACACACAGCATCGAATCGCGTTTTCCTAGGCCCAGACTATGCGATGCGCCCCAATGGCGTAAACCACATTACGCCCCTATCATCAGCGCGTTATGCGCCAGCGTTCATGTGCGCAGGAAGCCGCTTGAACTCTGCTTGTCCCCTGATATGTCGGAAGACAAAGCCCAAGACATTAGACAGGACACCTGCCCCGTGGATATTGCAAAACTGCGCGCCGCTCACCCTGAGCATTGGAAACTGGCCACGGCCATCCGCACCCTGACGCTCGACGCGGTCGCCGCCGCAAATTCGGGGCATTCGGGTATGCCGATGGGCATGGCAGATGTGGCAACGGTTCTGTACCAAAACCACCTGAATTTTGATCCCAAAGCCCCGCAGTGGCCCGACCGCGACCGCTTTATCCTATCCGCCGGGCATGGGTCGATGTTGCTCTATTCCCTGCTGCATCTGACGGGCTACGAGGATATGACCCTCGATCAGATCAAGAACTTCCGCCAATGGGGCGCGATCACGGCGGGCCACCCTGAGTATGGCCATGCGGGCGGCATCGAGACAACCACAGGCCCGCTGGGTCAAGGCATTGCAAACTCAGTCGGTTTTGCGATTGCCGAAGAAATTCTGCGCGCCCAACACGGCAAGACCATCATCAACCACTATACCTACGTCATGGCCGGTGACGGCTGTTTGATGGAAGGCGTCAGCCAAGAAGCCATAGCACTGGCGGGCATGCAAAAACTGAGCCATCTGATTGTAATGTTTGATGACAACGGCATCACCATCGACGGCCCTGTCGCCCTGTCAGACAACACCGACCAAGGCGCGCGTTTCGAGGCCTCAAACTGGCATGTCCAGCGCATCGACGGTCACGACCCCGAGGCAATTGATGCAGCCATCACCGCCGCCAAAGCCGATCCACGCCCCTCAATGATCGCCTGCAAAACCCACATCGCATTGGGCCACGCGGCACAGGACACATCAAAGGGCCACGGCGCCCTGACCGACGCAGACCAGTTGAAAGCAGCGAAAGAGGCCTACGGTTGGAACTACGGCCCGTTCGAGATCCCCTCAGACGTCAAATCCGGTTGGGAAGCTATGGGCAAACGCGGTGCCGCAGCCCACGCCGAATGGCAAACCCGCTTTGACAAATTGTCCGACAGCAAACAGGCGAATTTCAAACGCGCCTTCGCGCTCGACGCACCCAAGCAATTGGCCGCCCGCGTCCGCGCGCTGAAAAAACAAACCGTTGAAAACCCCAAGGCCGTCGCATCGCGCAAATCATCCGAGCTGACCTTGGAAGTGTTGAACCCGGTTGTCACGGAAACCGTCGGTGGATCGGCTGATCTCACTGGGTCGAACAACACCAAGACATCAGATCTGGGCGTGTTCAGCCCTGAAAACCGCAAAGGCCGCTACATCTACTTTGGCATCCGCGAACATGGCATGGCAGCGGCGATGAACGGGATGGTTCTGCACGGCGGTCTGCGGCCCTACGGCGGGACATTCATGTGTTTCACCGACTATGCACGCGGCGCGATCCGCCTGTCTGCCCTGATGAAGACCCCCGTCACATACGTGATGACACACGACAGTATCGGCTTGGGCGAAGACGGCCCAACTCACCAGCCGGTCGAACATCTCGCCATGTTGCGCGCCACACCCAACCTGACCGTTATCCGCCCCGCCGACACGGTTGAAACCGCCGAAAGCTGGGAATTGGCGCTGACATCGAAAGAGACGCCGCATGTCTTGGCCCTGTCTCGTCAAAACCTGCCGCCCGTGCGGACCGAGCACAAATCCAAAAATCTGACAGCCCAAGGCGGCTACGTTTTGGCCGACGCGGAGGGCAAACGCCAAGCGATCTTGATGGCATCCGGCTCGGAAGTGGGCGTGGCAATGGCGGCCCGCGATATCTTGCAGGCCGCTGGCATCGGCACACGCGTGGTGTCCATGCCGTCAATGGAATTGTTCGCGGCCCAAGAGGACAGCTACCGCAAACGCGTGCTGCCCGCAGGCCCCGTTCGCGTCGCCATCGAAGCGGGCGTGCGCATGGGTTGGGATCAATGGCTGCTGGGCGAACGCGGTCGCGAAGCGAAAGCCGCCTTTGTCGGGATGGACAGCTTTGGGGCGTCAGCTCCGGCAGAAGAGCTGTTTGAAAAGTTCGGAATCACGGCGCAGGCCGTGGCCGACCGCGTCAAACAGATGATCGGATAAATATGCGCGCCCCTCGTTTTACGGCCTTTGGTATTCTTTTCGCCCTCGTAGCCTGCGCGGAACCGCAGGCCACGACCGGGGGGATCAATCGCGGCACGAACGAGGGGCTCGCCTCGCCCACTTCGATCAGCAGATCAACGCAACAACAACCCGTCAGCGCGATCACCGGGATCGCAGCCCCCACCACCGAGGCCGCAAATCGGTTCGCGGTCTCATTTCTCAACAGCATTCAGCAACGGTCCTTTGATGGGCGGCGCGAATATTGCGGCTATTTTCTGGTCTCACCAACAGGCGTGATCTCAGCAACCACCCCCATCCCCGGCACATTGGCATCTTGCTCGTCACCCTTTCCACCTGATAATGCTTTCGCGAGCTACCACACGCACGGGGCCTATGACGCAGGCTACGACAACGAGGTGCCCTCAGACGTCGATCTCTTGGGCGATTTCGAGTTCGGATTGGACGGCTATGTCGCCACACCCGGTGGGCGCATTTGGCACGTGGAATTCGACGACCGCACCGCAAGGCAGGTCTGCGGACGCGGCTGTGTCACCTCTGACCCACGGTTCGTCGCCGAAGATGAAGCAGGTATTCGCGCCTCCTACACCGTCAACCAAATCCAAGCACGATTGCGAGGGCGTTAAGCAAGCGCCGTTGGGAGGGCGCCTGCATCCAAGATGTCACCCCGATCAATTTCGATGCCGCAACTCCTGATCTATGAAAAAAATAGCCGCAAGCTTGCCGACCACCAATGTCGTGTCTCATAGAGACAATGCAAACGATTTGCCCGCTATTGGGCGATGATGGCGCAAACGGTTAGCGTTAACCTATCGTGCCACTGCTTCTGTTACCGTTATCATTCTGACAAATATACGTTTTTACTTCCCGCACAACCGCACACAGCCGTATACAAAGGCAGATTTTTCGCGCTGTGAGGGAAACGAGTATGACTGTTACTGTTGGAATTAACGGATTTGGCCGCATCGGTCGCTGCACCTTGGCCCATATCGCCGAGGCCGCGCGCAACGATGTGCAGGTCGTCAAAATCAACGCCACGGGCCCCATCGAGACCAACGCCCACCTGCTGCGCTACGACAGTGTGCATGGGCGCTTTGGCCACGAGGTGCGGGTCCAGGACAATACGCTCGATCTCGGACGCGGTCCGATTGAGGTCATGTCGACCTATGACCCCTCCGAGCTGAACTGGGACGGCGTCGATGTCGTCCTCGAATGTACCGGCAAGTTCAACGACGGCACGCAGGCTGACGTCCATCTGACCCGTGGCGCGAAAAAGGTGCTGATCTCGGCCCCCGCAAAAAACGTCGACCGCACCGTCGTCTACGGCGTCAATCACCGCGATCTGACCGCGACCGAACGTCTGGTCTCCAACGGCTCTTGCACCACCAACTGCCTCGCCCCGCTCGCCAAGGTCCTCAATGACGCCATCGGCATTGAACGCGGCATCATGACGACGATCCACAGCTACACGGGCGACCAGCCGACGCTGGACCGCCGCCACTCCGACCTTTATCGTGCGCGCGCTGCTGCCATGGCGATGATCCCGACCTCTACAGGGGCGGCCAAGGCCTTGGGCGAAGTGCTACCGGAACTCTCGGGCAAGCTCGACGGCACCGCGATGCGCGTGCCCACCCCCAATGTCTCTGCCGTTGATCTGACATTTGAGGCCGGAAAATCGGTGACGGTCGAGGACGTCAACGCAATCGTCGCCGAGGCCGCAGGCGGCTACATGGGCATGGTCATGTCCTACGACGACGAGGCCAAGGTCAGCATTGATTTCAACCACACCACGCACTCTAGCATCTTCGCGCCAGACCAAACCAAGGTCGTCGGCGGCAAGACCGTGCGCGTGCTGGCGTGGTACGACAACGAATGGGGCTTTAGCAGCCGCATGGCCGATGTCGCAGCCCACATGGGGCGTCTACATTAAAGGGGAATCGCGGCCTGCTTGCCTCTGATTAAAATCCCCGGCATATCGCTCGGTATGACAGTTAAAACAGCCCTCATCACCGGGGCCTCTCGTGGCCTTGGTGCCGCTTTGGCCAAAGCACTCGCACCGACGCATCACATCATCGCGGTGGGTAAAACCGTGGGTGCATTGGAAGAGCTGGACGACGCCATTCGCGCGCTCGGTGGCGAGGCGACATTGGCACCCATGGACATCACCGTGCCCGAGGCGATGCAACAATTGTGCCGCTCGATCCACGACCGCTGGGGCGCGCTAGATCTGTGGTGCCATACGGCGGTACACGCGGCCTCGCTGACGCCGGTCTCTGATATGACCGACAAAGACCTGACAAAAAGCATCGCGATCAATATCACGGCCACATCGCGATTAATCAGCTATGTCGCACCCTTGTTGCAAACCTCTGGTAAGGCGGTGTTTTTCAACGATACCAAGGCAGGCGCACAGTATTTCGGCCACTACGGCGCGACCAAGGCAGCGCAAGCCGCCCTCGTCCAATCTTGGGCCGCCGAGACCGCCAAAACCGGGCCACGGGTTCTGGCCCTGACCCCGAACCCGATGCCCACCGCCACGCGCGCGCGGTTTTACCCCGGCGAAGACCGCATCCGCCTGGCATCCCCCGACAGCGAAGCGGCACGGCTCTTGCCAGAAATCCTCAGCTAATCACCTTGTTGCGCGTTTGCCCGCGCGGCGCGCACAATTTCACCGCATGGTTGTTCCCGAAGGGCCTGTGGCGTAGCCCTGTGTGAAAAATGCGGGGCGCTGATGCGGATTTTGATCACAAATGATGACGGTATCAATGCGCCGGGCCTTGTGGTTCTGGAAGAGATCGCACGCGACATCGCGGGTCCCACGGGCGAGGTCTGGACGGTAGCGCCTGCGTTTGAGCAATCAGGCGTCGGGCATTGCATCAACTACACGCACCCCACGATGATCTCGAAATTCGGGGACCGCCGCTACGCTGCCGAAGGGTCGCCTGCAGACTGCGTGCTCGCGGGCCTGCATGACGTATTGCAAGACACGCCACCCGATCTGATCCTGTCAGGCGTGAACCGAGGCAATAATTCCGCTGAAAACACGATGTATTCTGGCACCATTGGGGCCGCAATCGAGGGGGCTTTGCAAGGCGTCAAATCAATCGCGCTCAGCCAATATTACGGCCCCGACAACGCACACCTAGAGGATCCGTTTGAAGCTGCGCGCCAACACGGGGTTGCTGTCGTCACACGCTTGCTCGACCACGGCGCATGGGGCGGCGCGGACTACAGCACGTTTTACAACGTCAACTTCCCCCCCGTGCCCGCCGTTGCCGTCAAAGGCATCGCAACCGTGGCACAAGGGCGCAGAGCCGACACAAATTTCAAAGTTGAACCGCACAGCGCCCCCACGGGACGGCGGTTTTTATGGATTAAAGGCGGGCCACAAAACGTGCCTACCAAACCGGGCACCGATGGCCACGCCAATCTGGACGGCTATATCTCGGTCACGCCGATGCGGGCGGATTTGACGGCGCATGATTTGCTAGCAGACCTCGCATCCGTTCTAGACGGACCAACAGCGCCATGATGATGAACAGCCCCGCCGAGCAAAAGATGCAATTCCTCTTTGCACTGCGCTCCAAGGGAATCACGGATGCGAAAATACTAACCGTCATGGAAAAGCTCGACCGCGCGCATTTCGTGACAGGCGTCTTTGCGGATCGGGCCAACGACGACACGCCACTGCCGATTGCCTGCGGTCAAACGATCTCTCAACCCTCTGTTGTCGGGCTGATGACGCAGGCGCTGAAGCTGACAGGCCGCGAAAAGGTGCTCGAAGTGGGCACAGGCTCTGGGTATCAAGCCGCGATCCTCAGTCAGCTGTCGCGCCGGGTCTATACGGTCGAGCGGCACAAACGGTTGGTCCACACAGCGCGCGCGCTGTTTGAGGCGCTGAGCATCACCAACATTATGGCCATTGTCGGCGACGGCAGCCACGGCTTGCCCGAACAGGCTCCGTTTGACCGCATCCTCGTGACAGCCGCCGCAGAAGACCCCCCCGGCCCCCTCTTGGCCCAGCTTAAAATTGGGGGTATCATGGTGGTGCCGGTGGGTCAGTCCGACACGGTGCAACGCCTGATCCGGGTCACACGGCTTGAGACAGGTTTTGATTACGAAGAACTACGCCCCGTCCGTTTCGTCCCGCTGGTCGAAGGTCTGGGCACCGACGATTAACAGGCGAGCAGCCGGTGTCACGCCGGTTCGAAGATAAAAAAGCCCGAAAAACAAGGGCTAGGTGGGGACCGAGTAACATGATGAGAACATCCGAAAACCGTCGCGTCTTGCGGCTTATGATGGCGACCGCGAGCATTGCGCTGTTGGCAGCCTGTGAAGACGGCTGGGATTTTGATCTGCGCGATCTGGGAAATGGATTCGATACCAGTGCGGCGGTTGAAAACCTGCCCAGCCGTCCTGACCCTGACAATCGCGGCGTGATTTCTTACCCGAACTACCAAGTCGTCGTCGCCCGCGAAGGCGACACGCCTGCCGCCATTGCAAATCGCTTGGGCCTCGCGGGCGGTGTTTTGGCCAGCTACAATGGCGTGGACGTCAATTCGGCACTGCGACCGGGTGAAATCCTCGCACTGCCATCGCGTGTATCCGAACCCTCGGCGGCGACCGGTGCGACCTCAACCGGGCCTATTCAGCCCGGCACGGTCGATGTCAGCACGCTGGCCGGAAACGCAATTGACCGCGCCGATACCTCTACCTCGACATTGCCCCCAGCCCAGAGCGCACCTGTGATCCCCGAAGGCACTGAACCGATCCG
>CALHAP010000006.1 GCA_937931795.1 uncultured Paracoccaceae bacterium
CCGAGCCGCGCAAACTGCCCAACCCGACCCCGAGCCCACCACTGTCCCAAAACGCGGCAATCGCGCGGGCGTTCCATGCGAGCCGCTGTTGGCCAGAATGGCTATCCAGCTTTGACGCCACCAGATTATCCCACAACACGGGCACTTGCGGCACCCACAGCAGGGCCGCGACCGCACAGGCGCAGACCATCGGCACGACGGCGATTGTGCCAACTGGAACCACCGTGCTGCGGGTCTTGAGGGCTTGGGAGATATGCGCCAGACAAAGGCCCATCATGACCACGATCATTGCGATCCATGTGGCGGTCGACAATGAGCGCAGCAACATTGCCAAAAGCAGTGCGGCCAACCACCATCCCCGCCCGGTCCGCAGTGCGACAATCGCCCAAAACCCGAATAATCCCAACGTCATACGGCCATGGGCGGTGGCCTCTGGAAAGCCCCCGACGAGACGTTTAATCCCGCCGATGGCTTGGTGGTCCAAGACCTCGTAATTGGCTGTGCGCATCCATGACATCACATCAACCGCCCCTAGAAATGGGGCCACCAGCGATAAAGCGGAAACACCGATGTGCAGCAGGGTCGCGATCCAGACACCGCGCAGAACTACGTGCGCGCCGTTCTTGTGGCTGAGGGCAAGAGCAGCACAGGCAAACACCGCTAACCCCAAGCCAAAGCGTACCAATTGCGCGAGATTGCCCGTACTGGGCGCTAAAGGCACCGGCGTCACCGCGCCGGACCCATGCGCCCGCGTCAATGAGAACACCTCGATTTGATCTGCAAATAGACGCGGCCCAAACAACGCCCCCAAAATCGCAACAGCGACCAAGGGCAGCACCAAGCCCCCCGGTGCCCCTACCCGCAAAAACGCGAACAACCCTGCCAAACGCCCGCGTTCGGCCAGCACCAGTGCGATGAAACACAGGCTCGCGATATCCGCTACCAAGAGAGATGTCCCCCCCAATGCGGGCAAATTGACAGCCGCCGTGACGCCAAAGGGCAGCGTCGCGGGCAGTACCCAAAACCCCCGCACCGGTCCGAGCCAGATCAGCAGCGCGGCGGCCACAAGAGCCAGTGGTGTTGTGATCACAAACTGCATGGGGCCACCCGCAGCGCGTGATGCGATATGCACGTCAGGGTTGATAATTGCCCCCCCGCAGGCTTCACTGCGCGGATGGAACACAACATTCGCCAACACAGGTGCCGCCGCTGATGCAGAGGCCTGCGGTGATCTACAGCATGGGGTCTGGCCGCAGCGGGTCGACCGTCATCGAGCGGGTGTTGAGCAGCAGCCCGGACGTTATCGCGGTTGGCGAAATCCATGCGCTGTGGCGGATGGCCACGGCTGATCTGGTCTGCTCTTGTGGGCAGCCCGTTGATATTTGCGAATTTTGGCAGGCTGTGTTTGAGACGGCGGACATGGATCAATCCAGAATGGACCGCTTGAAAACGCTGGAAAACGCCGTGGTCCGCAACCGGTATCTGGCGGGGCGGCGGTTCGATCTGCGCCGCCTTGCAACCGATCCACAGATCACCGAAATGCGCGGACATCAAAGCCGCCTGTTTGCGGCGATCCGTGCTGTTAGCGGCAGGCCCGTGGTGCTCGATAGTTCGAAAGCGGGGCCGCGTGGGTGGCTGATGGCTGGGCTGGTGGACTGTCAAATCCTGCATGTCACCCGCGATCCTGCCGATGTTATGGCGTCTTGGCGACGGCGCAAATTTGACCCCTCTCGCGGCGGCGATATGATCCGACCAACGGTGCTGCGCAGCGCGTGGGACTGGGCCAAGGTCGAACACTCGGCCCGGATGCTGGCCCGACAACGCGCCGTCACACGCATCAGCTACGCGCAGTTCGCCGCCACGCCGCGTGACACGATCACCAATGTTTTGCGCCAAAACCTGCCCGATATTGCGGAGATGATTGACTGGCAAAGCGACACATCCGTGTCCCCGCCCACGATGTATCACTCTGTGCTGGGCAATCCTGATCGTTTTGACAGGGGCGCAATTGAGGTGAGACCGAGCCATTCCGCGCTACCCAACCTGCCGCGGGTCGAGCAGATCACCATCGGTGCCGTGGCCGCTGTGTTGCGGCGTCTCTACCCCTGAAAACTGGTTTTGCAGCGCCAAAATCCTGTCCGGGCGTGATCTGCCGCGCACGACGTCCCACAAAGCCAAGGCATTGCCCCACAGACGCCCGCGCCGGTCGATCCACGGCTCGGGACGCAAACTACGATAAGCGTTTGAGATGAGATTGCGGCCCATCAATCGCAGAGCGAACCCGACTGTGATAGAGCCTTTGCGCCATATATAAAAGGGGTTTGCGATCTGGCTATAGCCTAAAGGGCCCCCATGTGCCGTCCGTCCCGCCCGCACCCCACAATGCACGCCGCGCCATGTTGCGATCTTGATCTTGCGACCCGAAACGCGCGCCGAAAAGTCGACGTCCTCTTGCCACCCATAGAGCGGCATCGCCTCGTCAAACCGAATGTCTCGCAGGGCGTCAGCCCGAAACGCCATGTTGCACCCGTAGAGCGCGGGCATGTTGTCTTGGAGGATTTCGGGGGCTGCGGCGGGGGCATCGCGCAGGATGTCGCGCGCCTGCTGCGCCGTCAGCCCGCCTGTTCCGATACCATCCGCCAGTAGATGACCCGTTATACCCACGACATCGCCGTGGGTTTGAAAGGCCTGCACGATCTCTGCAATCGCTGTCGGATGCGCGAGGTAGTCGTCGTCGATAAACACGACGATATCCGTGCTTGCCCACAGCCGATCGAGCGCCCGGTTGCGTTGAACACACGAGCCTTTTGTGCCTGTGCAGACCCTGATCTGGGGGCCACACTCGGGCAGGTCTGTCTCGGTCACGACCGACAAGATGATCTCATCGGGCGTCTGTGTTTGGCGCGCCAAAGCGGCCAATGTCTCGGACAGCATCTGCGGTCTGGCGTGCGAACAGATGATCACTGAGACGGTCATGTCAGCGCCCCGGACATAGTGCTTGTGGCAGACGGCGCGCGTCCCTTCACCCGTTGCCTGCTATGGACTGCCAAAATCGCGTCGGCCAGTTGCGCGCCGGCTGTGGCCCATTGAAACTGGGCTGCATGATCTATGCTTTTCTCTGAAAGCTGGTCACATAATGCGCGGTCGCTTTTCAGCGCTATGATCGCACCCACCCACTCTGTTGCGTCAAATGGACTGGCGATCAGCGCGTTCGGCCCTGCCGTGTCGGGCAAGGCACCGCAGGGCGCGACAATTGCTGGTGTGCCCAGACGCATCGCTTCGGCCACAGGCAACCCGAACCCTTCGGTCAGCGACGGCATGCAGACAGCCATAGCGCCCGCATAAGTCTGGCTGAGCGCGCGGGGCGAGAGAAATCCGGTGAAGCGCACGTTTTTGGGGACGTTGAAACCCGCCGCTTCGTAATCCGCGCGCAGGGCCGAACCCGTGATCCACAGCTCGATGCCACTCATGGCCCGATCCTCGAAAGCCTCAAACAAAAGGGCGATGTTCTTGTGTGGCAAGATTGATCCCCCCGCGACAACATAAGAAGGACCGCCCTGCCAGATATCGCGCGTAACCTTGGGCAGATGGTCTGCACCGTTTGGAATCACGGTGATCTGGTCAGGCAGCGCGATTTTATTTGCGATCAGGCGGTCTTTGGAAAACGCCGAGACAGTCAGCACCGACCGACCGGCGCGCCCAGCGGCCCGCGCGGCAGCCTTGCGCCAGCGGCGCACAGCCCGCCCATAGGACTCCTCAACGTCAAACACCTGCGCGTCGTGAAGCAATGTGATATAGTGCCGCCCAAAAAACGGGGCCGCGTTTGTCAGGTTGATGACTACCCCACGTCGCGCAAGCTTGGGCAAATTAAGTTGATCCCAGAGAGGCCCAGAGTTGCGGCCTATGCGCAGAACTGGCCACCCTTGGGGGATGTCGCCCGCACCATGGGGCACGACGACACGGAGGTTTGGCGCGGTCTTGTCGCCCTCAAATCGCTCCAGCAGTGCGGCGGTCAGGCGGCGCGCGACCTGATTGACCGCTGTCTTGGCCCCGAGCAGAAACCTGCCGTTGATATAGATGGGGCGGCCCGTCATGATGTCCGGCCCAACTGGTCATCAACGATGCGTTTCATGCTGGCCTGAAAGTGCTGGGTATCGAAGCCGAGCGCATGGGCGCGGATGCGATGGGGGTCAAAATCGCCCTCTGCGTCGATGAAAAGATCAAGCGCGCCCTGCAGCGATGGGGTCGATTGCGCGTCAAAAAACACGCCAGTGGGGTCTGCCTGACCCAGAGGGCGCACAGTTTCCAGCACGCCCCCCTTGCCATAAGCGATAACTGGCGTGCCACAAGATTGCGCCTCGACGGGCAACATTCCGAAATCTTCGTCAGCGGCAAACACGAGGGCGCGCGCCTGCTGCAATTCAATGACCATTTCAGGGTCTGACACGGCCCCGACGAAGGTCACATTGCCCGCAGCCCGCCTGCGCAATTGCGCCATCTCAGGACCATCCCCCACGACCCGCAGCGCGAGATCGGGGCGCGCGGAAAACACATCAACGATCACATCCAGACGTTTGTAGGACACCAGCCGCGACGCCGCGACAAAGGCCCCAGAGCGCGGCCCTGCGTTCAACGCAAATCGGTCGGTGTCGATCGGCGGATGAACAACCGTGGCGCGGCGGCGATAGGTTTTCCAGATGCGCCGGGCCACATACCGCGAATTAGCGACCACCATATCGACCATGTTTATCGTGCGTTGATCCCACATCCGCAACTTGTGCAGCATCCTATGTGCCACGTGTTGTTTTAGTCCCTTCAGCGGCCCACCGATGCTATCGATATATGCGCCTGACAGATCGTAGGCATAACGCGGCGGCGAATGAATGTAGGCGATATGGGGCTGATCGGCGGAGGTGATCACCCCCTTGGCAAAGGCCGCCGAGGACGAGATTACACAATCAAAATCCCGCAAATCGAACCGCTCGATATGGCGCGTGCAGGCCAACATCGTCATCCGGTAATAGCGCCGTACGCCGGGCAAATTGTTCAACCGGCTGGTGATTATATCGCTCTGTCCATTTTGCGTCACATAAGCGCGTTCTTCGGCGCTTAGAAAGTCAAACAGCGTATGAATGGGGGCGCCCGGAAAGGCGCGCGCAAGCTCGGCTGTGACCCGTTCGCCTCCCGCAAGGCCGGGAAACCAATCGTGGACCAGTGCTACTTTTGGCGGCGCTGTGGGTCTGCCGTGGTTTACGGGGCCATTGATTGGCAAGGGCCGCCGCGTTTGGGCGATGGGCCGCTTGAGGTCGAGAACATCTGCCACGTGGGTCGGCTCCAATATCCATAAAGGTAAACACTGTGATCATCTTTATGAAAATTGTTTAAGTATTGGTTAAGCCGCGATGAAACGTCGATTGATCGCCAAAACCGTTGCCGCATCAGGCCCATCCGCGCACGGTGCTGCAACATCAGTTTAAGACCCTCTGACTAAGTGTCCGCGTCATATTTTCTTGGCAAGCGGGACGACTGAACATGGTAAAAATCATCACCTTTGACGCGACGCAACGGGCCCTGAGACGCGACATTGCGCATGTACGTGGCGAAGCTGTGGTGTTTGAAACGCCAAACCTCCCGCCGGAGGCAAACGTGCAAATCACCATTGGTGACACCCCCAATGGACCACCCGTTGTGACATGGGACGGGGCAGACCGCATCGCCCCAGATGTGACGCAAATCACCGCTCTGACCGAGGGTCGCGTTTACCATTATAACGCTTGGCTTAACACAAATGGTGCGTTGCACTTGATGGCACGCGGGCGCTACCGCCAGATCGAAAGCATCGAACCCGGTGACCTCGGCTCCCCCGCCCCGCAAAGCACCGCTGCCCTGCCAGATCAGACCCTAACCATGGGGATTGCAGCCCTGATCCCCACAGCGCAGGCGTTTTCAGGCGAGGGGCTGACCTTCACCCTTGCGCCAACATCTGATGGCTTGCCCAATGGTTTGACCCTGACACCGACTGGCGAAGTGAGCGGCATAGCCGCAGCAAGTCCTACCACCGCAACAATCGTCATTCGGGCTACCAATTCGGGCGGGACGGCAGAGGCGGCATTTTCCCTGACCGTGGTTGCTGCCGCGACATTTGCGGTGGGCAGCAGTGCTATTGGACAGTCGAACATGGTGGGCACCAACGCGTTGTCGGATGTCCCCAGCGATGATTGGGGGCGACATCCACGGATCAGGCTCGCCAATCCGCGTCATTTGAATGTCCCGGCGGAGGATGCCTTTTTGCCGCTCACACTCATACCCGCAGGCCAAACGATTGACGGTCAAAGCGGGCCGATTTCGGAATCTGTAGGCGGCAGCGGTGTGTCCGCTCTCTCAGGGGCCGCAACATATGTGGCGGACGCGGTTGGCGGCGATGGGGTGTATACTGCCGCATCCGAGTGGATCATCGCCAAACGGGCGCAGGGCGGGCAAAATCATGCGGCATTCCTGCCGGGCGGCGTCGAATTTAACACATTTGACGCCATCATGACGGACATCATTGCGCCGTTCGTGGTCACCACACCGACCCGCTGGTCCGAGATTATCTATGCCCAAGGCGAACGCGACGCCACCGACGCGGTCACAGCAGCAGAGGCCGACAGCGGCAGCACCGATCCGGCCACCGTGATGCCGCTGGCTCTGTCAAACCCGATCATCTCTAACTGGGCGCAAAGTCACCTGACGTCACGCAGGGCGCACCGTGATTATTTGGGCCGGGCAGACATGCCCTATGTGATCTTGGGGCCGGTTCTCCCGACCCTTGGCACAGGCTATGCCAATTCATCCGAGCGCGCCCGCGAAGGCATCGCGCAGCAGCAAAAGAACCTGTGTCGCTGGTTGGTCCGCCTCGATCCCGCAGGCAACAGCATTACGATCACCGATATGAGCGGGCAGGCGCAAGCCGTGGGCTGGTATGCTGTCAATGATGCACCTGTATTTACCAGCATTGCGCCGACGGGTCTGCGCGATGACACCAGTTATTATATTGATGCGCGGGGGTATGCCTCGGCAGATCGGTTGCACCACGATGTCGCGGCGCAATACCAGATCGGTCGGGCCTTGGTCTTGTTGCGGCAGCAGCTGTACGGCGCCGACGCCGTGCCGCCCGCAGCCCACGAAATCAGCACAATCAGGCCGATCTTCACCCAAACCCCGGAGGTGACCAACCGCGCAAATGACACGCTCGAGGTCGCCCTGATCCCGTCCCAAACCGGGACCATCCATATCGGCGTCGGGCCATCAGGCGCTGACACCCCGAGCGAAGCGGGCCTGATTGCCGGCACAGGTGCCATCACCAAGCTGTCGGTCGCAGGCAGCAAGCGGGGCGCGCTCACCATCGCGCTGACACAAGTGCCTGATGCACAAACTGTCGACCTCTATGCCCTAATCGAGACGGCCTCTGGGCGTTCGGTTATCGCCATTGAGCGGGATATTGCTGCGGTATCGGCCCCCGCCCCGTCCTATGCCCACAGCGATCTGCCGGGCAAAGCGGCATGGATCACCGCGCGCGGGATGGCGGCAGGCGATGTCAGCGACCCGAGCGCGCTAATAGATAGCTTTGGCGTGTCGGCCCTGACGCCGTTGAACGTTGATGGCGGGGCTGCGGTCGCACAGGTGGTGTCCGATATCGGGGGGCAACCGACACTGCTGGTAAAGGGTCACGCCAGCAACAATGGCGCGGGCGGGCGACAGCGCATCGACATAGCCCACGGTGATCTGGGCGGCAGCTTTACCATGGCGATCTTGGCGCGACGACCAAACCCCGCGACCGGCCAGTTCATCGCGGTCGGGGCCACGGACGCGAACGGCGGGGTGCGCTCGGCCTTTTATTTCGCGAACAAAACAGGCGTTGGCGGATACGGCAGCGGCGCGCAATGGGACATCTCCAGCACCCAGCAGATCCCCGCCAATGACACAGGCGTGCATTTGATGGTGATCACATCGGACGTCTCGGCCAGTGGCGCAAAGACGCGGATCTGGATCGACGGGGTCGAGGACACAAACATCGCAGCCCCCTCAGCGACCCCCAGTTGGACCAGTGCCACGCGCATCGGGGT
>CALHAP010000007.1 GCA_937931795.1 uncultured Paracoccaceae bacterium
AGACATGACACATATTGATAGCCCTCCCGCCCGTAAATCCCGTAGCGGGGGCCGCGCCGCCCGCGTAGCCGCCCGCGCGGCCCCTTTGTCAGACGATATGCGCCCTGTGCGCGCAGGCCTCACCGGGGGCACCTACAAACCACTGAGCGACACCGATATCGCCCGCATCCATGAGGCGGCCCTGACAGCGCTAGAAGAAATCGGCCTAATCGACGCGCCGCAGTCGGGCATCGACGTGATGACCGCCGTAGGCGCGATCTTGGGCGACGACGGACGCTTGCGGTTTCCGCGCGCTTTGGTCGAAGATATGCTGGCGTTGGCTTCCCGCGACATCACGCTCTTTGGCCGCGATCCCGCCCACGACCTGCATCTCACGGGGCAAAACGTCCACTACGGCACGGCGGGGGCGGCAGTGCATATGGTCGACGTTTTGGGCCGCAACTACCGCGACAGCACCTTGCAGGATCTGTACGACGCCGCTCGCATCACCGACCACCTCGACAACATCCATTTTCTCCAACGCCCAATGATCGCGCGCGACATCGCCGACAATCTCGAACTGGACCTCAACACCATCTACGCCTGCTGCGCGGGCACCACGAAATATATAGGCACGTCCTTCACCCTGCCCGAATATGTCCCCCCCGCCATAGAGATGTTGCACATGATCGCGGGTGGTGAGCAGGCGTGGCGGGCGCGGCCCTTTGTCGGGAATTCCAACTGTTTTGTCGTGCCCCCGATGAAATTTGCCACTGAGTCTTGTCAGGTCATGGAAAACTGCATCGCGGCAGGCATGCCCGTTTTGTTGTTGTCAGCGGGCCAAGCCGGTGCCACGGCCCCCGCCCCCATCGCAGGCGCGATTGTCCAAGCGGTGGCAGAATGTATGGCCGGCGTCGTCTATGTCAACGCAATCAAACCGGGGCATCCGGCGATCTTTGGGACGTGGCCGTTCGTCAGCGATCTGCGCACCGGGGCCATGTCGGGTGGGTCGGGCGAACAGGCGCTACTCACCGCAGGCTGCGCGCAGATGCATCAGTTCTACGGGCTGCCCGGTGGGGCCGCCGCAGGCATCGCCGACGCCAAACTGCCAGATATGCAAGCCGGGTGGGAACAGATGTGCTCGAACGTCATGGCGGGCCTGTCGGGTCTCAATATGGTCTATGAGGCGGCGGGCATGCACGCCTCGCTGCTGGGGTTTTGCCACGAAAGCCTGATCTTGGGCGACGACCTGATCGGCCAAGCCCTACGCTGCGTGCGCGGCATCGAAGTGACCGACGACACTCTCGCCCTAGAGGCAATGCGCCAGACCTGCCTCGGCGGGCCGGGGCACTACCTCGGGACCGACCAAACACTGGCTTTGATGCAAACCGAATACGTCTACCCCGCCACCGCCGACCGCACCTCGCCCAAAGAATGGGAAGAACGCGACAAGCCGGATCTGATCGAGCAAGCCATCGCCCGCAAAGAGGCGATCTTGGCCGCGCCCTCCGCTGCTGCATTCGACCCCATGACCGATGCGGCGATCCGTCAGGCGTTTAACATCCACCTGCCGCTCTGACCCCCTGCACAGAAGCAAATCGCGCACTATGTCAGGGCGATGACAAAGCCCGTTCTCCTTTGGTTCAAGCGCGACCTGCGCATCACCGATCACCCGGCGCTGGCGCGGGCTGCATCGCTTGGCCCGGTCATTCCGCTCTATGTGATTGAACCCGCGTATTGGCGATTGCCCGATACCTCTGCGAGACAATGGGCGTTTTTTGAGGATAGCCTGCATGCGCTGCGCGGTGATCTGGCCCGCCTCGGGATGCCGCTGATTGTCCGGCAGGGCGACGCTGTGGAGCAACTTGAAGTCCTGCGCGCAGAGCATTGTTTTGAAAAGGTGATCAGCCATGAGGAAACCGGCAATGCTTGGACTTATGCGCGCGACATCAGGGTAGCCGCTTGGGCGCGCGAAAGGTCTGTTCACTGGCAGGAGATCCAGCAATGTGGTGTCGTGCGCCGGCTCGCCAACCGCGACACTTGGGCCGCAGCCCGCAACCGCCATATCGCGCAGCCGACTATCGAGACGCCGTCCGCGCTCGCGCCTGTCGCCATCGACCCCGGTCCGATTGTGCCGCCACAGATGCAGCCCGATCCCTGCCCCCAGCGGCAAATCGGCGGGCGCGAACAGGCGTTGCAACTGCTCGGCGGGTTTCTGACGCAGCGCGGTGAGAGCTACCAATCCGCAATGTCTTCGCCGCTGCTCGGAGAATGGGCCTGTTCGCGTCTGTCCCCACATCTGGCCGCCGGGACACTCTCGGTGCGCGAGGCGGCGCATGCCGGGGCCGCGCGCACGTCCGAGGTAAAGGGCACGCGCACGACGTGGCCCAAAGCCATGCGCTCGTTCGAGGCCCGCCTCGCGTGGCGCGATCATTTCATGCAAAAGCTAGAGGACGAACCGCGTATCGAAACCCATTGCCTACACCGCGCCTACGAGGGGATGCGCCCGCGCGAGAGCGATGCGGCGCGTCTACACGCGTGGGAAATGGGCGAGACGGGCCTGCCATTTGTTGATGCCTGTATGCGGTTCACCCGCGCGACCGGATGGCTGAACTTCCGGATGCGCTCGATGGTGACAGCGGTGGCGGCCTATCATCTCTGGCTCGATTGGCGCAGCTTTGGCCCGACGCTGGCGCGGTATTTCACAGACTATGAGCCGGGGATTCACTGGTCGCAGTTGCAGATGCAGTCAGGCGTGACGGGCATCAACACGGTGCGCATTTACAACCCCATCAAGCAAGGGCTGGACCAAGACCCCACAGGTGCCTTTACCCGTCGCTGGTGCCCAGAGTTGGCGCATGTC
The DNA here is from genome assembly GCA_937931795.1 of uncultured Paracoccaceae bacterium. Taxonomy (GTDB): domain Bacteria; phylum Pseudomonadota; class Alphaproteobacteria; order Rhodobacterales; family Rhodobacteraceae; genus JALZWD01. Next base: position 2,843 of record CALHAP010000007.1, read on the forward strand.
CCCGACGCGCACTTGCAAACGCCATGGACATGGGAGGGTACTGGGCAATTGCTGGGCCGCGCCTACCCTGCGCCAATCGTCGATGTGGCAGCCTCGGCGCGCGCCGCGAAAGAAGCGGTGTTCGCCGTGCGGCGCGAGGCCGGGTTTCGCGATGAAGCACGCGGTATCGTTACCAAACACGCCAGCCGCAAAGGCCAACGCCACTTTCGCCGCGACCCGGATCGCAAAGCGGCCCCCAAACGACCCGACAGCCAAATGTCATTCGATTTCTAGCGCTGCCAATTGCCCCGGCAGTGATATCTCGCCCCCGCCCACCGCAGCCGCGACACCTGTAGTGCCCGGTGCAGACGTGGTCAGGCCGCGCACGACACGGGCGGCGAGATAGGCGAAGGCCTGCGCCTCGAGCATATCGCCGTCCAGCCCGACGTCCTCGACCGGGTCCACGGCACAAGGCAAATCAGCGCGCAACATCGCCATCATAGCAGCGTTATGCCGCCCGCCGCCGGCCACCAAAAGACGCCGGGGTGGGCTAGGCAAATGCGCCATCGACAGCACAACGCCACGCACAGCACAGGCCGTCAGGGTCGCGGCAGCATCAACATCGGACAGCCCTGCCACAGCGTCCAACAGCCCCGCAAAGTCGTCACGATCAAGGCTTTTGGGCGGAAGACGTTGGAAATATGTGTGAGAAACAAAGTCATCAACAATATCCCGATCGACCTGCCCGTTCGCGGCCAAGATACCATCTGCGTCATAGGGTCTGCCCAAACGCGCCTGCATCAGATCATTGATTGGCGCATTCGCGGGGCCAGTGTCAAACGCCAGCAGAGCGCCCGGCGCATCGGGCGTCTCGGCGGCAGGGTCGATCCATGTCAGATTACCAACGCCGCCCAGATTGAGCATGGCTACGGGTCCGACATCGCCCAGTGATTGCGCCAGTGCGAAGTGATAGAACGGGGCCAGCGGCGCACCCTGCCCGCCCATTGCGACATCGGTTGAGCGGAAGTCCCAGACGACGGGGCACTCCAGCACCTCGGCCAAAATCGCCCCGCTGCCCGCCTGATGGGTGCGACCGCCTGCGGGATCATGCGCGAGGGTTTGGCCGTGAAAGCCTATCAAATCCACATCATGAAATTGGCTGAGCACCTCGGCATGGGCCGTCTCGACCAGTTCGGCTGCGGCCTCGACAGCTGGTCCTGACCAATGCCCCAAACCCTCGCGCAACACCTGTTGTTCGGCGGCTGAATAGGGGCGGAACGCGGTCTCGGCAAAGGCGGTGATGCGCACACCATCGGTCTCGATAACCGCAGCATCCACGCCGTCCAGCGAGGTGCCCGACATAGCACCCAACACGCGCACGGGCTGCCCCGATTTCAGTGCTTTCAACATTCCCTTCCCCCTCAGGCCCAGCCCTCTTATAGACAGGTCTAGCACGACCAAACCCCCGAAGGACACGCATATGACCTACCACCCTAAATCCGACTTCATCAACGTGATGCAAGAGCGCGGCTTTCTCGCCGATTGCACGGATTATCAGGGGCTGGACGAGGCGCTGTCCAAGGGGGGGCAACCCGCCTACATCGGCTTTGACGCAACGGCGACCTCGCTGCATGTAGGTTCGCTTATTCAGATCATGATGCTGCGGTGGTTGCAGAAGACGGGCGGCAAACCGATCACCCTGATGGGAGGCGGCACGACAAAAGTGGGCGACCCCAGCTTTCGCGCCGATGAACGCCCCCTGTTGGGGCCTGATCAGATCAACGCCAATATCGCGGGTATCAAGCAGGTGTTTTCCAGCTACCTGACCTACGGTGACGGCCCGTCGGATGCGATGATGATCAACAACGCCGAATGGCTGGACGAGTTGAATTACCTCGATTTCCTGCGCGACATCGGGCGGCATTTCTCGATCAACCGGATGCTGTCGTTCGAGAGCGTCAAATCGCGGCTGGACCGCGAGCAGAGCCTATCGTTCCTTGAATTCAACTACATGATCCTGCAAGCCTATGATTTCATGGAGCTTCATCGCCGTTACGGCTGTATCCTACAGCTGGGTGGCAGCGACCAATGGGGCAATATCGTCAATGGTATCGACCTGACGCGGCGTGTCGTCGAGGGCGAGGTCTACGGGATGACCTCGCACCTGCTGACCACGTCTGACGGTAAGAAAATGGGCAAATCGCAGTCGGGCGCTGTTTGGCTGAACGGCGATATGTATAGCCCCTACGAGTTCTGGCAGTACTGGCGCAACACCACGGATGCTGACACCGGGCGCTTTCTCAAGCTCTACACCGAGCTGCCAATCGGCGAATGTGATCGCCTCGGCGCGCTTGGCGGGTCCGAGATCAACGCGGCCAAGATCATCCTCGCCAATGAGGTCACCACCCTGCTGCACGGCGCGGATGCCGCCGCTGCCGCTGAGGCGACCGCGCGCGAGGTGTTTGAAAATGGCGGCACGGGCGACGATCTGCCAACGCTGACCCTTAGCGCGGAGGAAGTGGGCGATGGAATTTCCGTGGTGCAACTGATCGTGCGCTCTGGTCTGGCGGGCAGTGGCAAAGAGGCGAAACGTCTGATCGATGGCGGCGGGGCGAAGCTCAACGATGCCCCCCTGACTGACGGTGGGCTGATGGTGGATGCAGCATTGCTGGCCCAACCTATCAAGCTGAGCGCGGGGCGCAAACGTCATGCCCTCGTGCAGCTCGGCTAAATCAGCCAGTCGATGAATGTCAGCACCGCCCCTACAGGCAGTGCCACCGCCAACGCTACGAGGGTCGCTCCAAACGGGGTGAGCCTCGGGGCGGGTGCGGTGTTTCCGCGCACGGTTTTCGGAAGCTTTCGCATGGCGACATTAACCACGTCGTAAGTGTTCAATGCGTTAACGGCGGAGATGGTTTTCACCACTGATCCCCCGCCCGATGACAAACTCGTGCCGCTGCAACAGCACGCAGTTTACCTGCGCGCCCTACATGCGCTTGGGCGTGAGGCGCGGTTTGTGTCTTGGGAGACAGGCTCTGCTTTGGTGATCGGGGGCCAGATGCCGACGACAGTTCGCGGGCCAGTTTGGACCGCACCATTCGACCATAACATCTTGCGCGCCCTGCCGCTGCGGCTGATCGAGGCCGAAGATGCTGCGGGCCTCCGCGCGGCGGGTTACCGACAGGTTTTCACGCCCGCCACCGTTGGGCTGTGGGACATCAGCGCACCAAATCTGCTCGCCCAGATGCACGGCAAATGGCGCAATGCCCTGCGGCGCGCCCAAGACAATGCACTGCGGATCAGCCATCAGCCGATGGTAGCGCACGAAGCCCACCCGCTGCTAACACACGCCGCCGACATGGCCCGCGCGCGCCGCTATAAGGTGGTCACCCCTGCGCTGCTCCACGCCATCGCACAGACCAGCCCCAAGGCCACGCGCATCTTTACCGCCTACCGCAAACGCGACGCACTGGCCCATATGCTGTTCATCCAGCACGGGGTCGGCGTCACCTATCAGCTTGGCTGGACGAGCGAGGAAGGGCGCAAGCTCGGTGCACACCGCGTCATCCTGCACGACGCCGCGCGCTATTATGCAACCCGTGAGTGCTGCCAGATGGACCTCGGCACGCTCGACACCGACCACGCCGCCGAACTTGCGCGCTTCAAGCTGGGGACAGGCGCGCGGGCCCACACGCTCGGGGGCAGTTGGCTGCGGATCAGCCCGCGCCTGCCGCGCGTTGAGGTCGGGCGCGGAACCCGCTAGACCGACAGGGCACGCCAGATCAGAGACGCCCATGCCCACATCCATTCTCGACCGCTGCGAGGCCCACGGCCTGCGCATGACCGATCAACGCCGCATCATCGCGCGGGTGCTCGGCGATGCGACAGACCACCCAGATGTGGAGGAAGTTCACAGACGCGCTTCGGCCCTTGACGCAGGCATTTCCATCGCCACCGTCTACCGCACAGTCAAATTGTTCGAGGAAACCGGCATCGTCGAGAAACACGAATTTGGCGATGGGCGCGCCCGTTACGAGGCCGCCGACCGCGACCACCACGACCACCTAATCGACATGCACAGCGGTGACGTCATCGAGTTTGTCGACCCCGAGATCGAAGAGCTACAGGCCCGCATCGCCAAACGCCTGGGCTATGATCTTAAAGGGCACCGCCTAGAGCTCTATGCTGTTAAACGCACATCAGATTAAGGACTTAACGGCTTGGATAACATTCGCGGCAGCCTGTTTATGATCCTCGCGATGGGGCTGTTCGCGGTGGAGGACATGCTGATCAAACAGATGTCGACGCAGATCTCGACCGGGCAGATTTTCATCGTACTGGGCATCGGCGGCACTCTCGCGTTCCTCGGCCTCGCCTACTTGCAAAAATCCCCCGTCTGGACGCCTGTGATGTGGCACCCCATCGTTTTGGCCCGCACGCTCGCCGAGATCGTGGGCAGCGTCGGCTTTGTCACCGCCCTATCGCTGATACCCATTTCATCGGCCTCGGCCATTATCCAAGTCGTTCCGCTCGCTGTCACGCTGGGGGCCGCAGTGTTCCTCAAAGAAACCGTCGGTTGGCGGCGGTGGCTCGCGATTTTCATCGGATTGTTCGGCGTTCTGCTGATCATCCAGCCCGGCACGGACGCTTTCCAGCCCGCCTCGCTCTTTGCGGTCCAAGGGGTTATCGGATTGGCCGCGCGCGACGTTCTCACGCGGCTGGCCCCTGCGGAGGCGACGGCCAACCAGTTCTCCGTCTCGGCATTCCTCGCCTTCATCCCCGTGGGCCTCGGCATGATGCTCTTTGGCGGCGACAGCTACATCTCGCCCAACACCGCCAACACCGCGCGCCTCGGGATCGCCATCGTGATCGGTGTCCTCGCCTACCTCGCGATCATCACAGCCACGCGCACTGGCGACGTTGCGACGGTGGCCCCGTTCCGCTACAGCCGCATCCTGTTTGCGCTGGTGATCGGCTATCTGGTGTTTGACGAGCGGCCCGACGTCTGGATGATCGCAGGCACCGCCATTGTCATCGGCTCGGGTCTGTTCGCGTTCTGGCGCGAGCATATGGCGGCCCGGCGCACACCTTCCATCTCGGACCAAGCCCCGCTATAGCAGCGTTAAATCACAGTATCCCCATCAGGAGACCACGCTCATGAGCACGATCATCGACATCCACGCCCGCGAAATCCTCGACAGCCGGGGCAACCCCACAGTCGAGGTGGATGTGACGCTCGACGACGGCACCATGGGCCGCGCGGCCGTGCCATCGGGAGCCTCCACCGGCGTCCACGAAGCGGTGGAAAAGCGCGACGGAGACAAAGACCGCTACATGGGCAAAGGCGTGCTGGAAGCCGTGGCTGCCGTCAACGGCGAGCTGGCCGAAGCGCTGCTGGGGGCCGACGCCACCGAGCAGGTCGAAATTGACGAGACGATGATCGAAGTCGACGGGACCGAAAACAAAGGCCGCCTCGGCGCCAACGCGATCCTCGGCGTGTCGATGGCCACAGCCAAGGCAGCGGCGGACTACTGCGGTCAGCCCCTGTTTCGCTACATCGGCGGTACATCCGCGCGTGTGTTGCCAGTGCCCATGATGAACATCATCAACGGCGGCGAACACGCGGACAACCCGATCGACATCCAAGAGTTCATGATCATGCCCGTCAGCGCCACAAACATCCGCGACGCGGTGCGCATGGGATCCGAGATCTTTCACACGTTGAAAAAAGAGCTGTCAGCGGCGGGCCTATCCACAGGGATCGGCGACGAGGGCGGCTTTGCGCCCGACATCTCGTCCACACGCGCCGCACTCGATTTCATCCTGAAGTCCGTTGAAAAGGCAGGCTACACGCCGGGCGACGACATCATGTTGGCCATGGATTGCGCCGCGACCGAATACTACCGCGACGGCAAATACGAGATGAAGGGCGAGAACGCCTCGCTGTCGTCGGACGAAAACGTCGCCTACCTCGCCAAACTGGTCGCCGATTACCCGATCCTGTCCATCGAGGACGGCATGTCCGAGGACGATTGGGACGGCTGGAAGGCCCTCACCGCCGAGCTGGGCGACAAGGTACAGCTTGTCGGCGACGACCTGTTCGTGACCAACCCCGTGCGCCTGAAACAAGGCATCGACACCGACACAGCCAACTCGCTGCTGGTCAAGGTCAACCAAATCGGCACGCTGACCGAGACGCTCAAAGCCGTCGATATGGCCCACCGCGCGCGCTACACGACAGTGATGAGCCATCGCTCGGGCGAAACCGAAGACGCCACCATCGCCGACCTCGCCGTAGCGACCAACTGCGGCCAAATCAAAACCGGCTCGCTCGCGCGGTCGGACCGGTTGGCCAAGTACAACCAGCTGATCCGCATCGAAGAAATGCTGGGCGAGACGGCGGAATACGCGGGGCGCGGGATTTTGCGGTAATATGCGAAGAAATCTGCACCCACCCTTTTTTAGGGTGGGTCGCACTTTATGACCAGTGTCCCCATGACCCCTGATCAAATCATCACCCACCTCGACCTCGCGCCTCACCCCGAAGGCGGGTATTATCGCCAGACGTGGGTTGCTGATAATGACGGGCGCCCCACTGGGACCTGCATCTACTTTCTGCTGCGCGAGGGCGAGCGTAGTCGGTGGCACCGGGTTGACGCGGTCGAGATTTGGCATTGGTACGCGGGCAACCCGTTGATCCTGAGCCGTGCCGCGACGGAGGCGGGGCCTGCGCATGATGCGGTCTTGGGACCCGATCTGCTAGACGGTCAATCGCCACAGTTGATCGTCGAGAAGGATCACTGGCAAGCGGCACATGCGGCCCACGGGTGGACGCTCGTCGGATGCACCGTCAGTCCCGGTTTTCATTTCGACGGCTTCACCCTCGCCGCCCCTGATTTCGAGATCCCACGATGAGTGGCACCGACTACGACGCACGCGGATTGCTCTGTCCCCTGCCCGTGCTCAAAGCGCGCAAACTACTGAACGGGATGGCACCGGGCGATGTGCTGACCATCACTTGTGATGACGCGATGGCCTTGGTCGATTTGCCGCATTTTTGCAGCGAGGCAGGTCATGAAGTGCTGCGCATTACCGAAGGTGACGACGCGCAAGTCTTTGAAATCAAACGCGGTCCCTAAAGC
>CALHAP010000008.1 GCA_937931795.1 uncultured Paracoccaceae bacterium
ATCTTCATCTTTGCTAATAGGTGGAAGCTTGAACTGAACAGCCGCCTCTTTAGCGATATCGATTCCTGCAACAACGATTTTTTCTCTGAGGTCATGGATTGCAGCATTGAATAGCCTTTGACATGCACTGCTCGGATCAACATCTAAGAGACGGTTAACCCTTTGAATAAGGGATTTAGCTTGCCATTGTGGTCTTATCTTTTGCATTAAAACTGGCATCCCAGAGGACGTCATCAGCTCCACATTTGCCGCTGGTACTAAATCTGACACTAAAATCTCCTGAATTCACCTTTAAGCAGAGTGCATACTGAAGCTAATCCTTCAAGACGCAAAAAAGGCCCCCGCGTTTCCGCGGAGGCCCCTAACTTCTCACGAAAGCACCCTGCCCTTACAGGCCAGTGCTCACGTCAATCGTGTTGCCCTCAGCGAGCGTCACGTAGGCTTTCTTGACGTCTTTGCGAGTGCCGAGGGCGCCGCGGAAACGCTTTACTTTGCCTTTGGTGATTGTCGTGTTCACGGCCTTGACCTTTACACCAAACAGCGCCTCGACGGCCTCTTTGATCATCGGTTTGTTGGCCTCAATCGCCACTTCAAAAACCACAGCGTTGTTCTCGGACGCGGTTGTGGCTTTCTCGGTGATGATCGGCTTGCGGATCACGTCGTAATGGTCTGCCTTGGCGCTCATTTCAAACGGGCCTCCAGTGCTTCGACGCCTGCTTTGGTCAACACGAGTGTGTCGCTGCGCAGGATGTCGTAGACGTTGGCACCCATCGAGGGGAGAACGTCCAGGGTTTCGATGTTGCGCGCGGCGCGGGCGAAGTTTTCGTCCACCTGTGCCCCGTCGATGATCAGCGCACGCTTCCAACCGAGCGCGCCAACCTGTTTGGCCAGAGCGCTTGTCTTGGCGTCCTTGATCGAGATGTCGTCTACGATGACCAACTCGCCCGCTGCCACTTTGGCAGACAGCGCGTGGCGCAGACCCAGCTTGCGGAACTTCTTGGTCAACTCGTGACCGTGGCTGCGCGTTGTTGGACCTTTGTAGATACCACCTTTGCGGAAGATCGGCGCCTTGCGAGACCCGTGACGTGCGCCACCGGTGCCTTTTTGGCGGTAGATCTTCTTGGTCGAGTAGCTCACTTCCGAGCGCGTCAGAACCTCGTGCGTACCGGCCTGTGCATTGTTGCGCTGCCAGCGGACCACACGGTGCAAGATGTCCTTGCGTGGCTCCAGACCAAAGATGGCGTCGTCGAGATCAACAGAACCCGCTTTTTTGCCGTCCAGTTTGATTGCATCAGCTTTCATTGTTCTCGCCTCCCTCGGTTGGCGTTTCGGTCTCAGCCGCATCCAGTGCGGCCTGCTCAGCTTCGGCGGCGGCTGCTGCTGCGGCCTCTTCCTCGGCTGCGGCTTGGGCTGCGGCTTCTTCTGCGGCTTTCACTGCGGCTTTGGCAGCAGAGGCCAAGGCTGCGGGGAAGATCGCATTCTCAGGGATCGGCTTTTTCACCGCGTCCTTGATTGTGACCCAACCACCTTTGGAGCCGGGAACAGCGCCTTTGACCATGATCAGACCACGATCGACGTCTGTGCGGACCACTTGCAGGTTCTGGGTTGTGATCTTGGCAGCACCCATGTGGCCCGCCATTTTCTTACCCTTGAAAACCTTACCAGGATCCTGACACTGACCTGTCGAGCCGTGCGAACGGTGCGAGATCGACACACCGTGTGTCGCGCGCAAACCGCCAAAGTTGTGACGCTTCATCGCACCAGCAAAACCTTTACCGATGGATGTGCCCGACACGTCGACGAACTGACCGTCAAAGTAGTGGGCCGCGATGATCTCTTCACCAACGGGGATGAGATTGTCAGCAGCGACGCGGAATTCCGCGACCTTCCGCTTGGGCTCGACACCGGCTTTGGCAAAGTGGCCGCGCATCGCTTTGGACACGCGCTTGACCTTGGGGGTGCCAGCGCCGAGCTGAACAGCACTATAGCCGTCCTTCTCTTCAGTCCGCTGGGCGACAACCTGCAAGGCGTCGAGTTGAAGAACGGTGACAGGGATCTGCTTTCCGTCTTCCATGAAAAGCCGGGTCATACCGAGCTTTTTCGCAATTACACCTGAGCGCAACATAATCTACTGCCCCCCTCAGACTTTGATTTCAACGTCAACACCAGCGGCCAGGTCGAGCTTCATCAGCGCGTCCACGGTCTGGGGTGTCGGGTCCACGATGTCCAGCAAACGCTTGTGCGTGCGGATCTCAAACTGGTCGCGGCTCTTCTTGTCGATGTGCGGGCCACGCAGAACGGTGAACTTTTCGATTTTGTTTGGAAGCGGAATCGGGCCACGAACGGAGGCCCCTGTGCGCTTGGCTGTGGAAACGATTTCCTGTGTGCTTGCATCAAGCACCCGGTAATCAAACGCCTTGAGGCGAATACGGATGTTTTGGCTCTGAGCGGCCATAAGCATCACCCTTTATCTAGGGTCTAGATCGGAGAGGAGGACATGCGCTCATCGCAGGCCCTCGTCGCGTCTTTGTCGCACCATCAGGTGCGGGTCGTGGTGTCCAACGGAAAAGGGCGCCCGGTGGGGCACCCTGTTGGATATGGGGGCTATAGGCCTTTGCTCTCTCGCTGTAAACAGCTCATTTCGACATGCAAAAGCTCAAAGTCATCAACTGTCTTGCTAGTGATAATAGTCATATCTAGCGGCGGAGCAAACAACAGTTCGTACTCATGACTTTGTGTGTATTGCCCCCAAATCGCAGGCATGTCATGCGCCAACTCAATCATCAGTATCTGCTTCTGCAAACTCGGATCTTGATCACAGATTTTTGCATCGAACCCCCTTCTAAATGCGCTATTGATTGCCACCACTGGATCGAGGCTCGTGGAAAGAAAACCATGTTGCGCGGTGCTACATATTGATCCTTTCCTAACGCGACCATGAAAGACAATTGCACCACACGCTGTGACAACACCACTTGCTTGAATTTCAGCAATTAGCCCATTGAATCTTGCGTGATCGGTATCGTCCGTATCGGGCCGACCGCCCAAAACACGGCCTGCTGCCTCATGATAAGTCTCATATTCAGATTGTTGGTATTTTAGAAAGTGAGGTTGCGATTTTCGAGGTGCACGCTCTTTAAACCATGACTTGCAAATGGGGTCGTGATCCAATGCACGCGCAATAATTCGTTGAAACTGGCCCCGCTCTTCAAGTTGACTTCCCGCGAGACTGGTCAATAGCTCCCACTCACTTTGATAGCATTGCACCGTTGTCTCAATTTTGTCCGGCCAAGGATAACAATGACCACCCAATCTAAAAGTAAGTGGAATTTGAGGGCTTTTCAGCATGTGCCATATCCAATGATAAACAACCGTGCGAATTCTAAATTTAAGCTGAAAGGCCGCCGGATTTCTCCAGCGGCCCTCTTATTTCTCAACCGTGGTGGGTTCCCGGCAGACTTTGCCCAAGAGCAAAGTCGCCTGCCACCCACTCGGTGTTGTTCAATGATTGTTATTCAACAATCTTTGACACAACACCGGCGCCAACAGTCCGGCCACCTTCGCGGATCGCGAAGCGCAGGCCCTGCTCCATCGCGATGGGCGCGATCAGCTCGACGTTGAACTTCAGGTTGTCGCCCGGCATCACCATCTCGGTGCCCTCGGGCAGAACAACTGTGCCGGTCACGTCCGTGGTCCGGAAGTAGAACTGCGGGCGGTAGTTGGCGAAGAACGGCGTGTGACGGCCACCCTCTTCCTTGGTCAGAATGTAGGCCTCGGCCTCAAACTTGGTGTGCGGATCCACGGAACCGGGCTTGACCAGAACCTGACCACGCTCAACGCCGTCACGGTCG
>CALHAP010000009.1 GCA_937931795.1 uncultured Paracoccaceae bacterium
CCATGCCGCGCCGAACACCCGGTTTTGCTAGAGATGGCCGAGCAGGGCATTCGTGTCGCAGGTGTCAATTTTCGTGATCCGTCCGAGAATGCAGAGGCTTATCTTTCCGAATACGACGACCCGTTCTTTGCGGGTATTTACGACCGTTCGGGTCGCACGTCGCTGGATTGGGGGGTCACTGCACCGCCTGAGACCTTCATCATTGATGGCGAAGGCGAGGTCTTGTTTCGTTTTACGGGGCCGCTGATTGGCACGGACTATGAGCGCCGGTTCGTACCTGCGTTGAACGAGGCGTTGGGTCGCTAGAGCCTATAACCACCGGACACTGTCAGCGTCTCACCGGTGATAAAGCTGGCCGCATCGGAACATAAAAACCGAACGGCACCGGCTATATCGGCGGGCACGCCGTGTCGTGCCAGCGCTGTGTCTTTGACAAATATGTCGATCAATTCCTGCGGTCGCGCGCTTTCATCGCGTTCAATTGCACCCGGTGCGACCGCATTCACGCGGATACCCTTTGGTCCCAGCATTTTCGCGACACCGCGCGTCCAAGTGTTCACGGCGGCTTTCGACGCGGAATAGGCGGGGGCGCTGAGTGCCGGAAGGCGCGCGTTGATGGACGAGATGTTCACCACGCAAGCCCCCGGTTTCAGGTGTGGCAGAGCCGCGGTCACTAGCGCCATGGGCGCGAATAGGTTTACCTCAAACGTCCGGCGATAAGCATCGAGATCGAGGGTTTCCAAAGGGGTTTCAGTGACATAGCCTGCGTTGTTAATCAAGACATCGAGCCGTCCGTATTGGGCGATCACCTCTGCGATGACCCGCTCTGCACATTCAGGCTGCGATAAATCGGCTTGGATTCTGGCAACACCATTTGCAGGCGCGGTGGTGTTATAGGTGACAACAACCGAATGATCTGCGCGAAGGTCATCAGCAATGCCCAGCCCGATGCCGCGTGTGCCGCCAGTTACGAGAACAACTTTTTCCATGTCTTGATGAGATCGCGGGCGGCGGGTGATGTCAATCCAACGAAAAAAGCCCCCGACACTGTGGGGGCTTTTTCAATGCTTAAGAGCGCTGGCTTACGCGGCTGCGAGGTTCCGCAACACGTAGTGCAGCACGCCGCCATGTTCGATATATTCAATCTCGATCGCGGTATCGATGCGACACTTGATTGAAATCTCCTTCACCGACCCATCCGCCATCGTAATTGTGCAAGGCACGGTTTGCAGCGGCTCGATGGTATCGAGGCCAGAGATAGACACTGTTTCTTCGCCCGTCAGGCCCAGAGATTTGCGGCTGTCGCCATTCGTGAACTCAAACGGGATAACCCCCATGCCCACAAGGTTCGAGCGGTGAATACGCTCAAAGCTCTCGGCAATCACGGCCTTCACGCCCAACAGAGCCGTGCCTTTGGCCGCCCAGTCGCGCGATGATCCTGCGCCGTATTGCTCGCCCGCAAAGATCACCAGCGGCGTGCCGTTTTCTTTGTGGGCCATGGCTGCGTCAAAGATCGCGGCCTGATCGCCACCCGGACCTTTGGTGTAGCCGCCTTCGACGCCGTCGAGCATCTCGTTTTTAATGCGAATGTTGGCGAATGTGCCGCGCATCATCACCTCGTGGTTGCCACGTCGCGAACCATACGAGTTGAACTCGCGCACCGGCACCTGACGCTCGATCAGGTACTGACCAGCAGGCGTCGTATCTTTGAACGACCCGGCAGGCGAGATGTGGTCGGTGGTGACCATATCACCCAAGATCGCCAGCACTTTCGCGCCTTCGAGGTTGGTGATGACGCCGGGGTCTTTGGACATGCCTTGGAAATATGGCGGGTTTTGCACGTAGGTCGAGGCGGTTGGCCAATCGTATGTCTCGCTCTCGGTGACGTCGACGTCCTGCCATTTGTCGTCGCCTTTGAAGACGTCGGCGTATTTCGAAAGGAAGGCTTCGCGTGTCACGGTCTGTTCCACCAGCTCGGCAACCTCTTGTGAGGTGGGCCAAATGTCTTTCAGGTATACGTCATTGCCGTCCTTGTCCTGACCCAGCGGCTCGGTCGTGATGTCGATGTTCATGTCACCGGCCAGCGCGTAGGCGACCACCAGCGGCGGTGAGGCAAGGTAGTTGGCGCGCACATCAGGCGAAATCCGGCCTTCAAAGTTGCGGTTGCCCGACAGGACCGATGTCGCCACCAGATCGCCTTCGGCAATCGCCTTGGACAGCTCGGGTTGGATCGGGCCAGAGTTGCCGATACAGGTCGTGCAGCCATAGCCCACGAGGTTGAAGCCGATGGCGTCCAGATCCTCTTGCAGGTTCGCGGCCTCCAGATAGGCGGAGACGACTTGGCTACCGGGGGCCAGCGATGTTTTGACCCATGGCTTGCGGTTCAGACCCAAGGCGCGGGCTTTGCGAGCTACCAGACCCGCGCCGATCATGACGTAGGGATTGGATGTGTTGGTACACGACGTGATGGACGCGATCACAACCTTGCCCGAGGACATAGTGTAATCTTCGCCGTCGACCGCAACTTCCTTGTCGTTCGGACGCTTGAACGTGTCAGACATTTCGCCTGCAAATGCCGCTTTGGCAGTGTCGAGAGCAACGTAGTCCTGCGGCCGTTTGGGCCCCGAGATCGCGGGCACAATGGTGCCCATGTCGAGCGAAAGGGTCGATGTGTAGACCGGATCGTAATCCGCGTCGCGCCAGAAACCGTTTTCCTTGGCGTAGGCTTCGACCAGCGCGATGCGGTCCTCGTCCCGGCCCGTGGTGCGCATGTAGCGCAGGGTTTCGGCGTCGATGGGGAAGAAACCGCACGTCGCACCATACTCAGGGGCCATGTTGCCGATGGTGGCGCGGTCTGCGAGGGGCAGCTTGTCGAGACCTTCACCGTAGAATTCGACGAACTTGCCGACAACGCCGTGGGCGCGCAGCATTTCGACAACTTTTAGGACGAGGTCGGTTGCAGTTGTGCCTTCGACCATCTCACCTGTCAGCTTAAAGCCGACAACTTCCGGGATCAGCATCGAAATCGGCTGGCCCAGCATCGCGGCTTCGGCCTCAATACCACCAACACCCCAACCGAGGACCGCTGCACCGTTGACCATGGTGGTGTGGCTGTCTGTGCCGACGAGCGTGTCAGGGTAGGCCACTTCTTCGCCGTGCTGGTCCTTGTCTGTCCACACAACCTGCGCCAGATATTCGAGGTTCACTTGGTGACAAATACCCGTGCCCGGAGGCACGACGCGGAAGTTGTTAAACGCGCC
>CALHAP010000010.1 GCA_937931795.1 uncultured Paracoccaceae bacterium
CCAAGGCCGTTAAGGCTCATAAAGAGCACGGCGTTCGCGTCGAGTACAAAAAGTACCCGGACGGCTCGCATTCGGTTATCGTTGATGCGGTGCCAGTCGAGGAGGAGGAGCGCCCGCAAGGGAGTTATCGTCTATGACTAAGAATATCCGCCTGCCCTACACCACCCTGATCAAGGGCGTGTGGTACTACCGCCGCCGTGGTGGCCGCGCCATGCGGATCGAGGGCGATCCCGGCTCACCAAAATTTCTCAAGCACTACGACGACCTGAAAAACGGCAGGCCGCTTGCGCCCACCGGACGGACCATCGCAGACCTGATCAAATCATACAAAGCGTCACGCAAATTCGCCAGTAAGGCACCGCGCACCCGCCGAGACTATGATGCGGTGATGATGCGCCTAGAAGCGGCGCTTGGATATCGGACGGTAGATAAATTCGAGCGGCCCGACATTATCCGGTTGCGCGACGACAACCGCGACCGCGTGAGGCTGGCGAATTATGCTGTGCAGGTTATGTCGATCCTCTTTGAACACGCAAAAGACGTGGGTATGCTGAAAAAGCACCACGACAACCCTGCCAAGGGCGTGAGCCTACTCAAGAGCGAAGCGCCGCCGCGTGAGCCGTGGCCCCCCGCGAAGATTGCAGAGTTTCGCGCGACGATACCCACCGACGACCGGACGCGCCTGCTGTTCGAGCTGCTGATCGGCACCGGGCAGCGGATCGGGGATGTTCTCAAGATGCAGTGGGGCGACATCAAGGATGGCGGGATACAGCTGCGGACCAACAAGACAGGCGCGCGCCTATGGGTTCCCATTGGCCCAGACGTGCAGAAGGCCTTGGACGCCGCGCAACGCCGAAACCTTACCATCCTCACCAACCATGCCGGGAAAGGCCCGTGGTCTTACCGTGGCGCTGCTGACGCCATGATGAAGGCGCGCGTGTCTATATCTGCGGAGAAGTGGGATATTCACGGCCTGCGCCATGCCGCCGCATCCGAAATGGCGACCGCAGGTTGTTCCGACGAGCTGATTGCATCCGCCATGGGCATGTCAGTGGAAACCGTTCGCCGCTACACCGCCACCGTCCGACAGAAGGTGCGCGCGATCCACGTTCAGGATATGCGTGAAAAGCCCAAGAACAGAACATAACCAAAACGGAAATGTGCAGAGACTTGTGCAGAGACTGAATTTTGCATCTTGCGGCCATTCTGGAATATACATATAGATCAACGCGCAAGGCGAGTTGGCGGAGTGGTTACGCAGCGGATTGCAAATCCGTGTACATGAGTTCGATTCTCATACTCGCCTCCATTTGTTTTCAAGCACTTGCGCGTTATCATCCTTTGCGAGGGGTTCGCCGTTTACGGGTGCGTTTACAGTTTTGTTCATGCAATGCGCCCTTTCGCTTGTGCCAGCTTGATCAAATCAGTGTCGGTTTCGTCGGGTGAAACGCGGGCGTAATTCTCGATCACGTTGGCCGCGTAGCGCACAGACCAGCCCATATGGTTGGCGATTTCCGCAAGAGACCGCCCGGCATTCAGCAGCCGCGTTGCCGCAGTGCCGCGCGCATCGTACAAGCGCAGCTCATCAGATAGCTTGGCTTTGTCGCGCCACTGACGATCAGAGGTGGTCGCGGAAATTAGGGCCAGTCGTTAAGGTGGATTGCATGAAGCAAGAGACGATCCAAAATGAAGAAACGAAAGAACCACTCGTCCCGCTGCACGACAGGGTTATGCGCAGCATGATCCCGAGAGGGGGAGTTTAAGGCAAAGGTTGCGCTTGAAGCGATCCGTGATGAGATGACGCTGGCGGAACTGTCCAAGAAGTATGGGGTTCACCCGACGCAGATCGGCACATGGAAACGCGCGGCGATAGAGAACATGGCGACTGCTTTTACGCGTAAAGGCTCAGCGCCCGAACCGGTGAACGCCGCTGATGTCGACAAGCTACATTCTGTCAACTGGCAGGGTATTGCGCAGCAATGTCCCGAGAGGGAAAGATCGGGCAGTTGGTGGTGGAACGGGATTTTTTAGCCCTCTCTTGTGCATGCTAGCATCCACTGCCGGGCAGTGGGACAAAAAATGGTGAATCAGGATCATACGTTAAGTATGCGTAAACAGTGCGCACTGTTGCAGCTGTCGCGATCCCGGCTTTACTATCGCCCTGTCGGCGAGAGCGCCGAGAACCTGCGGTTCATGGTGATAATCGACAAGCAGTTCTTGGAAACGGTCGCCGAGGATGCGCCATCGGTCCGAGCGACGATGGCGACGGTACGGGTCAACCTCTCGGGACATTTGCTGCGCAAATACCCTGACGATCAGTGAATGGCACGGTACATGAGACGGAAAGGCCATAAATGCGGTCGTCACCGGGTTCGTCGTTTGATGCGGCGCATGCGCCTTGTTCCGATCTATCAGGAACCCAACATCCCCTTGACCGGCAACACATGCTTGCATGTGTGAGAGGGGGCAAAAAGCACCCGCAGCACAAGATCTGGCCCTATCTTCTCAGGAACGTTGTGATCGATCGGCCCAATCAAGTTTGGTGTGCGGACATCAGTTACATCCCAATGCGTCGAGGCCTCCTATATCTGGTCGCAATTATGGACTGGTACAGCCGCAAGGTACTGGCGTGGCAGTTATCAAACAGCATGGATGTAGACTTCTGTATAGAGGCATTGAAAGAAGTCCTAGCCAAGCACGGTAAGTCGGAAATCTTCAACAGCCCCTCTCGGGGTCATGCGGCGCATAACCCGGCCGGGCAGAAGATCAGGGCAGCCAATTTACCAGTGGCGCGTGGATCGACGTGCTGACAGACACGGACATCAAGATCAGTATGCCTCTCGTGACATTGGCGTTGCCAATGCATTGCCGGTAATAGATGGCAAAGGCGCGTGGCGCGACAACCGGATGATTGAGCGGCTCTGGCGGTCGCTGAAATATGAATGCGTCTATCTGAATGCCTTTGAGACAGGTCCAGAAATGCGGGCTGGGATCGGAAAATGGCTGACCTACTACAAAGCGGAACGCCCCTATTCAACGCATGGCATATTGACCCCTGATGAGGCCTATGCCAGCAAAACAGAACCAATGAGATTAGCAGCCTAAATGAAACCCTGATCCATCTTAACAAGGCTGCAAACTGGTCTAAAATCTAGGACCACCTCTCAATACTTGGCGGTATCTTGATTAATGCGCGAACGTGCAACACACGGGATGGCATTACAGGAGCACTTGTTTGTCGACATGACATATACCTGCAATTGCTTGAGGGTCCTTCTGAACAGGTAAATGACGCCTATATGCGCATATCTCGCGATGACCGTCATGCCGGGATTATTAAGCTTGTAAGCCGCCCAGTCACCAACCGCATGTTTGAGGATTGGGCGATGCTTCATGACCCTGCGAAATCATTGATATGGACGCCGAGTGAAATTTCAGAAGGCATACTCGAGCGCATACCTCAGACTGAAATTATTGGCATGTTCGAAAGCGTAGCCAAGAATGCTGTGACGGAACACTCCAGATAAAAAGCTGCCCGGCCAATGGCAGTCGTTGAACCGATTTCAAAGAACGACAACAAAGTCCGCAGACCGTGATTTCGGTCAATTCAAGGTTTTGCGCTCGTAGCGAATCGCTGGCTTGACGGGCCACGCCGCAGCATTTCGGTTACTTATCCAATGTCGGGTTTGGGCCGAGACCGACACAATCCACCACCACCAACAAATTTGTTCTCAGCCGACGTTCATCCGAAATCAATCACACTGTGCTTCCGATATGCTTCCGGATTTTATCAGTCAAAACCGTTTGTAAAACATCAATCTGTAAATATTTGATTTGATTGATAAAATGGTGCCCCCACACGGACTCGAACCGCGGACCTACTGATTACAAATCAGTTGCTCTACCAGCTGAGCTATAGGGGCTGATCATGTTTATGATCGGGCAGATTGCTCTGCTTTTTTGGCCTATAACAATATTTCCGGGGTGGTGACAAATGAAAAATCGGGGTTGCGGGAACTTTTTATATGAGCGTTCGCTCTCATCGGTTTGCACGGGCCAAAAATGCCACGGCGATCAGGCTGACGAGGGTGATCGTCAGCGCGGCAGGGGCCGCTTCGGTGATGTTTTCCAAGCTCGCCTTCGCATGGACGCGGGTGGCTAAGGTATCATAATTGAACGGCTTTAACAGCAACGTCGCGGGCAGCTCTTTGACGCAATCGACAAAGACCAGCAACAACGCTGATCCCAGACTCGCCCGGATCAGCGGCGCATGGACATCGCGCAATGTCCCTTGCGCTGTGCGTCCCAGCGAGCGTGCGGCCATCGGCAGGCTGGGCGACACACGCCCCAATGCGGCGTCTGCGGTTCCTTGGGCAATGGCGAAAAAGCGGACGAAATAAGCAAACACCAGTGCGGCCGCTGTCCCCGTCAACATCAACCCCGGATCGTAGCCCGTGCGCGCCAAGATGAAATCGGCCACGCGGTTGTCTAGGGCGGCTAGAGGGATAAAGATACCGATGGCCAGCACAGCGCCCGGTGCGGCGTAGCCGATTGCCGTCACAGGCATCAACAACGCGGGCAAGCGCCGCCCCGACAGACGCACGCCGTACACCATGAAGACCCCTGCCCCGACCGTCAGCGCCGCCGCCAGCCCGCCCGTGGTCAGCGTGTGCAGCAGCGCGCGTGCAAGGCCCGGTGCGGCCCATTCGCCCGCGTCCATCGCGTGGCTGGTCAGCACCAGAACCGGCAGCACAAAGCCTATCCCGAGCGGCACGCAGCAGACCAATGCGGCGACACCCCCGCGCCAGCCCGTCAGCGTTTGGGCCACCACGGGGCGCATCCCCCGGCCGCTGGAGAAAAAGCGTGCCTGCCTGCGGCTGTATTTTTCTAATGTGACCAACAATACAATCAACACGAGGATCGTGACCGAGATCTGCGCCGCCCCGCCCAGATTGCCCGCCTCACGCCACACGCTGAATATGCCGGTTGTCAGTGTTTGGACGGCGAAATAATCGACCGTGCCGAAATCATTGACGGTTTCCATCATCACCACGGCCACGCCTGCGGCTATCGCGGGCCGGGCCAATGGCAATCCCAGCCTGAAAAACCGCCCCCACGGGCCCACGCCCAAGGCACGTGCCACCTCATAGCCTGCTCCCGATTGTTCGCGGAATGCCGCGCGCGCCAAGAGGTAGACATACGGATACAGCGATGCGGCGATGACAATGATAGCCGCCCCTCGGGTACGGATTTGCGGAAAATAATAGTCCCGCGATGTCTCCCAGCCGAATATCCCGCGCAAGCCCGTTTGCACTGGCCCCGCGTATTCGAGAAAATCAACCAGCGCATAGGCGCCCACATAGGCAGGCACAGCCAGCGGCATCAGCAACGCCCATTGCAACCATGCGTGGCCGGGAAAGCGGTACATGGCAACCAACCAAGCGGCCCCACCGCCGACGGCGGCTGTCAGCGCACCGACGCCCGTCATCAACACCAGGGTGTTTCCGACGTAACGGGGCAGCGTGGTGGACACGAGATGCGGCCAGATGTTTTCGGTCGGGTTCAGCGCGAACCAGATCACCGCGACAACGGGCATCAAAACCAAGGCCGCAATAACAGCGGCCCCGACAGACCATAGGTTCGGGCGGCGGCGCGGTTTGGATAGCTGAGTAATTTGGTCAGACATTGCGATAGTGACCTAGGCCAAGCCGCCCGCGCTGTCCAGCGACATAGACCGCGCCCCAAGGCCGGGGGCGCGGACCCGCGCGTTTACATACCCAAAGCGGCTTTATACATTTCCAAGACCGCTTCTTCTTCGGCAATATCATCGGCGTCGCGTTTGCGCAGAGCGATAACTTTGCGGATCACCTTGGTGTCGTAACCGCGACCCTTGGCTTCGGCCATCACTTCTTTTTGGGCTTCCGCGATGTCCTTCTTTTCAGATTCCAACCGCTCGAACCGCTCGACGAATTGGCGCAACTCGGCCCCTGCGACGCTGCTCGACCCTTCTAATACATCACTCATGTCTGCTCCCCTGTCTCGACGTTTTGACCTGTCCTAAGGCGCATTGCCCCCGAGGTGAAGGGGTCGTTTGCAGCCGTTGCGCCAATCTCGCAGAGCGGTTAGGCAAAGGCACTCAATGTGACAGGGGCGGACAAATGATTTGGCTGATATGGATTGGCGCTGGCATGACGGTTCTGGGGCTGTTTGGAGTGGTGTTCAGCATCTTCAAAATCGCGGGCGCACGCCGGGCCAACCTCAGCGACGCAGAAATGCGCGAAAGGCTCAGCGACATTCTACCCTATAACCTCGGTGGGCTCGGCATCGCGGTGCTGGGCCTGATGACGTTGGTTCTGGGGCTATTTTTAGGCTGAAAACTCGGATTGCACCGCATCAAACCCG
Source organism: uncultured Paracoccaceae bacterium (assembly GCA_937931795.1). Taxonomy (GTDB): domain Bacteria; phylum Pseudomonadota; class Alphaproteobacteria; order Rhodobacterales; family Rhodobacteraceae; genus JALZWD01. Next base: position 6,403 of record CALHAP010000010.1, read on the forward strand.
GCAGCCAACAGGGCGGCTTGGCGCATAATCTGCGGCGCATCCCACACGGGGTGGCTCTCTGCCCAGCCCTTCATGTCTTCTAGCAGCCCGATCAACCCCATGGCTTGGGCGGCCTGCATAGCCCCACCTTTGGCGCGCGGAAATCCCATCAGATGTACTGTCAGCGCGTCGATATCGGAAAAATGCGCGGCCCGCCCAAAGGAAACCAAACGCGCACCTTCAGCGGCAATGGCGGCCACAATACTGCGTTGCGCGACCACTGTGTCCGGCCCCACAGGCCCACTGCGCGCGCCAAAAGCCCCAACCTGATAGCCCAAATCGACCATCGCCCCGTCGATATCAGCCTCGGTGATGCCCCTGTTGCGCAGCGCCACGACGGCATGATCCTGCGCTTCGGTCAGCGGCCCAATCAACGCGAGGCCAGGGTTGGTCGGCACATAGCCTTGGCCGTCACGGGTCATCACACGACCATCGGCGGCGCGTTCTGCGCGGTAGATATGGCGCAACGCACGGCTCTGCTCGGAGACACGGGCCGCATTACAGGTTTCGATCTCATGGGCGGTGTAGACCGCGAAGGGCAACAGCAGGCCGCTTTCGACGATATCCACGATACGTTTGCGCAGCCCTGTTCTAGCACCGTTCACGCGGGCCTGATGCAGGGCATCGAGAAAGTTCTTGCCCGGCACAGTATGGGTGCGCAGATCCCGCACACGGGTCACAGGCGCAGGCGCTATGCCGATCTCTTGGGCGAAATCGACAGCACCGCTCATCACATCGGCATCCACCAAACGGTCCAGCAGACCCAATCGCTTGGCCACCGTGTCGTTCACCGGTTTGCCCGATATGAGCATCTGCAACGCCGCCACAGGCCCGATCAGACGCGGCAGACGTTGGGTCACACCACCGCAAGCAACCAGCCCCAAATTGATCTCCGGCAGACCCAACGTCACAGCAAGCTGCCCCACGCGGTGACGCGCCGCCAATGCCAGCGCAAGCCCCGGCCCGCGCACAGTGCCCCGCAAGGCCGCGATGACCGGAGTTTCGCAATCCTCGATCCGGGTACACAAACGCGCAAGGGTCGCGGCAAATTCGGCATCGCCCAAAGCCTCAACATCAGGCTCGACCGACAGCCCACGCCCCTCAGCGCCGACCACAATCGCGTCGATCTCGGCGTCAGCGTCAAACTTGACAACGGCGGCGTCCAGATCAGCGCATATCTGCGCGCCAATGGCATTCAACGGCGGTCGGTCCACCGTCAAAACGACACAGCGATCAATGATTTGCGCCCGCACGACACCCGAAACCATAGGTCTTTTCTCCCCTGCCACGGCCCGTCATGGGCACGGCTTAACAATTTGGTAAGGGCAAAAGGTCCGCAAAATCAACCGGACGGCGATTTCGCGGGCATATTCACGGCTGGCTGAGGATGAAATGCCATCATTTCACGGCTGTACCGCTCTGGACGGACGTATCGCCGCACTCTATGCAGGCGCCCATGGATATTCGCCGCCTCACCGACAGCTACACCGTGTCACCGCAGATATTGCCAGAACACGTGCCCGAGATCGCCCAAGCGGGCTTTACCACAGTGATTTGCAACCGGCCTGACGACGAAATTCCCATGGAAATACACGCCCATGTCATGCAAATCGCGGTGGAAGCGGCGGGGATGACCTTCATCAATCATCCGCTCACACATGACACGATGACGCCGGCCAATATCGCGATCCAAATGCAGATCGTCGCAGATGCGCCCGGCCCGGTCTTTGCCTATTGCGCCTCTGGCACGCGCTGCTCCGTCATCTGGTGTTTGGGACAACCGGCTGATGTGGACACGGATACGGTGATCAAAACAGCCGCCGAGGCGGGCTATGATTTGTCCGCACTGCGACCGACCTTGGACGCACAGCGCTAGTCTTCAAAGGCGCTTTGCGGCTCGAATTCGACCGCGTCCCCGTCCGCAGCTTCAGTCTCCATCGGGGCCATTGCAGGGACCGCATGCTCTGCATCATCCGGGACGGGCATCGTGGGAAAATCTCCTGCAATTTCAGGCAGGGGGGGAATATCAGCGCCGCCCGTGCCCATGTCTGCATCGGTCATTTCAGGACGTTGCGGGGGTTGCACGCGAACGGCGCGCAATCCCGCGGCTTGGCCCAACCGGGCGCGCGCCACCTCGACGCCGTCCTTGCCCTGCAACACCACGGAGCCCACAGAAACACCGGGCAATGGCACAATTCCGCCGATTTCAAAGGCTTCGACGTCGCGCAGGGGCATTTCAAAATCGGGCAACACCGCTTGCAAAACAACCGAGGCGTCCATCACAGCCGCCGACATTTGATCCCCAAAGGTGCTTGTTGCGGGTTTGATCGGCGCACCCGCAGCGATGGGCGTGGGCAAAACCAACATCACCTGCCCTGTGCGGCCCTCACTGCCCAGAGTCACGGACAGCACGACCTGCCGCATCGGACGGTCGACCAACATCATTTTCGCCGCGCGCACATCAACAATGCGCGCGCCTGCAGTGATGCCGGTGACCCAAGCCTCCATCGCCGCATCATCCGCCGTCCGCGCCACATCGCTCAAGAAAGCATCGAGAAAGGGCACGGCAAGGGCCGCATCCCCAGCCGAAATAGGGCGATCAGCCGCGTCCGCTGCGTGCAGCACCCCGACGGTCTGAACCTCTACCAATGCCGTGCGCAATTGCAAATCCAACGCCGCAAATCCCGCCAGATCATCGCGCGTGCCCAGCCCGATCAGCATCAACGCAGGATCGAGCGCCTCTAGCGTCGCGTCCAACGGTGCCACTGCTTCGGTCACCTCGCCCACAGCCACCATCAACCCCACGGAGCGTTCGGCAGACCGGGCCAGCGACAGGCGCAAGGCCCGCTCAGGCGTGATACTCTGTGTCAGCGCCGCCGTGGCAGAACTGCGCAGCAGGCGTCTGAGCACCGATTGCGCGCTGTCGTGATCCATGACCTAGATTGCCTCGCCGCATCTCGGGCCGCGCGCGCCCACAATTGCGCAGCGCCGTCCCACTCTCTGTGTTGTATCGCCAAAGTGGTTGCTAGACCCCTAACGGGAAACGCTAACGGGCGACCGGCCAACTGACACGGAACCCCGCGCCCTGCGCTTGCGGCACATAGGATATCTGACCGCCCAAACGGGCCATAATCTCGCGGCAAATCGCAAGCCCCAGACCCGCACCACCAGCGCGCGCCGCATCTTCCAGCCGCGAGAACTTCTCAAAAATCACGGATTGCTGCGCATGGGTGATCCCCGCACCATTATCAATAATATCAACATGATGCATTTCGTTCTTCATGTCAGATATGATCGTCACATGCGGCTGCTCGGCGCCGCAATATTTGATCGCATTGGCAAACAGATTGATAAAAACCTGCCCCAGCCGATCCAGATCGGTCTTGATGGGCACGTCAATCGGTCCGTCGATGCGCCACGTAACACCTGACAGCTTTAGCCCCGAGGCCAAAATCGCCTGATCCATTACAGAGCGCAGCGATCCAGCCTGCACGTCCAACACGACCTGCCCGCTTTCCAGCACGGTCAAATCGAGCATTTCATCGAGCAGACGGGTCAAACGGCCCGCCTCGACTTCGATAATCTCTGCATATTTCCTGCGCTCGTCGACGGCCAGATTTTCGCCCTGCAAAATCCCCGAAAAAGCGCGGATCGACGTCATGGGGGTGCGCAATTCATGGCTGATCTGACTGAGAAACGCGTCCTTTTGCACGGACAATTGCCGCAACTTGTCGTTGGCATCACGCAATGCGCGCGCAGTGCGGTCCTGTTCGGCAGATTTCGCTTCCAAGCGGTTCGAATACTCCAAAATTTGCGCCGCCTCATCGGCCACAGCCAACAGGTCTTCTACCGACACTGTGCTGCCTTCGGTCAACTGCCCGATCATCGCATGGGCGGTCGCAGCACCAACCGATCCTGACATTTCACGCTCTAACATCTGCATGAAATCAGGGGTCACATCAGGCAATGTCCCTTGTTTCCCTTGGGCCCGTGCCGCCTGTTCGAAAATCTCGCGCGCCTGCGCAGGCCCCAACAGGCGCTGCGCCATAATGGACAGGTCTTCGGCTTGGGCCACGGCGGCGCGGGTGGTGCGCGGGCCGGTGGAATGCTCAAACACATTGACAAATTGCGCGCCCTGCAACCGCTCCATCGGGGTGGGAAAAGTGACCAAAGAGACGGCGATAAACGCGGCACAGTTTAGAAACAGTGACCACACAATCGCATGCACCGTGGGGTCAAGGCCCGCCACACCAAACAGGGCCTCGGGGCGCAACCACGCCAGACCAAACGGCCCCAACGCCAAGGTCTGCGCAGACAAAAGCCCTGTAAAACTGGGCAAAAACATCGTCCACATCCACACGAAAAATCCGGTCAACAACCCCGCGGCGGCCCCCGCGCCGGTCGCACCCCGCCAGAATATCGCGCCCAGCATGGCGGGCAAAACCTGTGCGACACCGGCGAAGGCGATCAGTCCAATCGCAGCCAGCGCCGCCCCGCCGCCAGAGACGCGAAAATAAATGAACCCCAACGCCAAAACACCCGCGATGGACAAACGGCGCGCCCGCAAAACCACGGCGCGCACATCGCCCGAGATCATCGCCCCAGATGAGTTCGAGCGCAGCCAGATCGGCACCACGATATTGTTGGACACCATAGTCGCCAATGCAATCGTGGCCACAATCACCATAGAGGTCGCAGACGAAAACCCCCCCAAAAACGCCAGTGTGGCCAAGCCTTCACGCCCTTGGCTCAGCGGGACGGTCAACACGAACAGATCGGGGTTTGCGCCCTCGGGCATGACGTCCAACCCAACGACGGCGATGGGCACAACAAACAGGCTCATCAGCATTAAATACAAGGGAAACGCCCAACTGGCGGTGGCCAAATGGCTCTCATCGGCGTTTTCCACGACGAGAACCTGAAACATGCGTGGCAAACAAATAATGGCCGTGGCGGAGAGGAAGATCAGTGTGACCCAGCGAGATGAAAAAACATCTTCACCCTGAATCATGTCTGGCGGCATTCGTGAAAAAATATCCTCCGGGCCATTGGCCACCGACCACACAACGAAAACGCCTACGGCCAGCAACGCGACCAGCTTGACGATTGCTTCTACGGCAATCG
>CALHAP010000011.1 GCA_937931795.1 uncultured Paracoccaceae bacterium
GATATGATGAACCTCGCAGGGTTTTGCCGAAACTGCCTAAGCCGTTGGATGGGCGAAGCGGCCGCCGAGCGCGGGGTCGAGATGGACAAAGAACAGGCGCGCGAAGCGTTCTATGGAATGCCGTTTGCGGACTGGAAGGACAAGCACCAAACCGAAGCCTCACCCGAAGCGCAGGCCGCCTTCACACAATCGCACCCAAAGGGCTAAGCTGTTTCCCGCTGGTCATATTTTCGCCGTTTAGTTGACACCATTGCCCAATTCCGCGCATTTTGAGACTTAGCTCAGCGGTGGGAGATTGCTGAATGTTGTCGTTATTTGTGCCAGCCCTGCTGGTTGGGGTTTTTCTATCAGAGATCCTAATGTCCGATGCGGATGATGAAGATCAGGATATGGCCTCTGGTGATGCCGCGGATGGCGGTCTAGGGGGCGGGTCTTCTCCGCAGGCGGGTGGCTTTATTTCCGGCACCAACGGCGACGATATGCTGCGTGGCGATGATGGCGATGACCGGATTCTGGGTGCGGGCGGAAATGACGAGATCTTTGGCGAAGGCGGCAACGACATCGTAGGCCCCGGCCCGCAAGATGACCGCGTCTTCCTCGGCCCCGGCAACGACAGCGCTGTGACCGATATGGAAGGCAACGACACCATCGCAGGCGGTATCGGCAACGATATTATCTCGGATACGCGCGGCGCGAATATCCTGCTGGGCGAAGAAGGCGACGACCGTTTGCTGGCCACCGACACGGGGCGCGGCTTTACCCCCGATACGCTGGACGGGGGTGAGGGCGATGACACGCTGATCGCCGATTTGGGCGACACGCTGACAGGCGGCGCGGGGGCGGACGATTTCGAGGTGCGCTTCCATCCCTTGGCCGAGGTTACAGCACGGATCACGGATGCAGAACCCGGCGAGATCATCCGCATCGTGGTGCCCGAAGCTTTTGAAGACGAAGCCCTCACACTACGCAGCATCCCCGGCGGGACCGAGGTGGCGTTTCGCGGGCAGGCGTTGGTGGTTTTGGACGGCATCACGGACATCAGCACGGTCGACCTGCGGTTCAGCGCAGATATGGTCACGCGCAACGCCTGACCCGGTTTTGCCGCACCCTGTACCGGGTCTTGCCAAAAATCGGCCAAATTGCGCAGTATACACACGAGCATGGATATTAGACCCACCACCGCAGATGACATCCCCGGCCTCAAGGCTGTGGCTGAGCAAACTGGCCTCTTTCCGGCTGACATGGTCCCGGAACTGCTGGCAGACTTTTTGTCCGAAGAGGGCAACAACGAAATCTGGCTCACCGGCGTCGAAGAAGGCACCCCCGTGGCCATGTGCTACGCCGCCCCCGAAGAGATGACAGACGGCACATGGAACATGCTCGCCATCGCGGTCCTGCCCGAGCTGCAACGCCAAGAGGTCGGCACAGACATGGTCGGCGCCATCGAGACACTGCTCAAGCAAGGTGGTCAGCGGATTCTGGTCGTCGACACATCCGGCAAAGAGCAATTCGCGCCCGCCCGCTCCTTCTACGTCAAAAACGGCTACACCGAAGAAGCCCGCATCAGGGATTTCTGGTCGGACGGGGATGATAAGGTGATCTTTCGGAAGGATTTGTGAGGGGGCGGGTTAGGTACGGCTGTACGAGAACTATTGCTCATTAAACGTACCGACACGGCTATTTAATTCTCACTCCAGAACTGTACTTCTTCTAATCGACATTCCTTCAAATCATCCTTAGTTATCCAAATAGATATTCGCTCACTGCTTCCATAATCATACCCCAAAGCTGGATCCTGACTTTCGAAGTGAATGAGAGGGATATGTTCATCAGTTAAAACCTGGTGATTAGGAAATAAGTCTAGCCTGACAGAGTCTTTGTTGAAATATGTATAGAAATCTGGAGCTCCAAATAAATAATGTGGCGGTCTAAAATTCGCAAGATCACCGTTAATTCCGTCGCGCGCCTGCCCCTGAATATCCTGAATTTTAGCTTCCAATATTTGCAGAAAATCGCGATTACAAAAATAGCGATCTAAATTATCAAATTCGCCTTTTTGCGTTAGAAAATTTCTATCTGGATACGTCTCACCAACTACAAACGTGAAAGGCCACTTTTGAGCGAAGGCGGGCGCTTGTTGCCTATACTCAGGAAGCTGGATATGTGTATCGGTCTGCAGACTTGGGCTTTCAACAATATGTGGCAATGGGGGTATTTGGCGAGGCGGACAGTGACTTACGCTATCAGGCACATAGATAACACAGGCTCCTTCTCCCGTCAGCAGCGGCTGCTCCCCGTAAAGTAACGCGTCTTCCTTTAAGTGCTCCGGTTCTACATCAGTCAAAAAATACTCGGCAGCGACTAAGGTTTCGATAAATACAAACAGCGTTCCACCTTCCGGGAAGTCCGGCAAACCCGGTAGCCGGGGTACTTGTTCAAAATCAATCTGACAGATGAACTGCATCGGGATATCAACAGGGGGGGACGGACAATGAAAAACAGGCCAATCGATATCGGACGGCAAGGTCGGTTGCCCTCCATAAAAGCAGCCCGGCACGCCTGTGTCAGTTTGGTTTTCAGTACGGATCATAAACAAAGTTGGCTTAGCAATCTGACGGGTAAAATCGTCCATTTCTTGATTGCTTAACGTTTCATCTGTCATTGTAGATCAACTTTTATCACCTCTTGAGGTTCCCTCCTCACCCCAAGTTCGGAAAATAATCCTCGCATCCGCCCTCGCGGTACACATCCGCGGTACAACAATGCAGGCCCCCGCCGAATGCATAGGCGTCGCGCAGCTCGACCTCGACGACTTCCATTCCCAGTTTGTCCATCTGCTCGGCCTGATAGACCTCTGATTTCTCGACGCAGACGGTTTTGGGGTCCAGCACCAGCACGTTCATCGACAACCATGTGGACGAATAGCACAGCGGCGGCGGGGTGTTGTGCGCGGGCGTGGCGGCGTCGACGATCTCCCAACCGTTGTCGTTATACATACGCCGTTGCTCTTCAGGCAGACGGCGCTGCGGGTTGTTCAGGATCAGGCCGGGGCGCAGCGGAGTGAATGTCGCATCAATGTGGATCGGATAGGGATCGCCCGGAAAGTTGACGGTGTGGACCCGGTGATCGGGAAAATGCCGCCGCAGCCATTCGATCCCCTTGAGGTTCGTCGTAAACCCGTGCTGCACCACTAGATCGCGGCCAAAGCGCAGGACGTCGGCGGCATCAAACAACGGCTCTTCCTCGGTGGTGACAAAGAATTTCTCTTCCGCCCATTTCAACCGCTGCGCATCGCCGATCTTATCGCTGAGGTAGTCGGGGTGATAATCCGCATCGGTCAGGCGCGGCTTGGGTGCGCTCTCGTGGCGGAAATTGGGGTCTTCGTCGAAGTATTGCTGCATCAGCGGGCGGTAATTGAGGTATTCAAACCAGCGGCAGCGATAGGACATCGTGGCCTCCAGCATCTCGGAGCCGACGGTCAGCAACACATCGCGCGGTGGCATGCAGCCAAACTGGCTCTCGGTGTGGAAATCGGGCGTTGTCGCGGGCTTCGAATGGTCGATGCAGGTGGGCCGATCAACACGCACGCCGCGCTTTTCCAACTGGCCTGCGAAATTATCAAGCAGCTCATTGGCCCTATCAATCGTCTCTTGCGGACGGCGTCCCCATTGGCCGCGCATGTCGCTGTCTTCGGGGACTTTGGCGTCCAACGCAGGCTCTTCGGGTGGGATATGGCAGTCGTCGGCGCGCCCCACGATCACATGCTTGAGCGGATCCCATTCGTTCCAGCTGTTGACGATCGTTTTGGCCATGGTGTCCCCCCTAATGCCGACAGCAAACTGGTAGGGATATGGTTTCAACACGGCAAGGCTAAACCTGCGCAGCGGCCCATGCGCCCCCGGCTTATTGTTGCCGATATCGGATCAGTCGCAGCGAATGGGTATCATTTTCCACAAATCGTAGACATTCTATTTCCGCGTTCCTGCCCTGTTTCTGCCGCATTCGGCAGGCTGAGTGACAATTGAATGAAAATGGTTGGGGCCATTCCGTGTTAGATTTGATTTTACCAATGTGTCTGTCGGTCTTTGCGGTTGTAGCGATCCTTGGCGCGCCGCGTGATGCCGCGCAAAAATCCCCCGACTGGACCGCCATCTACCTGCGCAACAGAGCGGGACATAAGGCGGGCACAGGGGGTGCGGTCGCCGCACCAAAACCCGCGGGCTTCCCTCGGTCCCTGTCCGATCCGCTGAATATCCCCAAAACGCATGTGACGACGTTGCTCCCTGATCAGGACGATGATGCCGATCCAGTGATCCTCTATGATCTCGCCGCGAACGAAGATATTCATGTGAGCGTCGATGAAGCAGGCCCCGACGATCAGGTCACAACGCGCATTGCAGCCAATGATCAGGATACCGAGCTGTTGTTCCAAGGTCGCGTGATCGCGACGATCCCAGATCAGACAAATGTGCCCGACGCGCAGGTCACCTTCACGTCGCAGCGCATTCGCACAGTGGAAGAACCCACGATTGTGCGCGACAACAGACCTACACCAGAATTCGACTTCGCCCGTCCGCGCCTGTCACCAAGGGCGGACACACCGCGCGCCGCCATCCCGGCCCTGCCCCCCGAAGAGGACACCCTAGACGAGCACGGCGCGACCTTCATCTGGTCCGGCCAGTCCCGTGGGGCGTTCAAGCCGAACCTCGTGGTTGTTGAAAACTACCGCCCCGGTCTGGACAGCCTACAAGCGCAGGTGCGTTACGGCCATGAAGACCCACGCATTGATATCACCGACAGCGAAACCGGCGATGCGGTGATCTGCATCAATGGCCAACCGACGTTCAAACTGATCCAAACCCCCAGCGCCCAAGTGGACACTGGCGATCTGCGCATTTCTGCCGCCTGATCAGATCGCGGCTTTACGGCTCTCGTCAATGTAGATGTCGCGCAACCGTGCAGCCACCGATCCCGGCGCGCCTGTGCCCACCGCCGTGCCGTCGATTTCAACCACTGGCGTGACGAACATAGTGGCCGAGGTGATAAACGCCTCATCTGCGGCTTTGACCTCATCGACTGTGAAATTGCGCTCTTCGACCTGCATTTGCGCCTCAGCAGCAAATCGCAGAACGGCGGCGCGGGTGATGCCGTGCAGGATGTCATTGCTCAGCGCGCGGGTGATGATCGTGTTGCCTTTGACGATATAGGCATTGTTCGATGTGCCCTCGGTCACATAGCCATCTTCGACCATCCACGCGTCATCGGCACCCGCCGCCTTGGCCATCATCTTGCCCATCGCCGGGTACAGCAGCTGTACGGTTTTGATGTCGCGTCGCCCCCAGCGTTCGTCAGCGACCGAGATCACTTTGATACCCGTCTTGGCGGACGGCGCGTCGACCAGCCCCGGTTTAGACTGCGTAAACAACACCAGCGTCGGTTTCGTGTCGGCAGACGGATAGACGAAATCACGGTCCCCGTCTGATCCGCGCGTGACCTGTAGATAGACCAGCCCTGTCTCAATCTCATTGACGCGCACCAGCTCTCGGTGGATCGCGAGCAGATCGTCCTTGGTCACCGGATGCGCCATATCAAGCTCGTTGAGCGAGCGTTCCAGACGCACAGCGTGACCCTCGAAATCCACCAGCTTCCCGTCGAGCACCGAGGTCACCTCATAAACCCCGTCGCCCATCAAAAAACCCCGATCAAAGATCGAGATCGTGGCCTCGTGCTCGGGCATATAGGTGCCATTCACATAAACGGTGCGGGTCATCGGGGTCTCTCCTTTGGGCGACAGATCGGGGGTGCTAGCCCCATAACCTAGGGTCAGCAGGGTGAACACCCTGAGCGTCAAAATGCAGCGGTGGATCGCGGTCTTCGGCTAGCAGCAGCGGGCCATCGAGGTCGGTCCAGCCCACGCCTTGCGCGAACAACACGGCGGGCGCCATCGCCAGCGACGTGCCGACCATGCAGCCGACCATCACGCGGTAGCCCTGCGCCTCGGCCTCGGCGCGCAGTTTCAGCGCCTCGGTCAAACCGCCGGTTTTGTCGAGCTTGATGTTCACCACGTCGTATTTGCCGCGCAATCCGGGCAAGGACACGCGGTCATGGCAGGCCTCGTCAGCGCACACGGGCAGTGGACGGTCCATACCGAGCAGCGCATCGTCGTCGCCAGCGGGCAGCGGTTGCTCGACCAGTTCGACCCCCAGCCCGATCAGATGTGGTGCAAGATCGGCGTAAACCTCAGCCGACCAGCCCTCGTTGGCGTCGATGATGATCCGCGATTTGGGCGCGCCACGACGGACGGCCTCGAGGCGGGGCATGTCGTCGGGGGTGCCGAGCTTGATCTTCAGTAGAGGGCGTGTCGCGTTCTCGCGCGCCTGTTCTTCCATTTCCGCCGGATCGGCGAGCGACAGGGTGTAGGCGGTGATCTCTGGTCCCGGCTTTTGCAAACCGGCGAGCTGCCAGACAGGCACACCAGCCGTCTTCGCCTCCAAATCCCACAGCGCGCAATCGACGGCGTTGCGGGCGGCCCCCGGCGGCAACGCGTCTTGCAGCGCCTCGCGGGTGATGCCTTCGGGCAATGCATTGATCTCGGCTGTCACGCTTTCCATCGTCTCGTCGTAGCGGGCGTAGGGCACACATTCGCCCCAGCCCGTGACGCCGCCGCGCGTGATCTTGACCGACAGCACGCGGGCCTCGGTGCGCGACCCGCGCGAGATGGTGAACACGCGGGCCAGTTTGAACGCTTGGGTTGTGACCTCGATCATCAGACGGCGGCCAATGCGTCCACCAAACGACCAGCACCCTGACGGAACGGATCAACGGCGGGCAGACCCATCTCGGCCTCGACCTTGGCCAGATACGCCTCGGCGTCTTCCAGCGACAAATGCTGCGTGTTGACCGAAATCCCGACCATTTTCGCGTTTGGGTTTGCATCCAAGGCCATCGCCATCGCCGTGTCACGCGCATGCTGCAAAGTGGGCAGCGCACGCCCCGGCAATCCGCGCATATGCGTGCGGGTCGGCTCATGGCACAGGATCAGCGCATCGGGCTGACCGCCGTGGATCAACGCGAGTGACACACCTGAATAGGACATATGGTGCAGGCTACCCTGCCCTTCGATCAGATCCCAATGGTCGGCGTCGTTGTCCGGCGACAAGTACTCAATAGACCCCGCCATAAAGTCAGCGATCACAGCGTCCAGCGGCACACCGCCGCCCGTGATCAAGATGCCCGTTTGACCCGTCGCGCGGAACGTCGACTTCATCCCCCGCTCGCGCATTTCAGCATCAATCGCGAGGGCCGTGTACATCTTACCGGCGGAACAATCGGTGCCCACGGCCAGACAGCGCTTGCCCGTCCGCTTTTCACCATTGGCAATCGGATAGGCGACCGATGGGATGCGCACGTCGAATAGGGTCTGCCCGTTGGCCATCGCAGCAGCGGCCAGATCGCCCTCGTCGCGCAGCAGGTTGTGCAGGCCGGATGCCAGATCATAGCCCATTTCCAGCGCTTCAACGAGCACGGCTTTCCATGTGTCCGAGATCATGCCACCGCGATTGGCAACACCGATCACCAGGGTTTTCGCCCCCGCTTCCAGCCCTTGGGCCAGCGTCATATCGCTCAGGCCCACGTCAGCGCCGCAGCCCTCGAGGCGCAGCTGACCAACGGCATGTTCGGGGCGCCAGTCTTTGATGCCTTGGGCCACTTTGGCGGCCAATTGGTCCGGCGCATCGCCGAGGAACAAGAGATACGGTGTTTCGATCATGGGTGCCTCCACTGGAATTTGAAGGCGATATGGCGTGATTCTGGCGCAATGTCCTGTGAAATCTGCGCGCAGCTCGGATTTCTTTCGACGGATTTCGCACAAAGGTGCCACTACGCGCAATAATCATGCGTAAACCCTGATTGTTGCCGATAATGCTGCGCTTGCAAAAAGACCTTGCCGCTCGCTCCGCAATTTCATACCAAAATGCAAAGCACAATTGATATATAATTACCCACCGGAGCCGCCATGTCCTTTCGCCTGCAACCCGCCCCCGCTGCCCGTCCAAACCGCTGTCAATTGTTCGGCCCGGGATCGAACCCCAAGCTGTTCCCAAAGATGGCAGCCTCGGCAGCGGACGTCATCAACCTCGATCTAGAGGACAGCGTGGCCCCGTCTGACAAGGACACAGCCCGCGCCAATGTCATCGCGGCCATCGCGTCTGAAGATTGGGGCACCAAGACGCTGGCGGTGCGGATCAACGGCCTCGACACGCCCTATTGGTATCGCGACGTGGTGGACCTAATGGAACAGGCCAGCGACCGTCTCGACCAGATCATGATCCCAAAGGTGGGCTGCGCGGAAGACGTCTATGCCGTCGATGCGCTGGTCACGGCGATTGAAGCGGCCAAGGGGCGGACCAAGCCAATCAGTTTCGAGGTCATCATCGAAAGTGCAGCGGGCATTGCCCATGTCGAAGCCATCGCCGCCTCATCGCCCCGCCTGCAAGCCATGTCGCTGGGGGCTGCAGATTTCGCGGCGTCGATGGGGATGCAAACGACAGGCATCGGCGGCACGCAGGAAAACTACTACATGGCGCGTGACGGGGAAAAGCATTGGTCCGACCCGTGGCATTGGGCGCAGGCGGCGATTGTGGCGGCCTGCCGGACGCATGGCGTGCTGCCCGTCGACGGCCCCTTTGGCGATTTCTCGGACGACGACGGCTACCGCGCACAGGCGTTGCGGTCCGCGACGCTGGGGATGGTCGGCAAATGGGCGATCCACCCCAAACAGATCGCACTGGCCAACGAGGTCTTCACCCCGTCCGAGGAGGCCGTCGCAGAGGCCCGCGAAATCCTGAGTGCCATGGAAGACGCCAAAGCCCGCGGCGAAGGGGCCACGGTCTACAAAGGTCGCCTCGTGGACATCGCCAGCATCAAACAGGCCGAAGTGATCGTCAAACAATCCGAAATGATCGCCGCGCACTAGGGTCAGGACCTATTAATCTTGCACCGCTGGTTTGACAGATTTTTCTCGTGACAAGAAGCATTTGCGCAGGAACTCTCGTTGAATTTCAAGCAGATGTGCCGCAGCTCACGGGGAAAATCCGTCAAATCCGTCCCACCAAGAGGTCGGCCGAACTTTATGGCGTGCCTTTGGCACGACGGACGACAAAACCGCTTCACTTCAGCGGCGTGAGCCATTTGCAATGAACCCGTTCGTTGCTTCATGTCTCAAACCACTGAAGTATCGCGGTTATGACGCCAGCAGTGC
>CALHAP010000012.1 GCA_937931795.1 uncultured Paracoccaceae bacterium
AGCAGCCCTTGCCAAAGCGCTGGACGACCAGATGAACCACGGCAAGACCACCCTGATCGAGGCGATGATCAACCAAGAACTGGGTGACCCCTTCCGTCGTGACGCGATGAAGAAGCCTGTCGAAGTTGCGGGCATCTCTGCCTCGGACATGGCTGCTGAATAAATGCCGTTTGGGTTCAGCCCAGACCTGATGGCCGCCCTCAGCATTGGTTTGCTGGGGGCGGCTTACGTTCGGGGGTATTCGGGCTTTGGCTTTTCCGCGCTGTTCATCGCGTTCGCCAGCCTGCTGACCAACCCCCTACCCCTGATCCCCGTCGTTTATATGTGCGAAATCCTGATGACCGGGTTTCAGGCGCGTGGCATTCGTGGCCACATCGACTGGCACCGTGTGGGCGCACTGATCGCAGGGGCTTGTCTGACATTGCCTGTGGCGATCTACCTGATGACCCAGATCAACCCTGACACTGCGCGGCTGGTGATCTCTAGCGTGATCATGGTCATGAGCTTGCTGTTGCTGGTGGGCTGGACCCTAACGACCAAGATCGGCCCGATGGGTCATGCCTGTGCTGGTGCTGTCTCTGGCCTGTGCAACGGGTCGGGCGTTGGCGGTTTGCCCGTCGTTGCGTTTCTGACCGCCCAAGCCGTGCCGCCCGCGACATTCCGCGCTACGATGATCATCTATCTGACCATCCTCGATCTGCTGACCCTGCCGCTGATGTATATGGCGGGCCTGATCTCGATGGATACGCTTTATGCTGCCATCCTCGCTCTGCCCGTTCTAGGCCTCGGCCTCTGGCTGGGGGGGCGTCGCTTTGCCAATGCCTCGCCCGATGGCTTCCGCCGTCTCGCGATCATTCTGCTGTTCACTCTCGCCGCGTTGGGTATCCTGCGGGCGATCTATTTTGCGTCTTGAAAGGCCTGCCATGACATCCCCCTTCCTCACCACCCGTGACGCCGTCTGCCCTGCCGGCCTGCTCAAACGCGCCCAAGACCTGCCGTCCCCCCGCGTCGCCATCGCCCGCGCCGGATCAGCCCTGCCCATGGAGGCCGCCAAGGAAGCGTTCGAGGCCAACATCATGCAGCCCGTGTTCGTGGGCGAGCGCGAGATGATCGAGGCGGAAGCCGCCAAGCTAGGCTGGGACATCAGCGATTTTCCGTTGCACGAAACCACAGGCGAGCAAGAGGCGGGCACAGTGGCTGCCAACCTGTGTGGCGCGGGCGAGGCGGACGTGTTGATGAAGGGCCAGCTGCATTCTGACACCTTCATGCGCGCCGCCGTCAGCCGCGATGCGGGCCTGCGCACGGGTGCGCGGTTTGTCCATATCTTTCACCTGACGCACCCCGACAGCGAGCAGCCCTTGCTGGTGTCTGATGCCGCCGTCAACGTGAACCCCGATCTCAAAACCCGCCAGTCGGCGTTAGAAAGTGTCCGGGATCTGCTGCACAAACTTGGCGTTCCACAGCCCAAAATCGCCCTGCTGTCCGCCACCGAAAGCATCCTGCCCGCCGTGCCATCATCCGTTGAGGCCGACGAGCTGAGCACATGGGCCGCCGAGAACCTCGCGGGTGCCGATGTCTACGGCCCCCTCGCGCTCGATCTGATCCTGTCGCCCGAAGCTGTCGCGACCAAGGGCCTCGGCGATAACCCTGTCGCAGGCCGCGCGGATGCCATCGTCGTCCCCGACATCGTCTCGGGCAACACGCTGTTCAAGAGCCTCGTCTACGTCGGTGGTGCCTGTGCGGCGGGCATTGTGATGGGGGCGAAAGTGCCCGTTTTGCTGACCAGCCGCGCCGATCCTGCGGCGGCACGTATAGCCAGCGTCTGTTTGGCGTCGATTGTCGCGAACGGGGCATGAAGTCTTGAAAATACTTCGCTGAGATTTCTTCAAAAGAAATCCTAGAAAGGTGGGCAAAATGATCCTGATCCTCAACGCGGGTTCCAGTTCGATCAAAGTCAAACTGTTCGACCACGACCTGACCGAACTGCTCAGCGGACGTGTGACCGAGATCGGCGGGCGCGGGCAGTTGATCTGTGGCGCGCGGCGCGACGAGGTGGCCGTGGCCAACCACGCCACTGCGCTCGACCGGATGCTGCGCGCGATTGAAGAAGCGGGGTTTGCCCTGTCCGACCTGACAGCCGCTGGCCACCGCATCGTGCATGGTGGCGCAAAGCTGACAGCGCCCGCGCCGCTCACCGACGCCGTCATCGGACAGATCACCGCCTGCATCCCGCTGGCCCCACTGCACAACCCCAACAATCTGGCGGGTATCGCCGCGCTCAAGGCCCGCCTGCCCGATCTGCCGCAATACTGCAGCTTTGGCACCGCGTTCCATGCCACAAACCCCGACGTCGCCACAGCCTACGCGATCCCCTCCGAGGCGCGCGCCGAAGGCATCCGCCGCTACGGGTTCCACGGGCTGAGCTATGCGGGCATGGTAGCGCATTTCGGCGACGCGCTCCCCCGCCGCCTGTTGGCGCTGCATCTGGGCAACGGGGCGAGCCTCTGTGCGATTGAGGACGGTAAGAGCAAAGCAACCTCCATGGGCTACTCCCCGCTCGAAGGGCTGACCATGGGCACGCGCTCGGGCACTATTGATGGGGCAGCCGTATTGCGATTGGCGGCCCGTCACGGGGCGGCGGAGACAGACCGAATGTTGAACAAAGACAGCGGGCTCAAAGGGTTGGCGGGTGAGAGCGATATGCGCAGCCTGCTGGCGCGGGGTGACGATGATGCGAAATTCGCCGTCGAGCATTTCTGCTATTGGGCCGCGCGGCATGCCGGGTCAGCGATAGTCGCAATGGGCGGCGTTGATGCCATCGCCTACACCGGGGGCATCGGCGAAAACGCCGCTCCTGTGCGCAAACGGATCTGCGAGCTGCTCGCGTTTTGTGGCGATGTGCCCGTGCATATCGTCAAAGCGGAAGAAGAAAAGCAGATCGCGCGCGACACACTCGCGCTGATGCGCGGATGATCGAAACGCTCAGCACTTGGGCCGATGTGACCCCCACCGAGCTGGGGTTACTGGCGCTCATCGCCTTCGCCGCAGGCCTGATCCGGGGGTTCTCGGGCTTTGCGCTATCGGCAATGATGCTCGCCGCCGCCGTCCTGATCCTGCCGCCCATCGCGATCATCCCGATCTGCTGGTGGCTGGAAATGACCGCCTCGCTGATGATGATGCGCGGCGGATGGAAGGACGCGGATAGGGGTGTGTCACTAGGTCTCATCGGGGGATCGGTCATTGGTATGCCGCTGGGGATATCGCTCACGATGGCGGTCAGCATCGAGGCGTCAAAAATCATCGCCCTCGTGCTTTTGATGACACTGGCTGTGATGCAACTGGCGCGCATCAGACTGGCGTTTCTCGCAACAAAACCGGGGCTTTACGGGTCAGGCGTCACGGCGGGCATCGCGACCGGCCTCGCAGGCGTCGGTGGCATGGTCGTGGCCCTCTATGTGCTCGCCCGCGACGCACCTGCGCGGCAAATACGCGGATCATTGGTGCTGTTTTTGTTCGGCACATCGGTCACATCCATGCTGACGCTGCTCTACTTTGGCATCATGGACAGCACCGCCACCGCACGTGGACTCATCCTTGCCCCGGCTGTGGCCTTAGGCGTGCTCTTGGGGCAGCGCCTATTCACGCCTAAGCTGGAACCTTACTACAAACCGTTTTGCCTCACGCTCCTTTTGGCGCTGGCGGGGCTTTCGCTGATCAGGACCGTTTTATGACCCATACACAACCGACCCTCGATCTCTCGCCGAAAGTCTCGGACGAAATCCGCAAAACGACGTGTTATATGTGCGCCTGCCGCTGCGGGATCAACGTGCATATGAAAGAGGGTAAAGTCGCCTACATCGAGGGCAATCGCGATCACCCGGTCAACCAAGGCGTGCTATGCGCCAAGGGGTCGGCGGGCATCATGCAGGTCAACGCGCCGTCGCGCCTGAAATCACCGCTCAAACGCGTGGGTCCGCGCGGATCGGGCGAGTTTGAAGAAATTTCGTGGGAAGAAGCCTACGGGATTGCCGAAGCCTGGTTGAAACCACTGCATGAGAATGCCCCCGAAAAGCTGGCCTTTTTCACGGGCCGCGACCAATCGCAGTCGTTCACATCGCTCTGGGCGCAGGGTTTTGGCACGCCAAACTACGCAGCGCACGGCGGGTTCTGCTCGGTCAACATGGCCGCTGGTGGTATCTACACCATGGGCGGCGCGTTCTGGGAATTTGGCCAGCCCGATTGGGACCACACCAAGCTGTTCATCCTGTTTGGCGTCGCCGAAGACCACGACAGCAACCCGATCAAAATGGGCATTGGCAAGATCAAAGCACGCGGTGCCAAGATGGTCGGCGTCAACCCGATCCGGTCGGGCTATAACGCGGTCGCGGACGATTGGTACGGCATCACACCTGGCACCGACGGCCTGCTGATCCTGTCGATCGTGCATCTGCTGTTCAAGGCGGGCAAGCTGGATCTCGACTACCTCGCCCGGTTCACCAATGCGTCCTGCCTGATCAACGAAGACCCGAAATCTGACGAATACGGCCTGCTGCTGAAAGACGTCGCGGGTCAGCCCATCGTCATCGACCGCCGCACAGGCCAGCCCGCCCCGTGGAATGGCCAAGGCGTCGAACCCGATCTATCCGCCACCTACCGCGACAAAGGCATCACGCACCGGCCCGTGTTCCACAAAATGGCCGAGAAATACCTCGACGAGCAGTATGCGCCTGAAGCCGTCGCCGAGCGCACAGGCATTGAGGCCAGCCGCATTCGCCAACTGGCAGCACAGATCGCCCGCACCGCCTTTGACGAGGCGATTGAGCTGGACCGCGAATGGACCGATTTCCGCGGCGTGAAGCACGACAAGATGGTCGGGCGGCCTGTGTCCTTCCACTCGATGCGCGGAATTTCGGCGCATTCCAACGGCTTCCAAACCTGCCGCGCCCTGCACACTTTGCAGATCATCATCGGCAGCGTCGAGACCCCTGGCGGAATGCGCTTCAAACCGCCCTACCCCAAGCCATCGACCGCGCACCCAAAGCCGCATTGCAAAGTCACGCCGGGCAAGCCGCTCGACGGACCGCATCTGGGCTATGTGCAGGGGCCGGATGATCTGTGTCTCGACGACGACGGCAACGCGATCCGCATCGACAAGGCCTACACGTGGGAAAACCCCATGTCGGCGCATGGCATGATGCATATGGTCATTTCCAACGCGCATGCGGGCGATCCCTACAAGATCGACACGCTGTTCCTCTACATGGCGAACATGGCGTGGAATTCGTCAATGAACACCGACGGCACGATGAAGATGCTGACGGATACGGACGAAAACGGCGACTATGTGATCCCACATATCATCTACTCCGACGCCTATTCATCGGAAATGGTGGCCTACGCCGACCTGATCCTGCCCGACACCACGTACCTCGAACGCCACGATTGTATCTCGCTGCTCGACCGCCCCATCTGCGAGGCTGACGCGGTGGCCGACGCGATCCGCTGGCCTGTGGTCGAGCCTGACCGCGATGTGAAGGGCTTTCAATCTGCCCTGTGTGATCTTGGCGCGCGTCTGGGTCTTGCCCCGTTTACCAACGAGGACGGCAGCCAGAAATACGCGGATTACGCCGACTACATCACCAACCACATCCGCCGTCCCGGTGTCGGCCCGCTGGCGGGCTGGCGCATGGGCGAAAACGGGTTGAACGACGGACGTGGCGAGGCGAACGAGGCGCAGCTTCAGACCTACATCGACAACGGCGGCTTCTGGATGAGCCACGTGCCCGAAGAGGCCGCCTATTACAAACCGTTCAACATGGCCTATCAGGACTGGGCCGTGAAGATGAGCTTCTTCGACGCGCCGCAGCCCTACATCTTTACGCTCTATTCCGAACCTCTGCGCCGCTTCCAATTGGCCGCCGAGGGCGTGGGCACCCGCCAACCGCCCGAGCATCTGCGCCAACAGGTCAAGGACACGATGGACCCGCTGGCCATCTGGTACGCGCCCATTTCCGAGAGCGTTGAGGACGAGACCGAATTCCCCGTCCACGCGCTGACACAGCGCCCGATGGCGATGTACCACTCGTGGGGCACGCAGAACGCGTGGCTGCGCCAGATCCACGGGCACAACCCGCTCTATGTCCCGACGAAAATCTGGGAGGCCAACGGCTTTGCCGAGGGCGATTGGGCCCGCGTATCCTCCCCCCACGGCGATATCACCGTGCCTGTCGCGCACATGGCCGCACTGAACGAAAACACCGTCTGGACATGGAACGCCATCGGCAAACGCAAAGGCGCTTGGGCGCTGTCGGACGATGCACAAGAAACCAAGAAAGGTTTCCTGCTCAACCACTTGATCCACGAACTGCTGCCCGCCAAGAAAGACGGCATGCGCTGGTCGAACTCGGATCCGGTAACAGGCCAAGCCGCGTGGTTCGATCTGAAGGTCAACATCACCAAGGTCGCAGCGCCGACTGAGAGCCAGCCAAACTATCCACCGATCAAATCCCCTGTCGCCAAAGGGAGCGGGCCGCTGACGCAGAAGGTGGGGCAGTGAAAATGACCCTCATCGCCATCTTCGCCTTCATCGCCTTCTCGCTCGGCAGCTTCATCTGGATGGTCGCCACGTGGGATTCCACGCTCGAAGAGCCCGTCGTCCTGACCCTGCCCCACGCCAATAACGGAGGTCGCGCATGACCACTCTGCCGACATCCACCCAGAAGAAACTGGGCCTCGTCATAGACCTTGATACCTGCGTCGGCTGCCATGCCTGCGTGGTCTCGTGCAAAGGTTGGAACACCGAAAACTATGGCGCGCCGTTGTCGGACCAAGACCCTTACGGCGCGGTCCCGTCAGGCACATTCCTCAACCGCGTGCATTCCTACGAGGTACAGCCCGAACAGGGGCAAGCGGCATTGGTTCACTTTCCCAAATCTTGCTTGCACTGCGAAGATGCGCCCTGCGTGACCGTCTGCCCCACGGGCGCCAGCTACAAGCGTGTCGAAGACGGCATCGTGCTGGTCAACGAGAGCGATTGCATCGGCTGTGGGCTCTGCGCGTGGGCCTGTCCTTATGGTGCTCGCGAGATGGACGCCGAAGAGAAGGTGATGAAGAAATGCACCCTCTGCGTCGACCGTATCTACAACGAAAACCTGCCAGAGGTGGACCGTGTGCCCGCATGCGTGAGGACCTGTCCCGCTGGTGCGCGGCACTTTGGTGATTTCGCGGACCCCGAGAGCAACGTCAGCATCCTGACCGCCGAGCGTGGCGGCATGGACCTGATGCCCGAGCAAGGGACCAAGCCTGTGAACAAATACCTGCCCCCGCGCGAGCGTGACCGGTCCGAGGACGTCGACATCTTGGCCCCGTTCCTCGACCCTGTCGCCTCCGAGCCCAAGGGCTTTATGGGCTGGCTCGACAAGGCCCTCTCAACCATGCCCGGAGGTCAGTAAGATGCATCCAGCCCCATCCGTCATCATCTTCTCCACGATGTCTGGCATCGGCTTTGGCCTGCTGGTCTGGCTCGGCCTCGGGCATCCGGGCGTCACCGGGTTTTCGGCCTTCGTGTTCTTTGTCGTGGCCTATCTGCTCGCCGTCGGCGGTCTGATCGCCTCGGCCACACACCTCGGCCACCCCGAACGCGCGCTAAAAGCGTTCACACAGTGGCGCTCAAGCTGGCTTAGCCGCGAGGGGATTTGTGCCGTTGCGGCCCTGATCGTCATGGCGATTTACGGGATGGGCCTCGTATTTTTCGGCAGCCGCTGGGGGTTTATCGGCCTCATCGGCGCGGTCTTGTCGCTCGGCACCGTGTTCACCACCGCGATGATCTACACGCAGCTTAAAACCGTGCCGCGCTGGAACCACTATACCACGCCTGCGATGTTTCTGGCGTTCTGCGTCTCCGGTGGCGCGCTGTTGGCAGGACAATGGTCCGAAGCGTTCTGGCTGCTGCTGCTGACCGCTGCGCTCCAAGTGCTCGTCTGGGTGCGCGGCGACACAGCGCTGGCGCAATCAGGCACGAACCTCGCGACAGCCACAGGCCTCGGCAACATGGGCGGCGTGCGTCCGTTTGAGGCACCGCACACCGGGCCGAACTACCTACTGCGCGAGTTCGCCTTTCAGATCGGGCGCAAACATGCGCAGACCTTGCGGATCATCGCCTTTGTGCTGGCCTTTGTTCTGCCGCTGTTGATCATCCTGCTACCATTCAACCATTTCCTCGCAGGCGTCGCGGTCATCAGCCATATCGCGGGCGTCTTTGCCTCGCGCTGGCTGTTCTTTGCCCAAGCCGAGCATGTCGTGGGCCTCTATTACGGCGCGCGCAGCGTCTGATTGCTTGCCCTCGCCTCCCTCTGACGGCACAAGTCGGGCAGAGGGAGAGACGGCGATGCCAGAGCTAACTACAGGTCAAATCAGCCCCGCGTGGATTGCGGTTGATTGGGGTACATCCCACATGCGCGCTTGGGCGATGGGGCCGGATGGGTCGGTCCTAGCACAAGCGAAATCCGCGCGCGGGGCCGGGACACTGGCGCAGGCCGACTGCGAAAGCGTGCTGCTCGACGTCATCGATGATTGGGTTTCTGCGCCCACCCCCGTCCTCATCTGTGGAGCCATCGGCGCGCGCGAAGGCTGGGTCGAGGCCCCCTATGGCACTGTGCCTTGCGCGCCCTTGTCGGGCGTCTTTGCAACGGCCCCAACGACAAACCCGAACCTGCACGTCTACATCATCGGCGGCCTCCGCCAGACCAAACCCGCCTATGTCATGCGCGGCGAAGAGACCCAGATTGCGGGGTTCGTGGCGCTCAACCCCAAATGGGACGGCGTGATCTGCCTGCCCGGCACGCACACCCATTGGGCGCTGATCAGCGCGGGCGAGGTCGTGGGATTTCAGACCTGCATGACAGGCGATATGTTCAACGCTTTAACCACCAGCAGCGTCCTGCGCCACAACGCCAACGGCGATGGCTGGGACGACGCAGCGTTTCTAGACGCAGTACAAGACGGGCTTAGCCGTCCCGAGCTGATGGCCGCCCGCCTGTTTTCCCTGCGCGCCGAAAACCTGCTGGCAGACCTCAGCCCTGACACGATCCGTGCGCGCCTGTCTGGTACACTCATCGGTGCTGAATTGGCAGCGTCCAAGCCCTACTGGCTGGGCCAAAACCTCGCGATCATCGGTGACGCGCCCTTGGCGGCGCACTATCATGCAGCCCTCAAAACCCAAGGCGCCACCGCCATGCAGGTCAACGCCGAGGCCGCGACATTGGCTGGCCTGCGCGCAGCCTTTACAACGCTCAACAGCGAGGACCGCACATGACCCGCCCTCTCATCGCGATCCTGCGCGGCATCACTCCGCCCCAGGCCACCGCCGCCTGTGCCGCCCTGATCGAGGCCGGTATCACCAGTCTCGAAGTCCCGCTCAACTCTCCCAACGCGTTGCATTCCATCGAGGCGATGGCCACGGCCTACGGTGATGACGCCACCATCGGCGCGGGCACCGTCATCAGCACCGAAGACGTGGGTCGGGTGAAGGCCGCGGGCGGGGCTATGATCGTCTCGCCCAACGTCGACCAGCGGGTGATCGTGGCGACCAAAGTGGCGGGCATGGCCAGTTGGCCCGGTGTGCTGACCCCGTCCGAGGCGTTTCTGGCGCTGAAATCAGGGGCAGATGGGCTTAAGCTGTTTCCGGCATCGGTGATCGGCCCCGACGGTTTGCGCGCCTACCGCGCGGTGTTGCCCGCCGACAGTAGGGTCTATGCCTTTGGCGGAGCGGGACCAGCAAATTTCAGCGATTGGATCGCGGCGGGCGCGGATGGGTTCGGGCTGGGCAGTGGCCTCTATGCCCCGGGCGACGGCGCAGGGGAAATCGGGGCCAAAGCGCGGGCGGTTGTCACCGCCTATGACGCCGCAACCCTATGACTGCGCAAGTTTATGACACGCGTATCTGCGCGCTGGGTGAAGGGCCGCTGTGGCACCCCGAACGGGCCGAGCTGTTCTGGTTCGATATTCTAGGGCACCGCCTATATGCGAAAGATCGCCATTGGGATTTTGACACCTTTGTCTCTGCGGCGGGCTGGATCGATGCCGACACCCTGCTGATAGCCTCGGCCCGTTCACTGCTGCGCTTTACGATCTCGACGGGGCAGTCGGTCGAGGTCTGTCCGCTCGAGGCAGGCAATCCCCTGACCCGCAGCAATGATGGCCGCGCCGACCCTTGGGGTGGGTTCTGGATCGGGACGATGGGATTGAACGGCGAGAAAGGCGCGGGCACCATTTGGCGTTACTACAAGGGCACGTTGCGGGCCGTGATTGAAGATTTGACCATCACCAACGCGATTTGCTTTGCGCCTGACCGCAGTTTTGCTTGCTACTGTGATACCCCCACGCAGCAGATCATGCGTCTGCCGTTGGACCCCGAGACGGGATGGCCAAACGGACTGGCAAGCGTCCATATCGACCTGACAGGCACACCACACATGCCTGATGGCGCAGTGATGGATGCGGACGGATGCCTGTGGAACGCGCAATGGGGCAGCGGGCGCGTGGCGTGTTACGGACCCGATGGGCGCTATCTGAAGTCGATAGAGTTGCCCGCCAAACAAACAACCTGCCCCGCGTTTGGGGGGGCCGATCTGGCGACGTTGTTTTGCACCTCGGCGGCGGTGGGGCTTGATGACAACACCGATGCCGCCTACCCCGACAATGGCCGGACCTTTGCCATAGCCACCACCGCCCGAGGCCAGCCCGAGCACCGCGTCATACTCTAAAATAAGGACACCTCCCATGATCCCTAAAATCGGCGTCTGCTACTACCCTGAACATTGGCCGGAAGACATCTGGGCCGAGGATGCCGCGCGCATGGTCGAAACCGGGATCACCTGGGTGCGGATCGGTGAATTTGCGTGGTCGCGGCTAGAGCCTGCGCCGGGTACATTTGATTGGGGTTGGCTTGATCGCGCGATCGAGGTTTTGGGAAAAGCAGGCTTGCAGGTCGTGTTGGGCACCCCCACCGCCACCCCGCCGCGCTGGATGATCGACAAACAACCTGATATGCTGGCCATCGATGCGCGGGGGCATCCGCGCAAGTTCGGGTCACGCCGCCACTACTGCTTTTCCCACCTAGGCTACCGCGAAGAGAGCCGCCGGATCACGCAGCTGATGGCCGAGCGTTATGGCAAAAATCCCTGCATTCAAGCGTGGCAGACAGACAATGAATACGCCTGTCACGACACGACTGTCAGCTATTCACCTGCGGCGGCCTCAGGCTTTCGCGATTGGTTGGCGCAGCGGTATCAGTCCACGGATGCGCTGAACCGCGCGTGGGGCAATGTATTCTGGTCGATGGAATACGATGATTTCGCGGATATTGACCCGCCCAACCTGACCGTGACTGAGGCGAACCATCCGCATCAATTGGCCTTTGCGCGCTATTCATCAGATCAGGTCATCGCGTTCAACCGCGTGCAATGTGATGAAATCCGTAAATACAGCGATGCGCCGATCATTCATAACTTTATGGGCGGCGAGGTCAGCTTTGATCATTTCGCGCTCAGCCGCGATCTCGATATCACCTCTTGGGACAGCTATCCCATCGGGTTTCTGTCCGACCGCATCACCGCCACGCCGGACTTCAAGGCGCAGTTTTTGCGCCAAGGCCACCCTGACAACCAAGCGTTCCACCATGATATCTACCGCGCCGCCGGGGCGATGCGCACAGGCGATGCGCCCGCGCATGGCCGCTGGTGGGTGATGGAACAGCAGCCCGGTCCGGTGAACTGGGCCCCGTGGAACCCCGCGCCCCTGCCCGGCATGTGCAGGCTTTGGGCGTGGGAGGCGATTGCGCATGGGGCCGAATGTGTCAGTTATTTCCGCTGGCGACAGGCCCCCTTCGCGCAAGAACAAATGCACGCGGGCCTGTTGCGCCCTGACAGCGAAGCCGCTCCTGCACTGGGTGAAGCGGCCCAAGTCGCCCGCGAAATCTCCGCGATGGGCGATGTGACCGCCGCCGCAGCCCCCGTTGGCTTGGTTCTCGACTACGACAGCATCTGGGCATGGCGCGCGCAGCCACAGGGCGCTGATTTCGACGGGTTCAATCTGGCCTTTGCCGCCTACTCCGCGTTGCGCCGCTCGGGATTGAGCATTGATATTCTGCACCCCGACACTGCCGATCTATCGCCCTACAAACTGGTCTTGGCACCCGGCCTGCTGACCCTGTCCGAGCCATTGCGCACCGCATTGGACGCCTATGGCGGTATCGCCCTGATTGGCCCGCGCAGTGATACGAAAACGGGCGAGCTATCGATCCCGCTGCCGATGGGGCCGAACGTGCCGGGGCTGGATGTAACGGCCATTCTGTCCGAGAGCATCCCGCCGATTGCCGATGTGCCGCTTGATGGTGGGGGGCGGTTTATCCGCTGGTTTGAACATCTGGAGGGCACCGCTGATGTGCGGCGTAAGACCGTCGCGGGACAACCCGCGATCATAGGCGGTGCGCATCTGCGGTATCTGGCAGGCTGGCCCGATCCGGATACATTTGCCGCGATTATTCGCGATTTATGCGCGGAAGTAGGGTTAGAAGCACTGGATTTGCCCGACGGTCTGCGCCTGCGCGATACGGCCACGCAGAGATTTTACATCAACTATGCGGCAGAGCCCGTGACATGGGACGGCATAACCATCGGGGGCGCAGATGTCGCGTGGCGGCCCCGCACATGACCCCGTTCGGCATCACGCAGGGCGGCACGCCCGTCGAACGCTACAGCCTGCGCACAGATGATCTGGAGGTCAGCATCCTGACCTATGGCGCCATCGTCCAAGACGTGCGGCTGCGCGGGGTCGACGATGGTCTGACGCAAGGCTCCGAGTGCTTGGCTGATTACGAGACCACAATGCCGAGCTATGGGCCGCTGATCGGGCCTGTCGTGAACCGCATCACCGGGGCACAGGCGCAGATCGCAGGCCGCATATGTCGCTTTGACGCCAACCAAGACAGACGGATCACGCTGCATTCCGGGTCGGCCAACACGGGCGCACAGGTTTGGACGGTCGAGGACGCAGGGCCTACGGTCTTGCAAATGAGCCTGACATTAGAAGACGGCGCAGGCGGGTTTCCCGGCAACCGTAAGATCACAGTGCGATACGACGTTCTGCCACCCGCAACCTTGCAGATGCAGGTCACTGGGGTGACGGACGCGCCGACGCTGATGAACTTTGCTAACCACAGCTATTGGACGCTGGACACTGGTGGTGGTTTTGCAAACTCATCTCTGCGGATCGCAGCCGATCGCTATTTGCCCACGACGCGCGATGCCACGCCCACGGGTGAGATCAGCACCGTGGAGGGCACCCCGTTCGATTTTCGCACAGAGCGCATCCTTATGCCCGGTGCGCCGCCTTTGGATACAAATTTTTGTCTGTCAGACCGTCCAACCGATTTGCGGGATGTGGCGTGGCTGACCAGCGATACGGGCGTAACCCTCACAATGGCCACCACCATGCCCGGCCTACAGGTCTATGATGCGCGCCCCGACTACCGCGCGATTGCGCTTGAGGCGCAGCATTGGCCGGATGCGCCCAATCACGCTGAATTTCCGTCAATTCTACTCCAGCCAGAGGAGACATATTCACAAATAACGCAGTGGGCATTTTCCTCGAAAACGCCCTGAATTTTCATCACCCAACCTGCCTGCGCCCACCTGTCGCACGTCCGTTTCCTTCATTGGGGCGTATACTATATGACGCTTAGAAGTTAAGATGATGGAGCACCCAATGGACGCGTTTATCCTGTCCCGTATTCAGTTCGCGGCGAACATTTCTTTTCACATCCTGTTCCCCACGATCACCATCGCGCTGGGGTGGGTGCTGTTATATTTCCGGGTGCGCTTCAACTTTTCTAAAGACCCAAAATGGATGGAAGCCTATGGTTTCTGGGTGAAAATCTTTGCGCTGTCCTTTGCCATGGGTGTTGTGTCCGGCATCACGATGTCGTTCCAGTTCGGCACCAATTGGCCAGGGTTCATGGAAATCGTCGGCAATATCGCGGGGCCATTGCTCGCCTACGAAGTGATGACGGCGTTTTTCTTAGAAGCCGTTTTCCTCGGGATTATGCTGTTCGGTGCGCGGCGTGTGAAACCTTGGGTGCACACGACGGCCACGTTCCTCGTGGCGTTTGGCACCTCGATGTCAGCGTTTTGGATCATCGTTCTAAACTCATGGATGCACACGCCGCAGGGCTACGAGATGATAGACGGCGTGGCCCATGCGACCGATTGGTGGGCGATCGTCTTTAACCCCTCTATGCCCTACCGATTTGCGCATATGATGCTGGCCAGCTTCCTAACCGTCAGCTTCCTGATTGCAGGGATATCGGCGTTCCGTTTGTTGATTGGGGGGCATACAAACGGTGTGAAATCAGCGCTGCGCACAGCCATTACAGCTGCCGCGCTACTGATCCCGTTGCAAATCTATCTGGGCGATCTGCACGGATTGAACACCAAGGAATATCAACCCGCCAAGGTCGCCGCGATGGAAGGCATTTGGGAAACCGAGAGCGGCGCCCCCCTGTTGCTCTTTGCCCTGCCCGACAACGAAGCCCGCGAAAACCACTTTGAAATCGGCATCCCAAAGCTCGCGTCGTTCATTCTAACGCACGACTGGAACGGCGAGATCAAAGGGTTGAACGAGTTTGTTGCAGACGATGGCACGATCCTGCATCCTCCCGTCGACAAGGTGTTCTGGTCGTTCCGCGTCATGGTCGGCACGGGTGTGTTGATGCTGTTTGTCAGCTGGGCCTCAGTCGCGCTGATGCTGCGCCGAGATCCTGTGACCGGCGCACGGCGCGGTACGGCGGGTCTGGCACGGCCTGTGCTGTACGGTCTGGTCGCGATGACATTCAGCGGTTGGCTGGCGACATTGGCCGGTTGGTATACGACTGAAATCGGGCGGCAACCATGGTTGGTGCAGGGAGTGCTCACGACAGAAATGGCGGTGGCCGATGTTCCGGGGGCCATGGTGGCCTCGACCTTGATCGCCTATCTGATCGTCTACGCGATCTTGCTGACCGCTTATATGTCTGCGATCTTTTATCTGGCTCGCAAGGCCGCGCGGGGCGAACCGATCCGCACCCGTGTTGACCCATCCCCCAAGGCCCAAGCGGCCGTGCTACCTGCGGAGTGAACGCGATGAATACCTTTGGCGATCCGACCATCTGGCTGCCCTTTGCCTTCGCGATCCTGATGGGGGTTTCGATCCTGATCTACGTCATCCTCGACGGCTTCGATCTGGGGGTCGGGTTGCTGTTTCCCTTCGCCGACGCGGGCGAGAAGGACAAGATGATCGCCAGCATCGGGCCGTTTTGGGACGCCAATGAGACGTGGCTCGTCTTGGCGGTGGGCATCCTGCTTGTGGCGTTTCCAGCGGCACACGGCCAAATTTTGACGGCGCTCTATTTGCCCGTGGCGGTAATGCTGATCGGATTGATTATGCGGGGTGTCGCTTTCGAATTTCGCGCCAAAGCCCCCTTGGATCATAAAACGCGTTGGGATTGGACATTCTTCGCGGGTTCTTTGATGACGTCATTGTCACAGGGCTTCATGCTGGGAATGTATGTCATGGGACTGACATGGACATTGCCGCATGTGGGTTTCGCCCTTTTAACCGCTGTTTTCCTGACTGTCGGATATAGCTTTATTGGGGCCACATGGATTTTGCATAAAACCGAAGGGTATTTGCAGATGAAATCGGTTGATTGGGCTAAGGGTGGAATATGGGGTTTGGTGCTCGGGATTGCCGCGATTTCGCTGGCAACGCCCTATGTCTCTGATCGGATCTTTGATAAGTGGTTTTCGTTTCCCGAAGCGCTTTGGCTTGCGCCTTTGCCAGTTTTCTCGACAGTTCTCATTGTGTGGCTGTGGCGCATGCTGCAAGCAATGCCCTACCCCGACGACCGTCTTTCATGGGCCCCCTTTGCTGCTGCGACAGCCCTGTGGACATCGGCATTTGGCGGAATGGCCTATAGTTTTTATCCCTATGTCGTCCCCGAGAAATTGACGATCTATGAAAGTGCATCTGCACCGGAAAGCCTGTTTATTATTCTTATTGGAACAGTATTCGTCCTACCGACCATTATGGGATATACAGTGCTTTCCTATTTCATATTCCGGGGAAAGGCGTCTGACCTTCGGTATGATTGAGATATGCTTCTCTCGCGCTGAATTTGTTTAGTATCGAAATATATACTACGTCCAAAATCAGCACTATTTTTGAATAAAGAGAATCTTATGCCAGCATTCCAAACCTGTCGCTTAACTTCACGTCAAGGTCACCAGCTGTAAATAGTGTTTACCCCTTTGCATACAGATGTTAATGCAAACCTCGGAATGGTGGGGAGTGTAGAGTGTAATGGTGGGTCCGGTTTCAGAACAACGCCGCGAGCAAATTATTATGGGTGCGGTTTCGGCGTTTAACAAACATGGCGTCGCGATGGTCTCTTATGACCTGATCGCCGAGGAATCGCACATGTCTCGGCAGCTTGTGCGCCACTACTTTCCAAACGCGCAAACATTGATGCTGGCGGTATGTGATCAACTGAGCAGACAGATTACTGTGGCGCTCGAAAGCCAAGCAGATCACGCCGATCCGATGATGAAATTAAATGCACTGCTTGACGTGTTTTTTGGCAATGATCTTGATTTTCCATTACAGTTTTTGTGCATTGAGCCTGCGCGAAACGCCCTTATTTCAATGGCGCCCGGAAACGAAGAAGTCCGGGAACGGCTTGCTCAGGGGCAAGAGGTTTTACGGCGGGCGCTACAATCACATATCGTGGCGGCGTATCCGACGCTCCAGAAGGACACCGCATATGATATTAGCTATGTGTTCATCACGATGATCCACGGGCATTGGCGCACATCGACATTTTTGGGCAAATCACAGTCGCACATGTGGAATGTCCGCGATGCGATGGATCGGCTCATTCAGTCCCATGTGTCCAATCCCGCCGCTCAGACCACCTGCCCCTCGACCGTATAAATCGCAATGGCCCGAAAATCGTTGACGTTCGTCAGTGTGGGGCCTGTCACGACTTGATGGTCAATGGCCGCGAAAAAGCTATGACTGTCATTTCTGGTCAGAGCGTCCCGCGCTTTATCCATGCGCCCCGTCAGCGTGTCGGGCGTGATCACAGCCCCCGCCACCTCGGCCGCACCATCAACGCCATCCGTGTCGCAGGCCAGTGCATGAATGCCCGCCTGCCCGTTCAAGGCGATCGCCAGCGCCAGCGCATATTCCGCATTCGGGCCCCCGATGCCATCGCCCCGGCGTGTGACCGTCAATTCGCCGCCCGACAGGAGCAACAGAGGTGCAGCATCCGCGCCCATCGCTGCTTGACGTTGCATCGCCAAGCGCGCGTGATCTGCCGCCACCGCGCGCGCTTCGCCTTCCAAAGCATCGCCTAGAATTTCGACATAAAATCCGGCGGCCTGCGCCTGCTTCTCGGCGGCTTTCAGCGACTGCGACGGGGCTGCCACGATGATATTGTGCGTGGCGCTCAACGATTGCACATTTTGGCGTTGCACCCCGGTGGGGCCTGCCAAAACCGCAGCAGCACTGGCTGGTAGCGTGATGTTCCATTGATCTGCGATGTCGCGTGCCGCGCGCGCATCGCTGTCATCCCCGACCGTAGGTCCAGATCCGATGAACGCCGGATCGTCACCCGGCACGTCTGAGATCATCAGGCAAAGCATCTGTGCGGGATAGGCCGCCGCTGCCAGTTGCCCGCCTTTCACCCGGCTAAGGTGTTTGCGCAGGATGTTCATCGCCCCAATGGGCGCGCCAGAGGCCAGCAAAGCCGCATTGATCGCCTGTTTTTCCGCGAGGGTGATGTTCCCCGCTGGTGCGACCAGCAGCGACGACGCCCCACCCGATATCAACGCCAACACAAAATCATCCGGCCCGAGACTGTCCAACACTGCGAGCATCCGCGCCGTGGCCACCTGCCCTGCGGCGTCCGGGACCGGGTGTGCTGCCTCGACGATCTCGATCCCCTGACAGGCGCGCGCATAGCCGTAGCGGGTGATGACCAAACCGTCGCACGGCCCCCATGCGGCCTCGACCGCTTCGGCCATGCGCGCAGAGGCTTTGCCGGCACCTATAACCACGACGCGGCCCGCAGGTTTGGGTGGCAAAGCCGCAGGCACAACACGCATGGGGTCTGCCACCGCCACAGCATTGGTGAAAAGATCGCGCAACAGGGCGGTCGGTGTTTGAGCTTGGGACATGTCATTTCTCTTATGGTCGGGACCAATATGCGCGCGCATATCGAAAGCCGCAACTTCCACACCGCAGACCGCGATTTTGGTTTGACATATGCGCCCACCCCACCTATCTGACGGCTTGCATGAACGGCGTCATAGCTCAGCTGGTTAGAGCACAGCACTCATAATGCTGGGGTCGGTGGTTCAAGTCCACCTGACGCTACCATGCACCTCCCCCCCTTTTTGTGGCACGCAAACTCTGGCACAACGGGTGCCAAGGGGGATCGCCAAATGACCGATAGTCTAGACCAATTCAGAGACGCGCTTGGCGAGGCATATGTGCTGACGGGCGCTGATTGCGCCAAATGGTCAAAGGATTGGACCGGCAAATATACCTTTACGCCGCGCGCCGTTTTGCGTCCCGCGAACACAGCCGAGGTCTCTGCGATCCTGAGCATCGCCAATACAACCCGGACGCCCATTGTGCCCGTCTCGGGCAACACCGGCCTGACAGGCGGCACATATGCGCAAGACACCGTCATGATGTCGATGGACCGGATGAATGCCATCCGCGAGATTAGGGCGGACGGGCGCATCGCCATCGTCGAAGCAGGCGTCGTGCTGTCGGCCATTCACGATGCCGCCGCCGAGGCTGACCTGATTTTCCCGCTGACCTTTGGCGCGCGCGGCACCACGATGGTGGGCGGGTTTTTGTCGACCAATGCGGGCGGCGTGAATGTGGTGCGCTACGGCAATACCCGCGATCTGGTTATGGGGATCGAGGTCGTGTTGCCCGATGGACGGATCATGGATCTGATGAGCGAGCTGCACAAAGACAACTCTGGCCTGAACCTGCGGCATCTGATCATCGGCGCCGAGGGGCAGCTCGGGGTTATCACAGCAGCCGTTCTAAAACTGCACCCAAAACCCCGCGCCTATGCCACCGCGATGGTGGCGATGCCCAGCCTGCCCGACGCGCTGGACCTGCTGAACCGCTTGCAAGAAATCACCAGTGGCGGGGTCGAGGCGTTCGAGTTTATGTCGCGCGGCTATATCGCGGGCCACGCGCAGCTGTTCCCCGATGCGAGGTCACCGTTTGACGCGGATCACGAGATCAACATCATGGTCGAGATTGCCGCCACAGCCGAACGGGACGCGACACCTTTGGAGGATGGATCAATCCCCTTGGTCACGCTGCTCGAAGACACGTTAGGGGCAATGTTGGACGCAGGCCAAATCCTGGACGCCACCGTCGCCACAAACGAAGCCCAACGCGCCGAGATGTGGGCGCGCCGCGAAGCCGCAGGCGAGGTCGCCTTCCACCTCGGGCCATTCGTGAACACCGATGTCTGCGTGCCCGTGCATCTGGTCGAGACCTTTCTGGCCGAGGTCCGCCCCCGCATGGCGCAGATCGACGCGGCAGCACATGACGTGGTCGTCTGCCATCTGGGCGACGGCAACGTGCATTACACCGTCTATCCCGAAACGCTGACCCCCGAAATCGAAGAGCGCATGACCGAAGCCGTTGAAGACGTGGTCGAGGACTTGCGCGGGTCGTTTTCCGCCGAACATGGCGTCGGCCTAAGCAAACTGGGCACCATGCGCCGCCGCAAAGACCCCGTGGCACTGTCGGTGATGCAATCCATCAAACGCACAATGGACCCCAACAACATTCTCAACCCCGGCAAGATGATCCCACCTGTGAATTAACCGTGTAGAAACCCCGGCCCCGCTTGATCCAGCAGTTTGGCTGCCATCTCGCGCGCCAGTTCGGGACCGTCTTCGATCAGGGCGTTTTGGTCGTCGGCAAAGACTTGGGTGCCATCCACGCTCAGTATTTCGCCGCGCAGGCGCAGCGATCCGCCACCGTCCAGTTCGGCCAAACCACCGATGGGCGTCTCGCATGACCCGTCGAGAGCCGCCAGCAACGCCCGCTCGGCAGCCAGACGTTGACCTGTTGGCACATCGTGGATCGCTTCCAGCATGGCCGCAGTGTTCATGTCGTTCAGGCGTCGCTCGATCCCAATCGCCCCTTGGGCAATCGCGGGTAGCATGTCGGCGGGGTCAACCGGGCGGCGGGGGACGTCTGTCATTTCCAGACGCATCAGGCCCGCCATGGCGAGGAACGTCGCCTCGGCCACGCCGTCTTGCAGTTTCTTCAGGCGCGTCTGCACGTTCCCGCGAAATTCGACGATGTTCAGATCGGGGCGCTTATGCAGCAATTGGGCACGACGGCGCAGGCTAGAGGTGCCAACAGTGGCCCCCTGCGGCAGTTCGACAATCCCACCGGGACGGAATGAGATAAACGCGTCGCGCACGTCTTCACGCGGCAAATAGGTGTCGAGGATCAACCCCTCGGGCTGCTCGACGGGCATGTCCTTGGTCGAATGCACGGCGATATCAATCCCGCCCTCCAGCATCGCCACTTCAATCTCGCGGGTGAACAGCCCCTTGCCGCCAATCTCTTTGAGCGGGCGGTCTTGGATCGCGTCGCCTGTGACCTTGATGACTTTGATCTCGAACGCCTCTTCGGGCAGATCAAAGGCGGCCATCAGGCGGCCACGGGTCTCGTAGGCTTGGGCCAAGGCCAGCGGCGATCCACGGGTGCCGATGCCGAGCGGTGAAGCGGGGGTGGGTAAAGTCAGTGTCATGTATCTCACGTCTATATGTGTCAACAAAAGCTGACAGGCTCTTGACAACATGCACCTCTGCTGAGACCCAAGACAAGCAAAAATCAGAGGGTACGGACATGGGCGCGCAAAAAACAATTCTACGGGCTCTGGCCGGTGAAACACTGCCCACGCCGCCGATCTGGATGATGCGCCAAGCGGGGCGGTATCTGCCCGAATACAAAGCCACCCGCGCACAGGCCGGTGATTTTCTGTCGCTGTGCTACAACCCCGATCTGGCCGCCGAAGTCACGCTGCAACCGATCCGCCGTTACGGGTTTGACGCGGCCATCCTGTTCGCGGACATTCTGTTGCTGCCACAGGCCCTCGGCGCGGATCTGTGGTTTGTCACCGGTGAAGGCCCGCGCTTGTCGACCATCACAGACCAAGCGGGCGTTGATGCCCTGAAACCCGCCGATGCGATCCACGACCACCTCGCCCCTGTCTATGAGACCGTGCGCATCCTGTCGCGCGAGCTGCCGTCCGAGACGACGCTGATCGGCTTTGCAGGCTCGCCCTGGACCGTCGCCACCTACATGATCGCAGGCAAAGGCACGCCGGACCAAGCGCCTGCCCATGCGCTGAAAGACGAAAACCGCGTCGCCTTCCAAGGGATCATCGACCGGCTGACCGAGGCCACGGTGGAATATCTGTCGATGCAGATCGAGGCGGGCGCGGAAGTGGTCAAACTGTTCGACAGCTGGGCCGGATCATTGAAAGGCGCTGATTTCACAGACTTTTCCATTGAACCCATGCGCAAGATCACAGCCGCCCTGAAGGCCCGCCACCCCGGCATTCCCGTCATCGCCTTCCCACGCGGCGCAGGGACAGGGTACGTCGGCGCACATGCGGCCATCGGGGCCGACTGCATCGCCTTTGATGACAGTGTCTCTGCCGAATGGGTCGCCGAACACGTGCAACCGGGCGGCTGCGTGCAGGGCAACCTCGCGTCGTCACATATGGTCACAGGCGGTGATACGCTGGTGTCCGAGACGCGGCGGATTGTGGATGCGCTGTCGAACGGGCCGCATATCTTCAACCTTGGCCACGGGATTACACCCGACGCGGACCCCGAAAATGTCACATTGATGATCGAGACTGTTCGGAACGGCTAATCAGCCATCCCAGTTCGAATGGATCATACGCATGTTTATCTTGCGGGCCCTGATGAAGGGCGTGTTCGCCTTTATGTCTGTGCTGTCGATGGCGCTGTCTTTCGCGCCACCGACTGCGTTTGAGAGCGCATTTTTCGGCGACGCTCCTGAGCGCCGACAAGTGATGGAACGACGCTTAGCAATCGGGTTTCTAAAGCTGGAAGATTACGGCGTGTTTGGCCCGGTCGCACGACAGCTGGATATCCCCGAGCACTTGTTATTGGCCGCCTTGACAGATTTAGCGACGCAGGCGCCCCTCCAGCAGGTCGAGCAGGTCTCGACCCCCGCCGCACGGCCAGACGGAGCGTCAAGCAGCGCGCGGTTTATCCAAGTGAACTAGATTTCGGCTTGGTCACGCTGTCCTCAAGGGATGAAAACCGATCAGGGATCAGGCGTTCCGAGAATCCGGCCAACAAAGACCACACCAACAGCAAAGCGAAATCGCGCGAGATCAGCGGCGCGTTTTGAATTTCATAGACCTTCCCGGTGACCTTTACATCGCCGTTGACCGGCGCGGGGGGACCGATCATCTCCGGGTCGACAGCCTCTACCGTGACAGCAAACCTGCCCTCGACCGTGCTGGACAAATCCGCCCCATCGACAAACTGAAAGCCGATCCAGTTAGGAAACAAGGGGCCCTGCAATATTTCCGATTTTAACAGTAAATACATGATGATCGACGCCACCAAACCGATCACCAACCGCAACCAAACTGCCGAGCGCGAGAACTCGGTGACAATCGCGTCGCGGCTTAGGTTGGCCGAGGTCTGGCGAAACGAGATCAGCCGCGAAAACAACGCCCCAATGACGCCGAACCACATGACCGCAAACAAATGGAAATGCGCGATATATTCCAGCACGACCAATCGCTGATCCACAGGCACCACCTGCGCGCCCTGTTTCGCCTCGGGCCCGGCCTGCGGGCCCGACAATGACGCTTCCAATAGCCAATCTAAATCAATCGAGGAATACATCAGCGCCAATACGAAAAAG
Source organism: uncultured Paracoccaceae bacterium (assembly GCA_937931795.1). Lineage (GTDB taxonomy): Bacteria > Pseudomonadota > Alphaproteobacteria > Rhodobacterales > Rhodobacteraceae > JALZWD01. The sequence goes on from CALHAP010000012.1 coordinate 23,065, forward strand.
GTGGGCACCACGAGGAAAAACGCAAAGCGATTGAGCCGGGTATTTGCATTAACCCGCGCCGTTCGTTCCAGAGACGCGCGCAGATAGAAAATCTGCAACTCATCCACCAATCCCAACAATACTTCTTTGCGGTCTTGGGTGGTCTCGGCGGCGTCAAACTGGTCTTGCAACCGCCCCACTTTGCTCAGACCGCGCTCTTGCGCTTCGGCAAATCGGCGTGCGGCTTCGGCCTTGATATAGGCGTCATCCGCGAGGTTGATCAACGCCTGTTCGGCAGAATAGAGCATCTCAAACGCGCCCGCATCCTGTTGATCATAATGCGCGAGGCGTTCGGGAATGGTCGGATCTTTTGGCTTTGGGTCTTCGGGGCTGTGGCGATTAAGCCGTCGGTCGAGAGTGCGCAATTTTTCGAAATAGATCCGCCAAAATTCATCTTGTCTTGGCGGCGTGGCCCCAAAAAAGGAGCGCCATTTTTGAATGAACATCTGAAATCTCGAGAATCGTTGAAATGCGGGTGGGATACCACGTTTCTTTCGTTTCACGAAAATGCGCCCAATTTCCCTTGTTAGAGACGGGTTTTTGTCACACCCACTTGGCCAGAGGCGGCAAGCTCATCAGCACCGCATTGGCGTCATGGCCGGTTTCTAGCCCGAATTTCGTGCCCCGATCATAGACCAGATTGTATTCCGCATAGAGCCCGCGATGCACCAATTGCGCGTCTTTATGGGTCTCGTCCCATGGCGTGTTGCGGCGCTTTTCCACCAGCGGCAGATAAGCAGGCAAAAACGCGCGGCCAATGTCTCGGGTCAGGGCAAAATCAGCGCCCCAATCGCCCGTGTTGCGATCATCCATAAATATCCCGCCCACGCCACGCGCGCGGCCCCGGTGTGGGACGTAGAAATATTCGTCTGCCCAGTCTTTCAGCTTGGGGTAGAGGTCATCGCCGTAGGGGGCCAGATGCTGCTTTTGGGTGTCGTGAAAATGTGTTGTGTCCGCGTCGTATTCAATGCAAGGGTTCAGATCAGACCCCCCGCCAAACCACCACGCACCGGGTGTCCAGAACATGCGGGTGTTCATATGAACGGCAGGGGCATGGGGGTTTTGCATATGCGCCACCAGCGAAATACCCGAGGCCCAGAACCGTGGATCATCGGCCATACCGGGCACACCGCGGGCGGCCATCGCCTTTTGCGCGCGGTCGCCGAGGGTGCCGTAGACGGTGGAGATATTGACCCCCACTTTCTCAAACACGCGCCCCCCGCGCATCACGCTCATCAACCCGCCACCAGCGTCCGACCCATCGTCAGAGGCGCGCGTGGTTTCGGTCACTTCGAACGCCCCCACAGGTCCATCGGCCATAGGACCAGCGGTTTGCGTGGCCTCTAAGCCCTCAAAGGCCGCGACGATATCATCACGCAGCTGCCGAAACCAATCGGCGGCTTGTGATTTTTGTTGTTGCATATCCGCTGTCTGCACGAGCCGAACCCACCTGTTATTGACTATCAGAGCCTAGTATCACTCTTAGGCAGGGTCGAGCCGAATACGATGATCCAGATCAAACTTTTGGAGAGGTCCAATGCGCATCTTTGCTGCCCTTATTTCCGTGACCGCCGTGGCGGGGTGTTT
>CALHAP010000013.1 GCA_937931795.1 uncultured Paracoccaceae bacterium
ATCATCAGCACGCGGGCTTCCAACTGCGCTTCGAGACTCAGTGGGACGTGCACAGCCATCTGGTCACCATCAAAGTCGGCGTTAAAGGCCGAACACACCAGCGGGTGCAGCTGGATCGCTTTGCCTTCGATCAGCACAGGCTCGAACGCTTGGATGCCAAGACGGTGCAAGGTGGGCGCACGGTTCAGCATCACAGGATGCTCGCGGATGACCTCGTCGAGGATATCCCAGACCATCGGATTCTCTTTTTCCACCAGCTTTTTGGCTTGCTTGACGGTGGAGGAATGACCCTGCGCTTCCAGCTTGGAATAGATGAACGGTTTGAACAGCTCGAGCGCCATCTTCTTGGGCAAGCCACATTGATGCAGCTTGAGCTCCGGACCGGTCACAATGACCGAACGACCAGAAAAGTCGACGCGTTTCCCCAAAAGGTTTTGACGGAAGCGACCTTGCTTACCTTTCAGCATGTCGGACAGCGACTTCAACGGACGCTTGTTAGCACCCGTGATGACCCGGCCACGACGGCCGTTGTCGAACAAGGCATCGACCGATTCCTGCAACATCCGCTTCTCGTTACGCACGATGATATCGGGCGCGCGCAGCTCGATCAGACGCTTGAGGCGGTTGTTGCGGTTGATCACGCGGCGGTACAGGTCGTTGAGGTCAGACGTTGCGAAACGACCGCCATCCAGTGGGACCAGCGGGCGCAGCTCTGGCGGGATCACGGGGATCACGGTCAGGATCATCCACTCAGGACGGTTGCCGCTCTCGATAAAGCTTTCGACGATCTTCAAACGCTTGATGATCTTCTTGGGCTTCAGCTCGCCAGTGGCTTCTTTCAGGTCCGCGCGCAGCTCGTCTGCTTCGGCTTCCAGATCAATGGCCGCCAGCATTTCGCGGATCGCTTCGGCACCGATGTTAGCGGTGAAGGCGTCCATGCCAAACGTGTCTTGCGCGTCGAGGAATTCTTCCTCGGTCATCAACTGGCCGTAGGTCAGGTCGGTCAGACCCGGCTCGATCACCACGTAGTTCTCGAAATAGAGGATACGCTCCAGATCACGCAGCGTCATGTCCAGCATCAGGCCGATGCGGGAAGGCAGCGATTTCAGGAACCAGATGTGGGCCACGGGAGAGGCCAACTCGATGTGGCCCATCCGCTCGCGTCGGACTTTTTGCAGCGTGACTTCCACACCGCATTTCTCGCAGACAACGCCGCGATATTTCATCCGCTTATATTTACCGCACAGGCACTCGTAGTCTTTGATCGGGCCAAAGATACGCGCGCAGAACAGGCCGTCACGCTCGGGTTTGAACGTCCGGTAGTTGATGGTCTCGGGCTTTTTGATCTCGCCAAAGGACCACGACAGGATCCGCTCCGGCGACGCCAGCGAGACCTTGATCTCGTCAAACGTCTTGGCCGGTGTGAGCGGGTTGAACGGGTTGTTTGTCAGTTCTTGGTTCATTTTAGTCTCCCCAAAAGGGTAAATATCCAAAGATTGCGGCGTCTAGAGCGATTGCGAGTGCAGCAATGCCCCAGAACAAGGCTGTAGGTCTGTAAGGGTCGTACCATGGGCTGTCTTCGGAGGGTTTCCAAAAAGCATACACGACAAGCGCAATACCAAGTGGAAACCCTAGAAAACCAACCCAGATGGGCATGACCGATAATTCCTATTCATCTTCCTCCGCATCCAGGAGTTCCATGTTCAGGCCAAGGCCACGGACTTCTTTGACGAGCACGTTAAAGCTCTCTGGCACGCCGGCCTCAAAGTTGTCCTCGCCCTTGACGATGCTTTCATAGACCTTGGTCCGGCCCGCCACGTCGTCCGACTTGACGGTGAGCATCTCTTGCAGCGTGTAGGCGGCACCGTAAGCTTCCAGTGCCCAGACCTCCATCTCACCAAAGCGCTGTCCACCGAACTGCGCCTTACCACCGAGCGGCTGCTGGGTGACGAGGGAGTACGGCCCTGTCGAGCGCGCGTGGATTTTGTCGTCCACGAGGTGGTGCAGTTTCAGCAGGTACTTCACGCCGACGGTCACTTCGCGGGCAAATTGCTCGCCTGTGCGTCCGTCAAACAGGACCGACTGGCCCGATGTGCTAAAGCCCGCGCGCACCAACTGCTCGTTGACGTCCGCCTCTTTGGCGCCGTCGAACACAGGTGTCGCAATCGGCACACCGCGCGTTACATTGCCCGCGGCCTCGACCAGATGGGCTTCATCCATCCCTTCCAGACCTTCGGCGTAGACGTCGTCACCATAGGCGATTTTCATCGCGTCGCGCACAGGTGTCAGATCGCCGGAGCGGCGGTACTCACCAAGCGCTTCGTCGATGTTGATACCCAATCCGCGCGAGGCCCAGCCCATGTGAGTCTCAAGGATCTGACCGACGTTCATACGTGACGGCACGCCCAACGGGTTCAGACAGAAGTCGACAGGGGTACCATCCGCGAGGAACGGCATGTCCTCCATCGGCACCACTTTCGAGATCACACCTTTGTTGCCGTGGCGACCGGCCATCTTGTCGCCGGGCTGCAGCTTGCGCTTCACCGCAACGAAAACTTTGACCATCTTCATCACGCCGGGCGGCAAGTCATCTCCGCGACGGACTTTCTCGACCTTGTCCTCAAAACGGGCATCCATCGCACGCTTTTGGATTTCGTACTGCTCGTTCAGGGCTTCGACGATTTTCGCGTCATCCTCGTCGTCCATCGCGAGCTGCCACCATTGGCCACGGCTCAGCTCGGATACGCTCTCCTCGGAGACAACAGACCCGGCCTTAAAGCCACGGGGGCCTTTGCCAGCGGTCTTGCCACCAATGATGTCCCACAGACGCGCGTAGATGTTACGATCTAGGATCGCCATCTCATCGTCGCGGTCACGGGCCAGACGTTCAACCTCTTCACGCTCGATCTGCAAGGCACGCTCGTCCTTTTCGACGCCGTGGCGGTTGAACACACGGACCTCAACGATTGTCCCGTAGTCCCCCGGCGGCAGGCGCAGCGAGGTGTCGCGCACGTCGGAGGCTTTCTCACCAAAGATGGCGCGCAAGAGCTTCTCTTCCGGCGTCATCGGGCTCTCGCCCTTTGGTGTGATCTTGCCCACGAGAATGTCTGCGGGGCCGACCTCGGCACCGATGTAGACGATCCCCGCCTCGTCGAGGTTGCGCAGGGCTTCCTCACCGACGTTGGGGATATCGCGGGTGATTTCCTCTGGCCCAAGCTTGGTGTCACGGGCGGCAACTTCAAATTCCTCAATGTGGATCGAGGTGAAGACGTCGTCGCGGGTGATCCGCTCAGAGATCAGGATCGAGTCCTCATAGTTGTAGCCATTCCACGGCATGAACGCGACGACCACGTTTTTGCCCAAGGCCAGCTCGCCCATATCCGTAGACGGACCATCTGCGATGACCTCGCCCTTCATAACCAGATCGCCCACCTTCACCAGCGGGCGCTGGTTGATACAGGTGTTCTGGTTCGAACGCTGGAACTTGCGCATGCGGTAGATATCCACACCTGCGTCGCCCAGCTCGAGGTCCTCAGTCGCACGGATCACGATACGGGCCGCATCGACTTGGTCGATGATACCGGCCCGTTTGGCCATGATCGCCGCGCCAGAATCGCGGGCCACCACTTCTTCGATACCTGTTCCGACCAGCGGCGCCTCAGCTTGCAACAACGGCACAGCCTGACGTTGCATGTTCGAGCCCATCAGCGCGCGGTTCGCGTCGTCGTTCTCGAGGAACGGGATCAACGAGGCCGCGACAGAAACCAACTGCTTGGGGCTCACGTCGATCAAGCTGACCTGCTCGTTTTGCGCAAGCATGTAGTCGCCGGACTGACGGGTGCTGACCAGATCGTTCTTGAACTTGTTGTTGTCGTCCAATTGCGCGTTGGCCTGCGCCACCGTGTGCCGCATCTCTTCGGTCGCGGACATGTAGACGACTTCGTCGGTCACCTTGCCCTCTTCGACCTTGCGGTAGGGCGTTTCGATGAAGCCGTATTTGTTCACGCGCGCAAAGGTCGCCAGCGAGTTGATCAGACCAATGTTCGGACCCTCGGGTGTCTCAATCGGACACATACGACCGTAGTGCGTCGGGTGCACGTCGCGCACCTCAAAGCCCGCACGCTCGCGTGTCAGACCGCCGGGCCCAAGCGCTGAGAGACGACGCTTGTGCGTCACCTCGGACAGCGGGTTGGTTTGGTCCATGAACTGCGACAGCTGCGAAGAGCCGAAGAATTCACGCACAGCCGCCGCAGCGGGTTTGGCGTTGATCAAATCCTGCGGCATGACAGTGTCGATCTCGACCGATGACATGCGCTCTTTGATCGCGCGCTCCATGCGCAGCAGACCGACACGGTATTGGTTTTCCATCAGCTCGCCCACCGAGCGGACACGACGGTTGCCGAGGTGGTCGATGTCGTCCACGTCGCCCTTGCCATCGCGCAGCTCAACTAGAGCTTTGATACAAGACACGATGTCTTCTTTGCGCAGCGTGCGCACAGTATCTTCGGCATCCAGATCGAGACGCATGTTCATCTTCACACGACCAACGGCGGACAGATCATAGCGCTCTGAATCGAAGAACAACGTGTCAAACAGCGCACTTGCTGTGTCGACGGTCGGCGGCTCGCCCGGGCGCATGACGCGGTAGATGTCCATGAGCGCGCTTTCGCGGTTCATGTTCTTGTCCGACGCCATCGTGTTGCGCATGTAGGGGCCGACATTGATGTTGTCGATGTCCAGCACGGGGATCGTAGTGATGCCTGCGTCCACCAGTTCTTTCAGACTGCCACCGATGACTTCACCGCCCTTGTCCATCTCGAGGGTCAGCTCATCACCAGCCTCGACATAGATTGCACCGGTTTCTTCGTTGATGATGTCTTTCGACACAAACTTGCCGACGATCTCTTCGTAGGGCAGCAGCAGGTCGGTCACGGCACCTTCGTCGATCAATTTCTTGACCGAACGGGGGGTAACCTTCTCGCCTGCTTTGGCGATCACTTCGCCGGTCTTGGCGTCGACCAGATCGTGAACAGGACGGGTGCCGCGTACGCGCTCAGGGAAGAACTTGGTCTTCCAGCCGTTGGTCTTCTTGACCAGCGTGTAATCCACGGTGTCGTAATACGCATCCATGATCGCTTCTTGGTCGAACCCGAGCGAGTAGAGCAGCGTTGTGACAGGCAGTTTGCGGCGGCGGTCGATGCGGCAGAACACGAGGTCTTTGGCGTCAAACTCGAAATCCAACCATGAACCACGGTATGGGATGATGCGGCAGGCAAACAACAGCTTGCCCGACGAATGGGTCTTGCCCTTGTCGTGGTCAAAGAACACGCCGGGAGAGCGGTGCATCTGGGATACGATCACACGCTCGGTGCCGTTGACGACAAAAGTGCCGTTGGGTGTCATCAGGGGCATGTCGCCCATGAACACGTCTTGCTCTTTAATGTCCTTGACCGACTTGGCGCCCGTGTCCTCGTCGACATCAAACACGATCAAACGCAGGGTGACCTTCAGCGGGGCAGAATAGGTCATGTCGCGCTGCTGACATTCCTCAACGTCGTACTTCGGCTTTTCCAGCTCGTATTTCACGAACTCAAGCACAGCGGTCTCGTTGAAGTCCTTGATCGGGAAAACCGACTGGAACACGCCTTTGATGCCCTCGCCGTCCAGCGGGGTGTCGCTGTCGCCGGAGCGCAGGAACAGATCATAGGAGGATTTCTGAACCTCAATAAGGTTCGGCATCTCCAGAACTTCACGAATTTTGCCGTAGTACTTGCGGAGCCGTTTCTGGCCGAGGAAAGACGTTGCCATATGCGTCGTCACCTTTTCTGTTGTGTCTCTGTGGCGGCACATCGCTGGGGCTGCGACATGGGGCCTATGAGAAGGATATGTTCCGGCCTATTCGTGGCACGCGTCCCACCGTGCGCCTCCCGACCATATGAACCAATCCAGGGCGAGGGCTGCACTGAGCCCACCTCCAAGACAGGTTCGGCTGGACACGCATTTCGCATGTCCAGCCAAAATTTACACGCCCCTAGGGACGCAAGTTGACCACTTAGGCCAGCTCGACCTCGGCGCCAGCTGCTTCCAGCTTGCCTTTGATGTCTTCGGCTTCTGCCTTGTCGACACCTTCTTTGATCTTGCCACCGGCCTCAACGAGGTCTTTGGCTTCTTTCAGGCCGAGACCTGTGATGCCGCGAACTTCTTTGATCACGTTGATTTTAGAGGCGCCGGCGTTCTTGAGAACGACGTCAAACTCAGTCTTTTCTTCAGCTGCACCACCGGCTGCGTCGCCGCCGCCAGCCATCATCACTGCGCCGCCAGCTGCGGGCTCGATGCCATACTCGTCTTTGAGGATGGTTTTCAGCTCTTGTGCTTCGAGAAGGGTCAGACCAACGATCTCTTCAGCAAGTTTCTTCAGATCAGCCATTTTATGGGCTCCATTGATTAAATGTGTTCCAGCATTGAGGCAAACAAGCCCCTGCCGACATAGATGTTTCGCTTATGCAGCTTTCTCTTCGATGGTCGAAAGAATGCTCGCGATGTTCGAAGCAGGCGCGCCAATGGCCCCAGCGATGTTCGAAGCAGGTGCACCGATACAACCCACGATGGAAGCAATAAGCTCATCACGGCTTGGCATCGCTGCAACGGCTTTCACACCAGCAGGATCAAGAGCGTTCTCACCCATGCTACCGCCAAGAATAACGAGCTTTTCGTTATCCTTAGAGTAGTCCTGAGCCACCTTCGCCGCAGCGACAGGATCTTCAGAATAGGCAAGAACAGTCATACCCGTCAGATAATCAGCAATGCTTGCGCAGGGCTGGCCATCAAGGGCAATTTTGGCGAGCTTGTTTTTGGCAACGCGCACGGCACCACCAGCAGCAGTCATTCTGCCGCGGAGGTCCTGCATATCGGAAACAGTCATGCCTTCGTAGTGGGCAACCACTACAACGCCAGAGCTTTCGAAGATTTGGCCGAGTTCCTCGACCACTTTCTCTTTCTGGGCTCTATCCACAGTTTCACTCCAAATTTGGTACTAGGAGTATCCCAGCACCGGCTCTAGTAGGTGTCAGCCGGAAAACCGACCAACAATCACAGTCCGTGACGTAACGGGGTCGAGCCAGGTTGAAACGAGGAGAACCCCGAGAAAATCTGGTCTACCCATCTCAGGCAGGAATTAACGGCCACCGGCCAACCCACCATCTCGGACGAATAAAGGCCCGAACGAATCGATCACTCGGGCCTGTAGGTGGTGCTACTGTTAATTTCGGGGAATGCCAAGGGTTTGCGGCGCAATAGGTCTTTAAGATCCCCTGCCCTCACTCAAACTCAACCGCCAAAATGAAAAAGGGCAGACCCTGCGGCCTGCCCTCTTCTCAATACTTAGGGCTGAACGATTACTCGTTGCCCGTTGCGTTCGCCACGTCCAAAGACACGCCGGGACCCATTGTCGAGCTCAGCGATATCTTCTTCATGTACGTGCCTTTGGCACCAGCAGGCTTGGCTTTCTGGACCGCATCGACAAACGCCATGACGTTCTCTTCGATCTTGGCGGCTGTGAAGCTCGCTTTGCCGATCCCTGCGTGGACTACACCGGCCTTCTCAGCTTTGAACTGTACCTGACCGCCTTTGGCAGCCTCGACAGCTTCTTTGATGTCCATGGTCACTGTGCCAACACGTGGGTTTGGCATGAGGTTACGTGGGCCCAGAACCTTACCCAGACGACCAACGATGGCCATCATGTCAGGTGTGGCGATGCAGCGGTCAAAGTCGATCTTGCCCGACTGAACCGTCTCCATCAGATCCTCGGCACCGACGATATCAGCACCAGCGGCTTGCGCTTCTTCGGCCTTTGGACCGCGTGCGAAGACAGCCACACGGACGGTTTTGCCCGTGCCGTTTGGCAGGTTCACCGTACCACGGACCATTTGGTCGGCGTGACGGGGGTCGATGCCCAAGTGCAGGGCGATTTCGATGGTCTCGTCAAACTTCGCTTTAGCGTTGTCTTTGACCAATGAGACAGCTTCAGTGACAGCAACATTGTGCTTGCCGTCGAATGCTTCGCGAGCAGCGGTCGCGCGTTTTCCCAGCTTTGCCATTACTTCACCTCGATCCCCATCGACTTCGCAGAGCCGATGATCGTTTGCATTGCACCTTCGATGGATGTCGCGTTCAGATCGGCCATTTTGGCCTCTGCAATCTCACGCACCTGCTTGACCGTCACGGAAGCAACGATCTTTTTACCTGGCTCGGGCGAGCCTTGGGGGCGGTTACGCTTGCCGACGTTCTTCAGGCCAGCGGCTTTCTTGAGGTAGTAGGACGCAGGCGCCGACTTGGTCTCAAAGCTGAAGGATTTGTCCTGATAGTAGCTGATCACTGTCGGGATCGGGCCTTCGGAATCTTGGGTCTTGGCGTTGAACGCTTTACAAAATTCCATGATGTTGATGCCGCGCTGACCCAATGCCGGCCCGATGGGTGGCGATGGGTTTGCTTTACCGGCGGGCACCTGAAGTTTCAGGGTACCTACAATCTTCTTGGCCATGATGGCCTCCTCTGTCTACCACCTCAGGATCGCGATCCTTTGGCTTACGGTGATGTGGTCAGGCCCCGACGCGCGCGCCAGATGCCTCCCACAAACGATCTCAGTCCGCTTTTGCGACCTGGGAATATTCAAGTTCAACCGGGGTGGCCCGGCCAAAGATACTGACAGTCACTTTGAGGCGGGCGTTTTCTTCGTCCACTTCCTCGACCATGCCAGCGAAGCTTTCGAACGGCCCGTCGATGACTTTGACCTGCTCGCCAATATCGAACTGGATCGTTGGACGCGGACGTTCGACGCCCTCTTCTACGATGTTCAGGATCTGAGCGACCTCGGCATCACGCATCGGCGTTGGTTTGCCTTGCGGTCCCAAAAAGCCAGTGACGCGGTTTGTATCGACGACGTGGAGATAGGCTTTGTCAGACATCTCCATCTTCACCAGCACGTAACCGGGCATCAAACGGCGCTCAACGGGAACTTTTTTGCCGCGACGAACCTCAATGACTTCTTCGGTGGGCACGAGGATCTCTTCGATCTCGTCCTCTAGGCCGTGCTGCTTAACAGATTCACGGATACCTTCGGCGACCTTCTTTTCGAAGTTCGAC
>CALHAP010000014.1 GCA_937931795.1 uncultured Paracoccaceae bacterium
ATCTGAAGGCGTTGCTGGCGTTTTCCACCGTCAGCCACCTCGGGTTGATCACCATGTTATTGGGCACCGGCACCGCGTTCGGTGCAATGGCCGCGATGTTCCACATCCTCAACCACGCGACGTTCAAAGCAGCCCTGTTTATGTCCGCGGGGATCATCGACCACGAGGCGCATACACGCGACATTCGGCGGCTCGGGGGGCTGCGCAAATTGATGCCCGTCACCTTCGTGATCGCAACAATTGCAGCCCTGTCGATGGCGGGTATTCCGCTCCTCAACGGTTTCCTCTCCAAAGAAATGATGCTGGAAGAGGCTTATGAGACGGTGCTTTTCAACGCCCCGAACCTCGTGCCCTATCTCGCGACATTCGGCTCGCTGCTGTCGGCGGCCTATTGCTTCCGCCTGATTGGCCACACGTTCTTCGGCCCCGTGCGCGACGACTACCCCGCCACGCCGCATGACCCGCCCGTGGGCCTGTGGGGGCCGCCTGCGCTGTTGGCGGTGTTGGTCGTTGTGATCGGCGTCGCACCCTTCCTCGCGGAACCCTTCATCAAGCTGGTCACAGCGTCGGTTCTGCAAGGCGTCGAAGAGGTGCCCTACAACTACTTCAAAATCTGGCACGGCCTCGTCCCCGCCCTTTATATGTCGATCATCGCGGTCGTCGGCGGTCTGTTGTTGATGCTGGTGTTCAAGCCATTGTCACGCGCATGGGAAGCCACCCCGCGCCCCGAGGCCAAGACGATCTTTGACGCGCTCATCGCAGCCATCGTGGCCCTCGCCCGTGGCCTCACGTTGCCGCTGCACAACGGGTCGTTCTCGCGCTATGCGCTGATCATGGCCACCACAGTGATCGCGGTTGGATATCACGCATGGACCACGGGCAGCGTCGGTCCCGCCACACGCACCCCGCAAGAGGCCGACATGATCCAGATCGCGGGCTGGTTGATGCTGGTCGGCGCCACGGGTGGCCTCGTGTTCCTGCACCGCAACCGCCTGTTGTCGCTGATCCTGATCGGCATCGTGGGGTTGATCGTCTCGGTCGGCTTCGTGTTTTTCAGCGCACCTGATCTGGCGATGACCCAGCTGACGGTCGAGGTCGTGACGATCATCCTGCTGCTGCTGGCGCTCAACTTCCTGCCCAATCACACACCTGTCGAGAGCGGCGTTTTGCGTCGCAGCCGTGATGCGGTCGTGGCCGTTGTGGGTGGTCTGGCCGCCACGGCGCTGGCCTATCACTACCTGCTGCGGGACACGGTCGCCCCCAGCATTTCCGACTTCCACCTCGCCAATTCCTACAAAGGCGGCGGCGGCACGAACATGGTCAATGTGATACTCGTGGATTTCCGGGGCTTTGATACCTACGGCGAGATCATCGTGCTGGGGATCGCGGCCCTGTTGATCTACGCGCTGACCGAAACGCTGCTGGATGGCCCTGTGCGGCGGCGATTGCTGAACCGCAAGCCCGACCAGCCCCGCGCGGGCGACATGCACCCGATGATGATGGTCGTTCTAACGCGCGTGATGATGCCCGTCGTGTTGATGGTCGCCTTCTACATCTTCCTGCGTGGCCATAACGAGCCAGGCGGCGGATTTATCGCAGGCCTCGTCGCCTCGATTGCCGTCGTGATGCAATATATGGCCAGCGGCGAAAAATGGACGAGCGCACGGTTGCGCTACCCCTACCACGGGGTGATCGGCGCGGGCGTGTTGATCGCGGGACTAACCGGGATTGGGTCATGGTTCGTCAGCAAACCGTTCCTGACCTCCGATTTCACCTATGTGCGCATCCCGCCGTTTGAAAAGTTCGAGCTGGCAACGGCGGCGCTGTTCGATCTGGGCGTGTTCCTCGCCGTGGTGGGGGCTGTGATGCTGTCTCTCGAGAGCTTCTCACGCCTCGCACGTCGCGCGCATATGGCCCCTGAGACCGATCACCCGATGGACATAGACCCCAGCCGCGATGACACCACCACAGTGAAAGGGGCCTGAGCGCATGGAATTTCTCGTCGCCTCCGCCATTGGCGTGATGACCGCAGGGGGCCTCTATCTGGTCCTGCGGCTGCGGACATTTCCGGTGATCATCGGCATTTCATTGCTGACCTATGCCGTGAATGTGTTTCTTTTCGCCTCGGGCCGGTTGACCGTGGGCGCGCCGCCGATCCTGACGGATGCCACCACCTACACAGACCCGCTGCCGCAAGCATTGGTTCTGACGGCCATCGTAATCTCGTTTGGGATGACAGCGGTTGTGGTCATGATCGCCCTTGGCGCATTTCTGGGCGGCGACAGTGACCGGGTGAACGACCCCAATGCAGATGACGAAGCGGCGGAGGACATCGCATGAGCCATTGGATCATCTTGCCCGTCCTGCTGCCCGCGTTTGTGGCCCCCTTCATCGTGTTGGCCGCGCGCTATCACATCGGAATCCAGCGGGTGTTCTCGATGGCAGGCGTGCTCAGCCTGATTGCCGTGGCCATTGGCCTCGCGTTGACCGCCTCGGATGGCACGGTTTTGCTCTATCAACTGGGGGATTGGGCCGCGCCCTACGGGATCGTGTTGGTCGGAGATAGGCTCTCGACGATGATGGTGCTGCTGACTTCTGTGTTGGCGCTGTTTGTGCTGCTTTATGCCATAGGGTCAGGATGGGATGACCGAGGACGGCATTTCCACGCGCTGTTCCAGTTCCAACTGATGGGGATCATGGGCGCGTTTTTGACGGGTGACTTGTTCAACCTGTTCGTGTTTTTCGAGGTCCTGCTCATCGCGTCATACGGCCTGATGATCCACGCGGGCGGGACAGTGCGTTTGCGGGCGGGGGTGCAATATGTGTTGTTCAACCTGCTGGGATCGACGCTGTTTCTCTTCGCGCTCGGGGCGATATACGCCGAAACGGGCACGCTCAACATGGCCGATCTGGCGCAGCGCGTGGACCTGATCAGCGCGGAGGCCAGCGTTGGCATTCGGGTCGCATCGGTCCTGCTACTGATGGTCTTTGCAATCAAAGCGGCCCTTGTGCCCCTGCATTTCTGGCTGCCCTCCAGCTACGCCGAAGCACCCGCCCCCGTCGCCGCATTGTTTGCGATCATGACCAAAGTGGGGGCCTATGCGATCATCCGTGTCTACACGCTGGTCTTCGCACCGGACCTAGAGGTCACCGCAGGGTTACATTCGGTCTGGCTGTTGCCTGCGGCATTGATCTCGCTTGGCGTTGGCAGTGTCGGTATCTTGGCCGCAAAGTCGCTGGACAGGCTGGTGGCCTTTGCGGTTATTGGGTCGATGGGCATGGTGATGATATCCATCTCGCTGTTCACACCGCTGAGCATTTCGGCGGCGCTGTACTATATCATCCACTCGACACTCGCAGGGGCGGCGCTGTTCTTGATCTGTGATCTGGCGCGCGCGGGACGCACATCGCTGGCACTGACCGCCCAAGCGCCGATCAGCGGTGCGCCATTGACCGCGGCCTTGTTCTTTGTGGCAGCGATTGCCATGGCGGGATTGCCGCCGCTGTCGGGCTTTATCGGCAAGCTGTTGATCCTTGATGCGGGCTTTGACACTACCGCGATGGTCTGGATTTGGGCAATTATTCTGGGGGCCAGCCTGATCAGCGTGGTCGGATTTGGTCGGGCAGGCAGCACCCTGTTTTGGAAGGCGCGCAGCGTTTCACCACCTGAAAATGCCGCCGCGACACCAAGTCCCACAGCGCTGTCTTATGTCAGTGTTGCAGGTTTGATCGGCTTGCTGGTGGCACATACCGTTCTGGCCGGTCCTGCGTCCCGCTACACGGACGCCATCGCCGCGCAATTGTTCGCGCCAACGGACTATATGGAGACCGTCTTAGACACACCGGGCAAGCTGTCGGATGCAACCGGGGAGGGCTACTAAGATGGGCAAACTGACCAGATGGCTGCTGCCACACCCCGCACTTACCGTCCTGCTCGCTATCGTCTGGATATTGCTGCAAAATCAGTTTTCATGGGGCATGGCCGTGTTTGGCCTCATCCTTGGGGTCATCATTCCGATTGGTACCGCGCGGTGGTGGCCGGACCGGCCCAAGGATTTCGCGTTCGGCAAAATGCTCGTCTATTGCGGCATCGTGCTCTACGATATCATCGCAGCCAATATCGAGGTGGCGTGGATCGTGCTGACCAAATCAAACGCCAATATGCGGCCCAATTGGGTGGTCGTCCCGCTTGATCTGAAATCACCCGAAGCGATCACCATCCTTGCGGGCACTATCACACTGACACCGGGCACAGTCTCCGCAGACCTGTCATCCGAAGGGCACAGCATCTTGGTTCATGCGCTCGACGCCGATGATCCAGAGGCGGTGCGGGACGAGATCAAAACCCGCTACGAGCGCCGTCTAAAGGAGATTTTCGAATGACCCTTGCCACGCACATCATGGACTGGGCGCTCGCCGGGGCCTTTGTGATCGTCGCCGCCGCACAGATCATGGCGATGGTCCGGCTTTGGGTCGGGCCCAGCACCGGGGACCGTATTCTGGCGCTCGACACGATGGTGATCAACGCCATTGGGTTGATTGTCCTGCTCGGCATGGCGCAGGGCACGCAGATTTATTTCGAGGCATCACTTATCATCGCCATGCTCGGGTTTGTCTCGACGGTGGCCTATGCGCGCTTTGTTCTGCGGGGGGATATCATCGAATGACGCTTGATCTGATCGCCACAGGCGCCATCATCTTCACGCTCGCCGTTGGGGCGATCTTTACCTTTGTGGCAGGCATTGGGTTGCTTAAGCTCAATGATCCGATGACCCGGCTGCACGCGCCGACCAAGGCGGGAACGCTGGGGATCGGTGCGTTTCTACTGGCCTCTATGATCCATTCTTGGACATTCGGCGAAGGGTCGTTTCACGAGCTGCTGATCATGGGCTTTTTGTTCGTAACGGCACCGATCTCAGCGCATTTTATCGGTAAGGTGAACATCCACCGCCGCACTTGCGCGCCATTGCCGACGCCACCGCGTGATGCAACATGGTCGACGCTGGACGTGCCCGCCGAAGATTTGGAGCTAGATCAGCGGTGATCGTGGCCCCAAGGCCCATTACGGCGCGAACACGACTTTGATTTGCACTTCGTCCGGGCCGGGCGTTTTGTTGAACGCCTGTTCCATTTCTTCGAGCGCATAGGTGTGGGTCACGCAGGCGTCGCCATCTATCAGGCCCCGCGCCATGAGACCCAGCGCTGTGCCATAGGTGAACGGGGCCAAATGCCCGCCCAATATATCCAGCTCTTTAAATTCGCCAAACACGTTCAAATCAACGGGAACGGGGGCTTTATAGACCCCAAACACCACAATCCGTCCCGCCTTGCGCACCAGATCGAGGGCAAGGGTGAAAGACGACGTCTGCCCAGATGCCTCTAGATAGACGTCGCAGCCACGGCCCTGCGTCAGCGCATCTAGGGTTTCTCTCAACTTGGGGTCATCCGGCGCAAAGGCCAGATCAGCCCCGAGCCTCAGGGCGAGATCGCGTTTCGCGGCGCCGGGGTTGATCAAGATCAGTTTGCGCGGAGTTTTCAGGGCGGCGGCTTGCACCATGCCCATGCCAATAGGCCCCGCACCCGCCACCACAACCACGTCGTCAAACTGAATATTCGCGCGTTGGACACCGTGGATGGCGTTGGCCAAAGGTTCGACATAACAGGCCGCCGCGTCAGACACATTGTCCGGCACTTTGTAGACCACCGCATCCGCCGGATAGACCATGAACTCGGCCCAGCCGCCATCCAACGTGGCACCGAGGACATCCATCGTGTCGGTTAGATGGTAGAGCCCGCGTTGCCTAAAAAAATCGTTGCCGTAGCTGACGTTCAACTCGGCGACGGTGCGGTCCCCGAGCGCCACATTATGGCGCGCAGCAGCCCCTTCACCGAGGGCGACCACAGTGCCTGTGAACTCATGGCCCGGTGTGAACGGAAACCTTAGGTCCCATGGGGCGGTGCCAAAATACATCGCCCGATCCGCGGCGCAAATCCCGGACATATTCACCCGCACCAAGACCTCATGCGCTCCGACCGTTGGCACAGGGATATCGCCATGCACCTGATGGCGCCGCCCATATCCGTGACACCGAATGGCGCGCATGGTTTTGGTCATCTACAGACCCTCGGCCTTGACCAGTGAATGTACCGCCTCGACACGCGCCGCCGACAGGTCATCTTCGGTTATCCCGAACTTTTGGCCCATCAAATCCTCGATACCTTGCACCAAGGCCAGCGCATCCAGACCGTAGTAACGCATCAAGTAAGCGCGGCTGCCGCCGTGGGCGTATGTGTCTTTCAAGCCCAGCCGCACGAGACGTTTGCCCACACCGTTGTCCGCCATGGTTTCCGCCATCAGGGACCCGATACCCCCATCAACCACATGGTTTTCCAGCGTAATCACCCCGCCTTTGACCGACGCAATATGGTCCAGCATCGTCTTATGATCAAAGGGTTTGATCGTGTTGAGATGCAGGTGACGCACGGAAACACCCGCCCCTTTTAGGGCCGCAGAGGCGCGCATGGCCTCTTCTGTGGTGATGCCGGAACTGACGATTAGGATATCGTCGCCTGTTTCCAGCTCGCGCATTTCGCCGACCTCGATCGGGGTATCAAACAAGCGCGGCACCGACCCGCGCAGCACCCGGCAGTAGACAGGGCCGTCAATACTATCAGCAGCTTCGCAAATGCTCTCGACCTCGGTGGCATCGCCGGTTTCAAGAATTGTCATGTTCGGGATCGAGCGCATGACCGAGATATCCTCGATCGCTTGGTGGGTCATGCCGCCGGGCGTTGTGATGCCGGGCAAAAACCCCATGAGACGCACCTTACGGCGCGGATAGGCGATAGAGGCCATCAGCTGATCATAGGGGCGGCGGTACAAAAACACGCCAAAGCTATGAACAAACGGGCGATATCCCGCGAGACCAAGGCCACCCGCAAAGCTCATCATATTTTGCTCGGCCATGCCAAGGGACAGGAACTTTTCGGGATGGTTGTCGCGGAATTTGTCGATCTCGCAGGATGATGTGAGGTCGGCGGACAGGCACAGCACCTCGTCATGCGCCATCGCGTGTTTTTCGAACGCGGCCTCGTAGGGGCGGCTTACCATTTCTACCATTGTGCGATCCTCAATGCGCGTAGTCGATGGGATCAATGCCCAGCGATGCTGCTATTTCTGTGTTAAACCGCGCGCGTTCCTCTTCTGATTTGAAGCGCACATAGTGAAGACGCGGGAACCGTTCTTCCAAGGTGGGCATCCCCTCAAAGGGCGATGAATTTGCGAGTATGATCAGCGGCTGGCCGGGATGCGGCGTTTTGACGGCCTCGCGCATCTCGTCGATGTTATGGGCGTCGACCCATACGACTTTGGCCCCGAACTCTTCCATTTTGCGGCCGATGTCGCCCACTTCCATGACGCTGTCCATCGCGCCGTCACATTGCTGGCGATTGACGTCCATGATCGCTTTGACGTTGTCGATCTTGTGGTGGGCACAGGCGGCGATGGCTTCCCATGTTTGGCCCTCTTGGACCTCGCCGTCGGACATATACACCCAGACGTTGCCCGTTTCGCCGCGCAGTTTGCGCCCGTAAGCGAGGCCCGCCGCCGTCGACAGGCCGATCCCCAAGGTGCCGTTGTGGACCTCCATCCCCGGTGAATGTTCGGCCCCGATCATCTCGACGCTGGAGCCGTCCTTATTAAACATCTCTAGGCCTTCGGGGGCCATTCGCCCTGTTTCGATCAACGTGGCGTAGGCAACCAAGGCGTAATGCGCAGGGGCGATAAACAAACGGTCCAGATCAGGGGCCACAGGGCCATTGTAGCCCGCGCCCGTGTGGTAATCAGGGTTGTCTTTATGGGGGACGCCTTCGAACGGCTTGGGGATCATGGGTAAAGTCGGCGCACCCAAATTCAGCTCTTCGTTATAGAGCCACGCGAGCTGTTCTGCTGCCGAACAAGCCTGCGACATATACCCGCCGTTGTTGCGGATAGAATGTTCGAACACGCGGCGGCGAATGCCAAGCGCGACGTCTTCCGTCGTTTTTTCATTCTGTAACGCGTGTTCCATTGCATGATACCCTGAGCTGCGATCTTTGACATTACATATGTCAATTTGTATGTCTTTTGTAAAGTTCATCTTTGAGGATACTGCCCCCATGAGCCAGAAATACGCAGCATCCCATTGGGGCACCTTTCGGGTCGAAACCCATGACGATCAGATCACCCTGCACGGCCTGCCGCAGGATGCCGAACCTGCACAAATCGCCAAGGGCTGGGTCAGTGCGATGACCAACCCAAACGCCCGCATTGCCCGGCCCGCTTTTAGACGCGGCTGGCTGGAGGGGCGCGATACCGCGCGGTCTGGCGACGCCGAGTTTGTGCAGCTTGGTTGGGACGAGGCGTCAGATATTGTGGCGCAAGAGCTGAACCGCGTTATCGAAACCCATGGCAATCAGGCGATCTTCGCGGGCTCTTATGGCTGGGCGAGTGCGGGCCGCTTTCATCACGCCCAATCGCAGTTGCGCAGGTTTTTAAACACCATCGGCGGATATACAGGCGCCAAGAACACCTATTCGCATGCCGCAGCCGAAGTTTTGCTGCCCTATATCACCGGCATGCCCCACCGCGTGTTCCAAGACCAGATGACCAGCCTCGATTTGATCGCAGACCATTGCGAGCTGTTGGTTTGTTTTGGCGGTATTTCAGCGCGTACCGCCCAGATCGCCTCTTCTGGCACGACACAACATGAGGTCACGCCGTTCCTTACCAAACTGGCCGCGAATGGCTGCAAGATCATCAATATCTCGCCACGCGGCAGTGATATGGACGCCGATCTTCAGACCGATTGGATCGCCCCACGGCCCGGCACCGACACGGCGTTGATCCTCGCTCTTGCGCATGAGGTTTTCACCACCGGCAAAGCGGATCGTGACTTTTTGCGCACCTATACTCAAGGGGCTGACACGTTCGAGGCCTACGTTCTAGGCCGCCACGACGGCACGCCCAAAACCGCCCAGTGGGCTGCGCAGATTTGCGATGTTCCGGCAGCCACGATCAAAACACTCGCCGCCCAAATGGCCGCGTCCCGCACGATGATCTCGATGGCTTGGGCGTTGCAACGGGCCGATCATGGCGAACACCCCATCTGGGCGGGCCTCGCACTGGCAGCCATACTGGGGCAAATCGGCAAACCGGGGACCGGCTTTGGGTTTGGCTATGGCTCTACCACCCCCGTGGGACGCGCGCGTAAATTGATGGATTGGCCATCGGTGCCGCAGGGGAAAAATCCGGTCGCTGATTTCATTCCCGTGGCCCGGATCACCGATATGCTGAACGATGCGGGCGCGTCCTACCGCTATGATGGGCAGACGCGCGAATACCCCGACGCCAAGCTGGTGTGGTGGTCCGGCGGCAACCCGTTTCACCATCACCAAGACCTGCAAAAGCTCGATGCCGCGTGGCGCAGACCCGAAACCGTGATCGTGATGGACCACAGTTGGACCGCGACAGCGCGGCGCGCGGACATTGTTCTGCCAACCACAGGCCCGCTGGAGCGTTGCGACATCATGATCAACCGCCGCGATGATGCGCTTGTGTTCATGTCTGCCGTCCAGCCACGATACGAACAGGCCCGCGACGACTATGACATCCTGACAGATATCGCCGCACGGATGGGCACGCAGCAGGCCTATACCCAAGGGCGCACAACCCGCGATTGGCTGGTGCATCTGTGGGAGGGGTGCGGCAGCGTCGCACGGGCGCAGGGATTTGATCTGCCGGATTTCGAGGCCTTTGAAGACACAGGCCTCGTCACCGTGCCAGACGCCTATGAAACCCGCGTGCTGATGGACCGCTTTGTCGCAGATCCTGCGGCCCACCCCCTGAAGACCCCTAGCGGCAAGATCGAAATCGACTGCCCACGCATCGCGGATATGGGCCTTGCGAATTGTCCAGCCCGGCCCACGTGGATCGAACCCGCCGAACGGTTGGGGGCCTGTGATCCAGACTGCCTGCACCTGATATCCGGGCAGCCCGCCACCCGGCTTCACGCGCAATTGGACATGGGGGACGCGGCGCAGGCGTCTAAGATACATGGGCGCGAACCCTGCGCGCTGCACCCCCGCGCTGCCGAGCGGTTTGGCCTAGAGGCGGGTGACATCGTACTTGTCGAAAACGACCGGGGTGCCTGTTTGGCGGGGGTGACGCTGGATGATCGGCTGCGGCCAGATTGCATTTTCATGGCCACCGGGGCCTGGCTCGATCTCCAAGACATAGATGGCCGCCAGATTTGTGTGCATGGCAACGTCAATGTGCTGACCCTCGACAAAGGTGCGTCGGACCTGTCGCAGGGCAACATCGCGCATACGGCCTTGGTCAAAATCAGCAAATGGACGGGACCGCTGCCCGCGCTGCGCGTCACGCGGCCGCCTGAGTTGCGCTGATCAGCGGAACCTTTGTTGGGCGACAGCCAGCGCCAGCGCGCTCACAAGGATGATGCCCGACAATGCGGCCTTGAGGTTAAAATCAAGCCCCATGAGGTTCAGCCCGTTGCCGATCATGCCCAAAAACAGCACACCCACCAAGGTGCCTATCACATTGGGGCGGCCCTTGGGGTGGATCGCAGCGCCGATGAACACCGCCGCAATCGCATCAAGCAGATAGGAAAACCCGGCAAGCGGGGTGAACATGCGGATGTTTGCTGAACCGATCAACCCCCCAATGGCACAGGTCGCCGAGGCCAGAATGAAAGCCACAAACATATACCTCCGCACCGGGATACCCGCCACATTCGCCGCGTCCTTTTGCAAGCCAATCGCATGGATGCGTTTGCCGAAGATGGAGCGCTCGAGCACGACAAAATACACGAGGCAGACGGCGGCGGCGATAATCACCTCGGTCGGGATCCCAAAGACATCGCCCACAGCCAGATCCCGGTATTCCTGCGGCATCCGCCGGTAGGAAATCGGGCCACCGCCGTTGGTAAACACGCGCTCAACCGACGATCCGACAAAGAACGTGCCCAAAGTGGCCATGAACGGGCTGATCTTGAGACCCACGATCAAAATGGCGTTCAGCAGCCCCACCAGCGCGCCCCCCATCACCCCGATCAAGCAGGCCACATACCACGCAGCCCCAAAATCTTTGAGGGCTACGACAGCAAAGGCCGCGCCAAAATCGAACGCAATCCCGATGGACAGATCAATCCCCCCCATCGCCACCACAAGGGTCATCCCAAGTGCCAAAATCAGCACAATTGCCGAGGCCTCGATGATGTTGACCTGATTGTCGAAGGTCAGGAAAACTGGCGAGACATAGCTGAAAAAGCTGAAGAACATCACGATAATGATGATCAGGCCAAAACGGGCAAACACGGATCGCAGGGTCATGACCGGCCTTTCGTTGTCACCGACGCCGAGGCCACGACCAGCAAGATCAGCGCGCCTTTAATGCATCCGGTCCAAAACACGTTGACGCCGATGGAGATAAACCCGACCGACAGGGCCGACACGACGACAGCCCCCAGCACCGCCCCCCAAAGCGTCACAACACGCCGGGGCGAAAACGCGGCCCCGAGAAACGTGGCGAGAACCATTTCCAACAGCATGTTTTCTTCTGTCCCCGGCGATGATCCCGATCCGCGGGCCAGTACAAAAACCGAAGCAATCCAGCCGGCAAAAGCTGCAATCAAGAACGATTGCACAACAAACCGGCGGGTCAATATGCCCGATATTTCGGCCGCATCACGACTGCCACCAGTGGCTTGCATGTTCATCCCCCAGCGGGTGCGGTGCAGCGCGTGGTAAAAAACCAGCACAAGGACAGTGGTCATCACGACGCTGGCCGCGATACCAAAAATCGTGCCGTCCCGGATGAAGACAATCGTCTCGTCTGTCACACCAATCCGCCGGCTAGAGGTGATAACCTTGGTAATGCCGACGATCGCGACCGACATCGACAGCGTGGCCAACAGCGGTGTCATCCGCAACCCGACGACCAAAAATGCGTTGATCGCTCCAATGATCGCCGCCGCGCCAAATGCCAAAATCATCGCAAACGGCAATGACGCGCCTTGGTTGGTCAGCTGGTCGGCGATGATGGCTGCACAAATGATTGCCGTGGCCGGGATCGACAGATCAATACCGCCTGCCACCACATCATCGCCGCCCGCGATCACAACTGTGGCCAGACCGAGCGAGACGATGACCGTAGGGACCGCCTGTTTGGTGATTAATTCGAGGGTGTCCAAGGACAAAAATGTCGTGGATTGCACCCCCAGATAGGCAAACAGACAGGCGAAGACGATGATCGGGAACACCCCGAGCAGACGTTGGGACATGGGCTGGGTCATACCGCGACCTCTTGGACGGCACCGCCGGTGGTCAGGGCGACCAATGTGTCAACGCCTAAATCCGTCGTGCTGACCTCGGCCACGATTTTCCCGCGCAGCATGACCAATATGCGGTCACACAACCCGATCAGCTCGCCCGGATCAGACGACGAGACCAGCACCGACACGCCGTCTTTGGCGAGGTTTTCGATATGCTGGTAAATCTCAACCTTGGCACCCACATCAACGCCCACGGTCGGCTCGTCGAGGATGAAAATATCCGCGCCCTTGTTCAGCCAGCGACCCAGAACGACCTTTTGCTGGTTGCCACCCGACAGCAACCGGGCCGTGGCCGCGATGTTGCGCGGGCGAATGTCCAAGGTTTCCGACATTTCCGTTGCCACGGCGTGCGATGCGCGGCGATTTTCCAGCGTCCAACGCGAAACACTGTCGAGCGCCGCGAGGTTCACATTGTCGCTAACCGACATATCCAGCACCAAACCATCGTGGCGCCTGTCGCGCGGGACCAGCGCAATTCCAGCGGCGACTGCCTCGGACGGGGCGCGAAACCGCTGCGCGATCCCGTCGATTTTTAGGGTGCCACTGCTGGGCGCTTTCAGCCCGTAAATCGTATCAATCAAATCTTCACGACCAGACCCCACAAGACCTGCTATGCCCACGATCTCGTGACGATGGACCGTCAGCGACACATCGTTAAACGCATCGGCGCACAGAGATTGGATTTCAAGGCGCGGCGCGGCGGCGCTGTGCTCTGTGGTGGGGAACAATTCGTCGATTTCGCGGCCCACCATGGCAGAGATCATCGCAGGCGCGCTGTTGTCGAAAACGTCGTCGAACCGCCCGGCGTTTTGACCATTGCGCAACACCGTCACGCGGTCACAGATATCGGTGATTTCAGCGAGATAATGCGACACGTAAATCATCGCAATCCCCTGCTCTTTCAGCTTACGGATCGCGGCAAACAGCTTGTCCGTCTCGCCACTGGTCAGGGGGGCAGTCGGTTCGTCAAATACCACCAGTTTTGCTTTGGCATCAATCAATGCGCGGGCGATTTGCACCAGTTTGCGCTCAGCAATGCCCAGATCGCGGATGAGCGTTTTGCCGGACAGTTGCGTCCCCAATGCGGTCTCGAAAAAGGCCTCGGCCTTTGCGCGCATGGCCCGCGCGCTCAACCCCAGCAGCGTTTGTTCTTCTTGGCCCATGAACACGGATTCAGTGACGGTGAAATGCTGCACCAGATGCAGTTCTTGGTGGATAAACCGGACGCCGGCGTCATGAACACTGCGCGGCGTGACATCGGCCAAGGTTTCGCCGTCGATGTCAACGGATCCACCATCGGCTTTGTAGACACCTGCCAGCACCTTGATAATCGTTGATTTCCCCGCGCCATTCTCGCCAACTAGACCGTGAATTTCACCGCGTTCGACCTCTAGATCAACAGCATCCAAAGCCAAAACACCGGGAAAGGATTTGGTGATGTCACACATCTTGAGGAGCGTGTCAGTCATGCGCATGTCTCGCTGGGATATTTGGACCTTTAACCGCGCCCATGGCCCGCGCAAAGACGCGGGCCATGGGTTATCTAAGGTTTAGTCAAGCGTGCCGTAGCCCAGCTGCTCGTAGGCGGCTTTCGCGCCATCTTGACCCAAGACAGGGACAACTTCGACAAAGGTCTGCGGCAGCAGGGTTTCGCCCGCAAAGTGGCGCGCCACGTTCATCGCCGCTGTCGAGCCGATAAGATTTGGCTGCTGCGCGACATTGGCCACAAAGGGCGACCCCTCTTCGGCCATGATCTCCAACGTGTCTGGACCGCCATCAAGCGCTGTCACCAATACATCTGTACGGCCCGCCTCTTCTAGGGCCTGCACCACGCCGATGGCGGGTTGGTCCCAGCAGCCAACGTGGATCGCATCCAATGTGCCTTCGGGATATTGGCTCAGCAGATCGAGCGTTTTGATCCGCGCGTCTTCGGGCGCGTTCGCAAATTCTTCGGCCAGTTCGGGCTGAATAATGGTGATGCCCGGATAATCCTCTAGCACGTATTTCCACAGACCCGCACGGATACCACAGATGCGCAGCGCGCCTTCAAAGGCGTTGAACACGGCGACATTGCCTTCACCACCGATGGCATCCGCCATGTAACGGCCAATGGTCGTGCCCATGTAATAATTGTCAGACGTCGTGTTGTTGGTGCCAAACGGTGACTGGTGATCAACCGTAAAGACCGGGATACCCGCCCCGCTGAGGGCCTCGAATTTAGGCTCAACAGCGCCGTCACCCAAGATCGAGATCACCGCATCAACGCCCTGCGACAGCAGAATGTCGTGATTGTCGGCGTGGACCTGATTGTCACGACCGCCATCGACCGGCACCACGGTGCCACCCAGTTCTTCGACTGTGGAAACAGCGCCGTTAAACGCCTCGCGGTCCCAAAAATGCTGCGTCCCCACAACCGCGACACCGATTGTTTTCCCGTCGAGCGAAAGATGGCCATCCGCAAAAGCTGCCGTTGAAAAGCACACCGTACTGGCCAACGCGGCGGCCAAAGTCATCGTCGATTTCATACTATAGTCCTCCCAAGGGTCTCGGCGGAAACGCCAAGATTATTAAGTATATAGCCAAGAATTTCTCCCCTCTTGGCATCTTATACCTTAACATATGACAATCATTATGTCATATGTCAAAGGCAATTTTCGGGAGGGAAAATGGGAAACGCGCTCTTTATTGGCGTAGATGTCGGCACCACCGCAATCAAAGCGGGCATCTATGATGACCAAGGAACATTGCACGCCACCCACCGTCAACCCATTGCGGTGCTGCGCCCCAACGAGACGTGGTCCGAACAGGATATGGACGCCGTCTGGGACACGACGCGCGCGTGTCTGGCTGCCGCGACCGCGCAGGTCGATGCCTCTCGTATCCGGTCAATCGGCGTTTGTGGTCAGGGTGACGGGCTATGGATGTTGGACGCGGACAAAAAACCCCTGCGCCATGCAATGCTGTGGAACGATCAACGGGCCAAACATCACGTCGCAAATTGGATTGATGACGGCACGTCTCTTAGGCTCGCGCACTATTGCCAGACCGCCAATTGGCCGGGAACGGCGGGTGCTTGTCTCGCATGGCTGGCCGAAGCCGAGCCTGAAACACTGGAGGCTGCGGCCCATATCCTGTTCTGCAAAGATTGGATCGTCCATTGCCTGACAGGTCATATCACGAGCGATTTCAGCGATGCCACGATCCCCTTTTACGATCTGCAAAACCAGCGCTACGCCCCCGAAGCCTTTGGTCTGCTCGGCCTGCCGGATTTGTCGGATAAGTTCGCGCGCCCCCAGCGCGGCACCGAGGCCGCAGGCGCCCTGCGCCCCGATATCGCAGACCAGCTTAGCCTCGCGCACGACACCACGGTTGCTGTGGGCGCGTTGGATCTGGCGGGTATGATGACAGGGCTGGGGCTGAATGCGCCGGGGGATATGTGTTTCATCCTCGGGACCACCGCCGTTTTCAGCTACATCGCGCCACCCGTTGCCGCAGCAGACGCGGTAGACGGGGCGACTGTCCATCACCCTTTCACCGACAGTTGGATCCGTGTGCTCGCACCACAATCAGGGGCGTCGGCGTTTGACTGGTTCGCGGGGCTGCACCCTTCGGCCTTTGGCGGGTTGAGCGCTGGGGAAATCGCAGAGCAGATCAACGAGATGGCAGCCAGCCTTCCACCGGGGTCAAACGGGGTGACGTTCCTGCCGTTTTTGACCGGCGAACGCGCGCCCTTTGTCGCGCCCCATGCCACGGCGTCTTTTCTGGGCCTCACGTCCAAGACCAGCAAAGCGGACATGGCGCGCGCAGTCATGGAGGGCGCGTCGTTCTCGCTGCGGCATTGCCTGCAAAGCGCCGCCGTGGACCCGCCCGAGACGATCACATTGACGGGCGGCGGGGCGCGCAATGCGTTTTGGTGCCAGATCATGGCCGATGTTTTGGGCATCACCATCACAGCCAACGCGGGCGAAGATCACGGGGTTTGGGGGGCCGCCTTGATCGGGGCCGCTGCCGCAGGCCTCGCAGACCCGACCCGCCCGGCCCGCGTCGAAGACAGCCGCACCTACACGCCTGACCGGGCAGCACGGGCGATCTACGATGACTTGTTTGAAAACTACCTGAAGATGGTCGCGCTCTCGCGCGGCATCTGGGACATTCAAAGGACGACACCATGAGCAACATGATGAAAGCCGCGGTTTATCACGCGCTGGACGACATTCGCCTCGAAGAGCGTCCGGTGCCCGAAGTCGGTCCAGACGATATCCTGCTCAAGACACTGGCCAGCGGGCTGTGTGGGGGCGAAACGATGGCGTGGTATAAAAAGGCCGAACCCAAGGTTCTGGGCCATGAACCTATCGGCGAAGTTGTCGAGGTAGGGCGCAATGTCACCGACTATAAGGTCGGCGAACGCCTGTTCGTAAACCATCACGTCGGGCGCACCAATTCGCATTTGGCCCTGCGCGGGCGCTACACCCGCGATCCATTTTATAGCCAAATGAAGCTCGATCCGGGTGGTATTTGTGAATATTACCGGGTCACTGGCCAACATCTGCGCATGGATGTTCACCGCATCCCCGATCACATGACCAATGAAGAGGCGGTGACGATTGAACCATGGTCTTGCGTCATTGGCGGGCTGAAACACTGCAACATCCAGCCGGGCGACACGGTCGCTGTCGTGGGGGCAGGCTTTATGGGGCAAGGGTTCGTGCATATGGCACCCCTGTTCGGGGCGGGTAAGGTCATAGCACTTGATTTCTCCGACTGGCGGTTGGCACGGGCCAAAGACTTCGGGGCCACGCATACGATCAACCCGAAATCCGGGGATGCTGTAGACGCCCTGCGCGCCGCCAACAACGGACGGTTAGCGGACACGGTGATCGTCATTGCACCTTTCGCGTCCGCCTGGGCGCAGGCCGAACAACTGGTTGAGGTCGGGGGCACGATGCATCTGGGCGCGCCGCTCGCACCGGGCGAAAACTGGGTGCGCGATGGCAACAAAGCCTATTTCGACGAGATCACGATCACATCGAAATATTCCTCCGATCACCACGACAGCTACAGCTATTTTCGTCTGTTAGACGCCGGACGCATTGATGCAGCCCGCGCGATCACCCACCACTTTGACATCGCGGACAGCGCGCAGGCGTTCGAAATGCTGCGCACGGCGGAAAAGTCGCTGAAAATTGTCGTCTACCCACACGGCAAACCGAAAGGCCTATAGATGTTGGACGCCCTCAAAGAAGAAGTCTGCGCGCAAAACCACGAGCTGCCCGCCAATGGGCTGGTGGTGGGGTCCGGCGGCAACGTCTCGGGGCGTGACCCTGAAACGGGGCTGATCGT
Source organism: uncultured Paracoccaceae bacterium (assembly GCA_937931795.1). Lineage (GTDB taxonomy): Bacteria > Pseudomonadota > Alphaproteobacteria > Rhodobacterales > Rhodobacteraceae > JALZWD01. The sequence goes on from CALHAP010000014.1 coordinate 17,730, forward strand.
CATCAAGCCATCGGGCGTTAAATTTGCCAAACTGACACCTGACACGATGGTCGTCGTCGACATAGACGGCAAGGTGATCGACGGCGCGCGCAAGCCATCGGTGGATACCGGCGTGCATCTTTATATCTACAAACACCGCGATGACGTGCGCGGCGTGGCGCATACCCATTCCCCCTACGCGAGCAGCTTTGCCGCACGGGGGGAACGGATCCCGGCGGTGCTGACGCCGATCACCCATATCTTGGGCCGCGACGTGCCCTGTTCGCGCTACGCCACCCCCGGCGAGGTGGATACAGGTGCTGCAATCATTGAGGCGGCACAGGGCGGCTATGCCGCGCTGGTAAAAGCACATGGCGTCTTCACCATGGGGGCATCCGCAACGGAAGCCACAAGCATCGCGATGTATCTCGAAGAGGCCGCCATGACCACGCATCTGGCCATGCTGCGCGGCCCCGTTGACGAGTTACCACAAGAAGAAATTGACCGATGCTTTGCATGGTTTCGTAAAAACTACGGGCAAAGCGGGCAAAAGAAGGTGGCGGACTGAGGCGAAAACCACTAGCCAACCAAGGGCAAAAAAGGGGACTGCAATGAGCAAAGAGGGCGCACTGACGGATGATCTGTCACATGCAGCGCTTTTGTCGAACGTGGCCGTTTTGTATTACAAAGAGGGCCTGACTCAATCGGAGATTTCCAAACGCATCGGCGTGTCGCGGGCCTCAGTTGTCAATTACCTGCGCCAAGCCCGTGACACAGGCATCGTGGATATTCGGATCGAAGGATCGGCTTTCGCCTCGACAGGGCTGTCGCGCAAATTGTGCCAGAAATTCGGGCTAGAGGACGCCTATATCGCGCCGTCCACCAGCATTTCAGCCGTAGACCCCGCCGCCCAAACCAAGCTCGTCGCACAAGTGTCAGGCATGGCGATGTTCGATCTGCTGCAACCGAAAGAATGGCTCGGGGTGTCATGGGGGGGCACGGTGCAGCTCACCGCGAATTCGTTTCCCAACCGGCCTGTGTCTGGATTGTCGGTGTGCCAAATCTTGGGCTCAATGTCGTCACCTGATCTTGCGTCAGCCGAAGATTGCGCGATCCAGATCGCCCGCAAAACCGGCGCGCGCTGCTACACACTGCATGCGCCCGCGCTGCTCTCGCACGAAGACTTGGCGCAAAAGCTGCGCGAAGAACCTGTGATCCGCCAACAATTGAACCGCTTTGCCAATCTGACCAAGGTCTTGTTTTCCATTGGCAGTATTGAGGACGACACGCTGATGGTCACAGCCCAGATGGCGTCAAAGGCGGAACTGGCGAAGTATAAGAAACGAGGTGCCGTGGGAATTTTATGCGGGCGCTATATTGCCTCGGACGGGCAGCAGGTCGACCCGGACCTGAACAAACGCCTGATCGGGATCGAGCTGGACGAGCTGCGCCGCATTGAAACGCGGATGTTCGTCGCCAACGGACACCGCAAATTAGACGCCGTTTTGGCCGTCTTGCAGGGCGGCTACGCCACCCACCTCGTAATTGATGAGACAAGCGGTCAGGCCCTATTGCACCTGTAAATATCACCCAAGGGCTGACAGAGCACCGCGCCTGAGCGCATACGGCGCCCAAACAGTAACACCGATCGACATGACACGACAACGCGCCGAGATATAGCTGAAAGTTGGTGATGGCCCCTGAGGGGCGGCATATCATGGCGTTGTTCACGCGCCGCAATTCTCGTTTGAGAAAAGGATATGCCACATGACGAAGACTACCATCACGGCCTTGCCCGATCCACATGGAT
>CALHAP010000015.1 GCA_937931795.1 uncultured Paracoccaceae bacterium
GCTGATCGCGGATGGGCATGCGTATGAGGCCGAGGGGCATGTGCTGTTTTCAGTCGAGAGTTATTCCGAATATGGCGCGCTGTCGGGTCGTGATGTTGACGATATGATCGCAGGCGCCCGCGTCGAGGTCGCCCCCTATAAGCGTAATCCGATGGATTTCGTGATGTGGAAACCGTCGAGCGATGATCTGCCGGGGTGGGATAGCCCGTGGGGGCATGGGCGTCCCGGCTGGCATATCGAGTGTTCCGCGATGACCGAGGCGCTGTTCGGCGCGTCGTTTGACATCCACGGCGGCGGGACGGACCTGCTGTTTCCGCACCATGAGAACGAGGTGGCGCAATCCTGCTGTGCCAATCCTGAGGGCGAATTTGCGCGTTATTGGCTGCACAACGAGATGCTGTTGGTCGAGGGTAAGAAGATGTCCAAATCGCTGGGCAATTTCTTCACCATCCGCGATCTGCTGGATCAGGGTGTGCCGGGCGAGGTGATCCGTCTGGTGTTTTTGATGACGCACTACGGCAAGCCGATGGACTGGACCGAGAAGAAGCGCGATGAGGCGCAGGGTACATTAGATGCGTGGCGCAAAGTTCTGGTATCGCATGGATTTACGGCTGACTTAGTTGCTGGGCTAAAGGCGTCGGGCGAATGGGCGCAGGACGCCGAATTTTTAGGTGTGCTGGCCAATGACGTGAATACATCGGGCGCCTTGGCGCGGCTGCATGTGTTGGCCAAGGGCAAGACGGCGGTGATGCTGGTGCCCTTCGCGGCAGGCTTGGAGCTGCTTGGGCTAGTGTCTGATTGGGGCGCGTTGGACGCGCAAAACGACGGCCCTGATGCTGAGGTTGCGGCCAAGGTCGACGCCCTGTTGGTGGCCCGTGGAGCGGCCCGCGCGGGCAAGGATTGGGCTGAGGCCGACCGCATTCGCGATGTGCTGAACGCGGCTGGTGTGGCCGTTACAGATGTTGGTGGGCAAGTGACATGGACGGCTGGCTCTGATTTTGATCCATCGAAATTGGAGAACGGGTTATGATGTCCCGCTTAACCGGCGCGTCTGCGCCATGCCCGACCTCCCCCCAGGGAGGGCATTTTGCAACAGATGTCGCGCATTTCATCGCTGGCTGTGTTTCGTACAAAGCGCGGTCAATGCGGCGCCGCCTCCCTAGGTCGGGCATGGCGCAGACGCGCCTTTGGGGGGCGTGATGGAACGCCTCTACCTCTTCGACACCACCCTGCGTGACGGCCAACAAACCCAAGGTGTGCAGTTTTCCACGCCAGAAAAGGTCGCGATTGCCGAGGCGTTGGATGCCCTCGGGGTCGATCATATCGAAGGCGGTTGGCCGGGCGCGAACCCGACCGACAGCGCGTTCTTTGAGGCGACGCCTAAGACCCGCGCCGCCATGACCGCCTTTGGCATGACCAAACGCTCGGGGCGGTCGGCAGAGAATGACGATGTTTTGGCCGCTGTTTTGAACGCGGGCACGCCGTCGGTCTGTCTGGTCGGCAAGTCCCACGAGTTTCATGTGACCGAGGCCTTGGGCATCACGCTGGACGAAAACCTCGAAAACCTGCGCGCGTCCTTTGCGTATATCGTGGCCCAAGGGCGCGAGGCGATTTTTGACGCCGAACATTTCTTTGATGGCTACAAATCGAACCCCGCCTATGCGCTGACTTGCGTAAAGACCGCGCTCGAGGCTGGGTGCCGCTGGGTGGCGCTGTGCGATACCAATGGCGGCACGCTGCCTGCCGAGGTGGGGAAGATCGTGGCCGACGTGATCGCGAGCGGCGTTCCCGGCGATCACTTGGGCATCCACACGCACGACGACACGGGCAATGCGGTTGCCTGCACACTGGCCGCGATTGATGCGGGCGCGCGGCAGGTGCAGGGCACGCTGAACGGTTTGGGTGAGCGGTGCGGCAACGCGAACCTGACGACGATCATCCCGACGCTGCTGCTGAAAGAACCCTACGCCAGCCGTTACGAGACGGGTGTCAGCCGCGATGGTCTGCGCGATCTGCGGCGGATTTCGCGAACCTTGGAAGACATCCTCAACCGCGTCCCCGCCAAACAGGCGCCCTATGTCGGCGCTTCTGCTTTTGCCCACAAGGCAGGTCTGCACGCGAGCGCGATTGTCAAAAACCCCACGACATACGAGCATATCGACCCTGCGCTGGTGGGCAACGAGCGCATTGTGCCGATGTCGAACCAAGCGGGGCAGGCGAACTTGCGCGCTCGTCTGGCGGGCATGGGGCTGGAGGTGACCAAGGGTGATCCGGCGCTGGGGCGGATCCTCGAGCGGATCAAGGACCGCGAGGCGCTGGGGTATTCCTATGACACAGCACAGGCCTCGTTCGAGCTGCTCGCGCGTGCCGAGCTGGGCCTGCTGCCGCAGTTTTTTGAGGTCAAACGCTACCGCGTGATCGTCGAGCGGCGCAAGAACAAGCGCGACCGGATGATGTCGGTGTCCGAGGCAACGGTCGTGGTAAAGATCGGCAAAGAGCGGATGTTCAGCGTCTCGGAATCGCGGGGGCCTGACGGCAGCGATCAGGGGCCGATAAACGCGCTGGCGGGGGCGCTTGGCAAAGACCTCGGGCCCTATCAGAGCGTCATAGAAGATATTGATCTGGTGGATTTTAAGGTGCGCATCACCGACGGCGGCACCGAGGCTGTGACCCGCGTGATCATCGACAGCGAGGATCGCGATGGGCGGCGCTGGTCGACTGTGGGGGTCTCGGCCAACATCGTTGACGCCTCGTTTGACGCTCTGATGGATGCGATCAACTGGAAGCTGGTGCGTGACGGCGCGGAGCCTGTGGTGTGAGCGTCACCGCCTGCGCACAGATCGTTGAAAAGGGGAATCCAGACCGGTTCTTGGCCGTGATGGCGGCCCCGGTGGAGATGCGACCCCGCCTGTGGCCGCTCTATGCTCTGAACGTCGAGGCAGCGCGCGCGCCGTGGGTGACAGAAGAGGCCGGGATTGCCGAGATACGCCTGCAATGGTGGCGCGATGCGTTGTCTGAGATTGCAGCAGGCGATGCTGTGCGGCGGCATGAAGTGGTTGAGCCGTTGGCCGAAGTGGTCCGCGACCAAGGGCTGACTGTGGAAACGCTGGACGTCATGATTGCGGCCCGCCGTTGGGACATCTACCGCGAGGCGTTTGAGGATGCGGGGCACTTTACCGAGCATATGGAACAGACCGCGGGTGGGTTGATGGTGTTGGCCTGTGAGGCAGCGATGGGGGCCGTGAATGTGCCACCTGCTGTGCGTACGCAAGCGATGCAGGTGGGCTATGTCTCTGGCGTGGCGAACTGGTTGATGGCGGTGCCCGAGCTGGAAGCGCGCGGGCGGGTGCCGTTGGTGGATGGCACCCACGCTGGATTGAAAACGCTAGCGCGTGAAGCGCTGACGAGACTGGATGTGGCGGGCCGCGTCGATATGGGCGATGCAGCTCCTGTGCTGCGCTCTGCATGGCGGGCACGTGGCATTTTGCAGCAGGTCGTGCGCGATCCTGCGGCTGTGGCCGAGGGGCGTTTGGGTGGGTCAGAGTTCAGCCGCCGCGCAGGCTTGGCGTGGAAAGCGATGCGCGGCGGCTGGTAAGCTAGGCCATGGATTGAGTGCGCGACCGCGCCGCCAGCCAGACCAGTGCTGCCCCTGCGAGAACCAAGAACGGTACCATGGCGTAGTTGACCGCGTTCCAGCCCTCGACCGGTGTGCCGCCCGAGCAGTTCATCAGGCCGCCCGAGGCGAGGCTGGCAAGCGTGACGCAGCCGAAGACGATCGTGTCATTCATCCCCTGTGCGCGGCCCCGCTCGTTTGTCGCATGGGCGGATGCCAGTAGCGTTGTCGCCCCGATAAAGCCAAAATTCCAGCCGATGCCGAGCAGGATCAGCGCGCCGAAGAAGTTTGTGAGCGTGACGCCGTTGAGTGCCACAAGCCCCGCGCACCCGAGGATCACCAGACCTGCGCCCATGATCCGCGTAACGCCAAAGCGCGCGATCAAATGGCCAGTGAAGAACGACGGCGCGAACATCGCGATCACATGCGCGGATACGATGTCGTTGGCGTTGCCTTCGGTGAACCCGCAGCCCATGACCGCCAGCGGCGTCGAGGTCATCACGAGGTTCATCAGCGAATAGCTGACCATGGCGCAGATGATCGCCACGAGGACCGTGGGGTCTTTGAGCATCTCTAGGCGCGAACGTGCGGGCACGCTGTCTGTCGCATTCGTCTCCGGGCCGCCCTTGGGCAAATCCAACATCACAAACAGCGCCATGCCGATCAGGTTCAGGGCGATGACGGTAATGTAGGTGCCGATAAAGGGAATGGGTGGCATGGCCCCGCCGATGAAGGGCAGCGCGCTGCCGTCCGAGACGATTTTATTGAGCTGTGGCCCGAAAATGGCCGAGAGTAAACCGCCCGCCATGACGTAAGAAATCGCTTTGGGGCGGAATGTCTCGGAGGCAGTATCGGTGGCCGCAAAGCGGTAGAACCCTTGTGCGGACATATAGATACCCGTCAGGAATGATCCGATGAGCAGGATCATGAAGCTGCCCGTGTAGAGCCCGTAGGCCGATACCGCTGCGCCTATCGCACCCCCGAGTGCTCCGATCATGAAGCCCAACTGCCGACCGTGTTTTTGCATGAACGGCGAGAGCCACGGCGCTGTGGTCATCGAGCCAAAGACGATCATCGAAATCGG
>CALHAP010000016.1 GCA_937931795.1 uncultured Paracoccaceae bacterium
GATGTGGCGCTGTTGCAAGAGATCAAATCGGTCGACGAGGCCTTCCCCCGCGATATTTTCGAAGACCGCGGCTACAACATCGAAACCCATGGGCAAAAGGGCTTCAACGGCGTCGCCATCGCGTCCAAACTGCCACTGGAAGACGTCACGCGCGGATTGCCCGGTGACGGCGCCGACGAGCAGGCCCGCTGGATTGAGGCGACTGTCGTGGGCGAGACTGCGGTGCGCCTGTGCTGCCTCTACTTGCCCAACGGCAACCCTGCCCCCGGCCCGAAATACGACTACAAGCTCGCGTGGATGGAGCGCCTCTATACACGCGCCCAACAATTAATGGCCGACGAACTACCGGCGATCATGGCGGGCGACTACAACGTGATCCCGCAAGCCTCCGACGCCAAACGCCCCGACGCTTGGGTCAAAGACGCGCTGCATTTGCCAGCTACCCGCGAAGCCTTCCGCAAGATCCTGAACCTCGGATTTACCGAAGCCTTCCGCAGCCGCCACGCGGGCGATGGGCATTATTCGTTCTGGGACTACCAAGCCGGCGCGTTTGACCGCAACGACGGCATCCGCATCGACCACCACCTGATGACCCCGCAGGCCGCAGACCTGCTGCGTGACTGCTGGATCGAGGCCGATGTGCGCGCCAAAGAACGCCCGTCAGATCACGTGCCCGTCTGGGTGGAGTTGGCGGCTTGATCGGGCGCGCAGCGATCTTTTTGGTTTGCACGCTCGGCGGCACCTCCGCTTCGGCCTGCTTGATCAACACGACGGCCAATTGCGTCACGGTGAACCCGTCGCAGGTACGTGGTGTGCCGATCCCGGTGGGCGAAACCCTGCCACGTGGACGCTATAACATCGTGATGAACGCGCCTTATTACGGCCTGCCGCGCGCGACGGACGGCTGGGCCTATTTCCGCGTTGAAGATGACATTGCGCGCGTCCGGATGCGCGATATGGAAATCCTAGAATACGTGACGTCGCAGGCCACGCGACGGTTTTAACGCGTCACATCATGCCCATAAAGCCAGTCGAGACGCCCTAAAAACCGCTTAGGTGCCACCTGCCCGATGGCGCGCAATCCCAAATGCGCCACCTGCCGATTAACACCGCGCAGATGATAATTCACCGCATTTGCGTTCGCCGCCGCAATCGCGCGGGTGACACGCGGGCGGCGCAGGGCTTGGTATTGCTCTAGCGCGAGATCGGGATCGCCCCCTTTGGCCACGCACTGCGCCAGAACATAAGCGTCTTCGATCGCCATATTCGCGCCCTGCGCCAGAAACGGCAGCGTCGGGTGGGCCGCATCGCCCAGCAGAACCATCCGCCCCCGATGCCATTGCAACGCGACATCATGGCGAAACAAACCCCACAGATGCACATCACCGATCTGCGCCAACAGATCACGCAGCACAGGCGCACAATCGGCAAAAGCCGCCTGCACATCCGCAGGATCAGCTCGGTGCGACCAGCCTTCATCAGCCCATGCGTCGCGTTCTTGCACAGCCACGATGTTCAAGCGGTTGCCGGGCAGCGGGTAGCTGACGACGTGCCGGCCGGGGGCCATCCAAATGCGGGCCTCGGGGGGGGCGTCTTGGTCGATCACCGCGCGCCATGCCACTTGGCCTGTGAAAAACGGATCGCAGCCACCTGCGATATAGGTCCGTCCAATGGATTTCACACCGTCAGCAAAGATCGTTAGGTCCGTGGTAGCGAGCGCCTTGCCCGTGTCCAACAACACCTCGTCTTGGTCGGTGATCATGGCCACCTTTGCGCCCAAGGTGATCTCGACACCCGCCGCCGCGCAGGCCGTCATCAGCACATCTATTAGGGCCGCGCGGTGCATCAGACGGTAGGGTGGCTTCTGCACATCCAGCGGAAAGCGGGCGAGGGCGACGCCCGTCAGCGCATCACTGGGCACCACCGCCTGCGATATGATCGAGGCCGACGCCAATGCATCGCCCAGCCCTAGTGCTTCCAAAACCCGCGCCGCATTCGGGGTGATCTGGATGCCTGCGCCGACAGCCGTTATTTCGGGGGCCTGTTCAACCAAAAAGACCTTCGCCCCGGTTTGGGCAAAGGTCAATGCAGCGGTCAAACCGCCGATGCCACCCCCGATCACGGTGACGGTCCGGGGGGGGGCTGTTTGGGTCATCAGTCGTTGCGATGCACCTTTTCGCGGCGCTCGTGCTTTTCTTGGGCCTCAAGGCTCATGGTCGCCGTGGGCCGCGCGTCGAGGCGTTTGAGCGAAATCGGCTCGCCCGTCACATCGCAATACCCGTATTCACCTTCGTCGATACGGCGCAGAGCGGCGTCGATCTTGGACACAAGCTTGCGGGCGCGGTCACGGGTGCGCAATTCGAGCGAGCGGTCGGTCTCTTCGCTAGCGCGGTCTGCGACATCTGGAATATTGCGGGTCTGGTCTTTCATCCCGCTGATCGTATCGCGGCTGTCTGTGAGCAGCTCGTCTTTCCAGTCGTTCAGCTTGCGCCGGAAATACTCGACCTGTTTATCGTTCATAAACGGTTCGTCTTCTGCGGGACGGTAATCATCGTCCAAAAATACTTCGTTCTTCATCGCTTCCCCCTGTGAACGCAGGGCAACAGCGTCGTATGTGCCATGTCCCATGTGAACCCCTCCTTGCGTTAGCTAGGGTCCGTTTACGCGCAACCTCTGCGCGTGTCACGTCAAAATTCGGGGGATTTATGCGCCATTGTGACCAGTTCTGGGCGTGATAAACGATTGTTGACCATTTGATGAGGAATACCTGCTGTGACCACGCGCTTCACCGGAACCGACGCCTATATCGCCCCCGACGATCTGCAAATCGCGGTCAACGCCGCTGTCACATTGCAACGCCCCCTCTTGGTCAAAGGCGAGCCGGGAACGGGCAAGACCGAGCTTGCGCGGCAAGTGGCCACGTCGCTGGGGATGTCGATCATCGAATGGCACGTGAAATCCACGACGCGCGCGCAGCAGGGACTGTATGAATACGACGCGGTCAGCCGGTTGCGCGACAGCCAGCTGGGCGATGCGCGGGTCAATGATGTGGCCAATTACATCAAACGCGGCAAGCTGTGGGAGGCCTTCACAGCACCCGAGCGCTGCGTGCTGCTGATCGACGAGATCGACAAAGCCGACATCGAGTTCCCCAACGACCTACTGCAAGAACTCGACCGGATGGAATTTCACGTCTACGAAACCGGCGAGACGATCCGCGCTGAAAACCGGCCCGTGGTGATCATCACCTCAAATAATGAAAAGGAATTGCCCGACGCGTTTTTGCGGCGGTGCTTCTTCCACTATATTCAGTTCCCCGACATGGATGTGATGCGCCAGATCGTGGCTGTCCATCACCCCGACATCAAGCAAACCTTGCTCAACACCGCGCTGACCCAGTTTTACGATCTGCGCGAAACACCGGGGCTGAAGAAAAAACCATCAACCAGCGAAGTGCTCGATTGGCTCAAGCTGTTGCTGGCCGAGGATCTGGACGCCGATGACCTCAAATCATCCGCATCAGATGCGCTGCCGCGACTGCATGGCGCTTTGCTCAAAAATGAACAGGACATTCATCTGTTTGAGCGTTTGGCATTTCTAGCGCGCTCGGGTCGTTAGGTTAGACCGGATCACCGACCCATTTCAGGACACGCAATTTCTGCCGTACTGGGCGCCGTAGCGTCGTATCACCCAAAGTGGCGGCTTCGCTGGTCGAAGTCTGGGCACCATTTTCAGCGACAATACGCGTCGGTATCTCGGACGACCGCTCAGGCTTACTTGCGATCGACCCCAGTTCGGCCCGATCTGCTACGATCGGTGCTGCCTGCGAGGTCGGCGTGTTGATCTTCTTTGGTTGGGCGGCTTTTGACAGCTCGGTCCTGACCGACAGGCGGGTGACAGTCGCCGTCTCCTTCACAACCGGGATATAAGGAGTGGGCCGTTCGGGCGCGCGCAGTTTTGGCGCCACAGGAGCGGCCGTGGCAGGCTCAGAATGTGCAGGGGCCGCTTTAAACATCCGAGCAAACCAACCACGCTTTTCGACCTTGTTAATCGCCGCGATGGTACTCGGTGTCCGGTCACCGGGGCCGGGCATCAGATCAGACCCCGGCCTAGGCGCGCCCGCGGCTGGTAGGCTCTGATGTCCGGTGCTGTCATCTATCGCCCCGCGCAAAAACGTCATCGCCTCGTCCGTCAGACTGGCCTGAGATTGCTCTTTGGCCGCAACGCGCATGCCGGCGACGGATTCCCAACCAATGGGCTGTCCTTTCACAGGTGTCAGGCCAGCGGTCGCCGTGATCCGTTGCGCCAGCAAAAACCGCAAACGCATCTGTTGCGGCTCTGGCAGGGCCAAGTAGTCTGCTTTCATATCGCTCATAGTTCGGACCCCATTGGCTTGAGAAGGCTCGCGTCCACACCTGCGAGGCGCATGACCTTCTCTGTTGGGTTGGTCGGATCAGGACGACGGAACCCGCAAATTGTTACCACAAGATCGCGGGCTTCACGCGCGTTGAAAAACATCACGTCTACATCCCCAATTTGGCGCACACGCATGTCCCCCACGATCCGATCATCGTTTGACGTGCTGTTGGTCTGTAGATCCTGCGACACCGACGCGAGCGTATCTGTCCCTAAACCGATCGCCTCGATGTCAAATTCAGCTGTCAGTGTCGTATCAACCGCCACCGACATTCCGCGATTTCTAAAAGCTGCGTGTGCCAAACCCGTACCTCAATACCCAATTCGCACCACCATGGTGCGACACTATCAAACACAGCGGCGACTGCGCCTTACACGCCACGCTCTTCCCAATTTTCACCCACCAAAGAGCGATTGACCTGTCCGAGCAACCGCTGCCTGATTACTGTCTTATTTGAACGTCTTTGGGTCAAGTTTTCGCCCAATTTGGTCACAGTTGTTCAACAAACCGGGCAAAAGACCCGTATTTTAAGGAGGGTGGCAGTGAATAGCAGGGAATCAGGCGTCACATTTCAGCCCAAGTGGTTGCCACATTGCTTTTCATTTCGGGCGTTGCTCTCAAATTCTGGCAGCACGACCTGCGAGACAATCGCCCTATGAAACCGATTAGCCTGCTGTCCATTTTGTTTATCGCAGCCTGCGCGCCTGCCACCGATACGGTCACCCGTGCCGCTACCACTGACATCGCCGCTCAACCGATGCGCAGTTTTACAAGCGCACCGCAAACCCGTGCGACCCGCGCCAATGTCGAAATGGCGCAAGACTTCATTGATCTGACATTCGAGATGGAAAACGGCACGCAGGTGCCCGTGTTGACCCGCTTTGATGGCCCGATCTCGGTGCGCGTCGAAGGCCCAGCCCCTGCCAGCCTCGCGCCCGATCTGCGTGCCCTTGTCTCGCGGCTGAAATCCGAAGCCGGGATCGACATTTTCCAGACCAGTGCGCCGGACGCCAATATCACTATCGAAATTGTCCCGCGCGCCGCCCTGATGCGGGCTGTGCCGAATGCCGCCTGCTTTGTCGTCCCTCGTGTGTCCAATTGGGCCGAATATACTGCCACCCGGCGCGGCAGCCGCACAGATTGGACCACCCTCACCCGCCGCGAACGGGCGTCTGTCTTCATCCCCACAGGCATCACCCCTCAAGAGCTGCGCGATTGCCTGCATGAAGAAGTGGCCCAAGCCCTCGGGCCCCTCAACGATCTCTACCGCCTGCCCGACAGCGTGTTTAATGACGACAACATACACTCGGTGCTCACAGGCTTTGATATGCTGATGCTGCGGACCTATTACGCGCCCGAGCTGCAAAACGGGATGCGCCGGGGCGAGGTTACCGCTCGCCTGCCCGCGATCCTAGCTAGGCTTAACCCACGAGGCCAAGGGGTAGGCAGCAGCCCGCAATCACGGACACCGGATGTCTGGCGCAACCATATGGCAGTGGCCCTCGACAGTGATATTGCACGCAGCACCCGCCAAAACGCTGCGGAACAGGCGGTCGCGATCAGCATTGAACAGGGCTGGACCGGCACACGCAGCGGTTTTGCCCATTACGCTCAGGGGCGCAGCACCCTGCAATCAGACCCGGCCCGTGCGCTATCGGCGTTCCAGCAGGCGCGCACCGCGTATGCGCGCAGTGCGACCACCGACATTCACGCAGCGCATGTGGCTGTCCAGCTTGCAGCATTTTCGCTCAGCGCGGGCGATGCGGCGACAACGCTAGACATCACAACCCCCGCAATCCAGGTGGCGCAGGCCCATCAAAACGCGGCGCTTTTGTCGACGTTGCTGATGTTCCGGTCCGAGGCACTGCTGCTCAGCGGCGCCTCGTCACAGGCGCGCGACACCCGTCTGGACAGTCTCGCATGGGCGCGCTACGGCTTTGGCACCGAACAGGCAGCGCAAGAGCGTTTGTCCGACATCGGGGACCTCCGCCCAAACACCGGGAGCTAAGCGCATGATCTTTCCTTTAGGCGGCTTCCTTGTTGGCGCGATCATCGGCGGCGTGCGGGCAAAACAACGGGACGGGTTGCGCAAAGACATCGCACAATGGGCCGTCGTGCATGGCATGATCGGCGCTATGATTGGTCTGTTTGTGCTGATCTTTGTGATGCGCAGCGCCGTGTAAGCGCGCGATGTTTCTGCCGTTCCTCGATCAATTGCGACAGCACAAGGTCCCCGTCTCATTGCGCGAATTCCTAGGCTTTCTCGACGGCATGGCGGCAGACCTCACGACCTATGACATCGACGCCTTCTACTATCTCGCCCGTACGATCATGGTCAAAGACGAGCGGCACATCGACCGTTTTGACCGCGCCTTTGCCGCGTCGTTTTCCGGGGTTGAGAGCATCACGCCCGAACAGGTGGTAGAAGCACTCGACCTGCCCGAAGACTGGCTGCGCAAACTGGCCGAGAAAACCCTCAGCCCCGAAGAACAGGCCGAGATCGACGCTATCGGTGGCTTTGACAAGCTGATGGAGACGCTGAAACAGCGGCTCGAAGAGCAAAAAGCCCGCCATCAGGGCGGTAACAAATGGGTCGGCACGGCGGGCACGTCCCCCTTTGGCGCTTATGGCTACAACCCCGAGGGCGTGCGGATCGGGCAAGACACATCGCGTCACCAGCGCGCGGTCAAGGTCTGGGACAAACGCGAATTTCGCAACCTCGACGACACCGTGGCGCTTGGCACCCGCAACATAAAAGTCGCGCTCAAACGCCTGCGCAAATGGGCGCGGGACGGGGCGCATGACGAGCTGGACCTCGACGGCACGATCCGGGCCACGGCCCACAACGGCTACCTAGACGTGCAAACACGGCCCGAACGGCGCAACGCGGTCAAGGTAATCCTGTTCTTCGACGTGGGCGGCAGCATGGACCCGCATGTGAAAGTCCTCGAAGAGCTGTTCTCCGCCGCGCGCGCCGAGTTCAAACACCTCGAACACTTCTATTTCCACAACTGCCTCTATGAAGGCGTCTGGCGCGACAACGCCCGCCGCTCCGACGCGCAGACCCCAACATTCGAGGTGCTGCGGACCTATGGGTCAGACTACAAATGCATCTTCGTGGGCGACGCGGCGATGTCGCCCTACGAGATCGCCTTTCCCGGTGGAGCCAATGAACACTGGAACGCGGAAGCAGGCGAGGTCTGGCTGCGCCGCGCGTTCGAACACTGGCCCGACCACCTATGGATCAACCCCGTGCCCGAAGATCATTGGAAATACACACAATCCACAGGCATGATCCGCCAGATCATGGAGCCCGAACGCATGGTGCCCATGACGCTGGATGGGCTAACGCGGGGGATGCGGGCGATTGGTTAGGTAGGGCTAGGTCGTTACTCAACACCACATTCACTTTGACGAAACGCGACTAATTCTGCGCGACTATTGAGCGCGGTTTGCGGCAACGCGTGCAAAACTTCTGCGCTGTATTGATAGTTAATAGGAAATACGAAGTTGTCCAACAATTCAAATGTTGGGAAGGCGTGTTCCAAGAATGCGGCACTTGCGGAATGAAGGCCAAACCCAGAGCCGGCAAGTAATGCTTGAACCACACAGGATCTATTGCTGTGCGGCGATTGATTGGCAGAGACAACCGTCAGCGCGCGCTCCATGGATGTCCCATCAAAATCAATGGCTGAAGTGCAACCCCCATCATTCCCTAAACTCGCAAGCGCTGTTCTATGGACTGGCACCTTCAGCCGCTCGGTCAAGCCAAAGGCATCAAACCTATCTAGAATTGGAGAGTCAGCATAAACAAAATAGATATCAATATCAAAATTTTCCTGCGAATGTGGGTCAGAATGTTCATTGACCGTGACAGGTATGCCCGACGCTTGTGTAAATGACGCCGCGAACTGATCAACCACTCCACGCATGTCGGCGCCCCAGTCACTCCCCCGTTGACCTGTGTAAATCAATATAGCGAGCGAATCTTTATCTTCCCATCTAGCAGCAGCGCAGTGACCCGGCCCCTCACAATCGTCGGTGAGGCCCGTTACTTCGGTGAAATGCTCAAAGAAAGACGGTGTATTTAACCTTTCACAATACTCAAAGGCACTCGCTGTTGTAGTAAGTAAACTCAACGCAACAGACATCGCTCCACTTCGTAATTTCGGATTTTTTAGATACGGGATGTTAATTGGCATGAGGAGCTTTCCATAAACTTTTCAAAACCTAACATTTCAATTGGGCAATTTATTGACCTCGCAACTCACTCCTACCCCCGCATCCTCTCTTTAATCCGGCCCCTTATCAAATCCACATGCAGCCGCGCGGTGTAGGCGTAGTCGCGGTAGCTGGGCGGCAGTTTTAGGTCCGCCAGGTCTTCGTCGATGTCGCGCAGGCGGTCATCGTAGCCTTGCAAATCGCTCACGTTAGACTTTTGCGCCGCCGTGTCGATCTCGCGGATTTCGGTGTAGTGGCGGTAGACCCGCGCCCGCATCCGCCAGCGGTACAGCCCCGGCACAGCGCGGATGATCGGCAGCAATAGGATCACCAGCGGCAGCAACAAAATAGCAAATCGGTTGATCTGTGCGACGACCCAATAGGGCAAAAACTCGTTCAGCCGGCTCGATCCGTCCTCGATCAGACCCGCCGCATAGGCGTCCATCACCTGCCCGCCCGTATCCGTCGCGGGAAACCTGCGCACATCGTTCAGCGCATTGCCATCGCCGTGGATTTCGCGCGCCGCCTCGACCAGACGGTCCACCAGCGTGGGGTGCAGATTGCTCACCGCATCGACGCGCCCCACGGTGGTCAGCAGCCGCACATCTTGGATCGGCAGCGACGGAAACATCCGCAACGCGCCCTTGGGCAGTGTGACGATCTGCGCCTCGGGCATGCGCCGCACCATGGCGTCGAGCTGATCAAAGGCGATTAACTTAACGTCATCAGCGTCCAACAACGGCACCAGATAGGGCGCTGTGATCGGAGCCACAAAAAACGCCAGATCGACCTCGCCCCCGCGTAGCGCTGTCACCGCCGCGTCGCCCGACAGCGGCACTGGGGTGATCTGTCCAAACGTCAGCCCTGCCGCGTCAATCAAACCGCGAAACGCCGCGCGCGTGCCCGACCCTTCGCGCCCCGCGGCGATGCGCAAGCCTTGCCACGCACCGGGGTTGGTCGACAGGGCCGTATCCGCCAATGAAAACATCCAGATCGGCTCGAAAAACATAGCCCCCAAAGCATCAGTGCGCGCGCCCAACGGCACGCCGCCTTGCATCAACGCCACGTCCACCGCGCGGTCACCCAGCAGGCGGGCATTGTCGACCGACCCTTCGGTGGCGACGATATCAACGGTGATGTCATCACGGGCGAGAATGGCCGCGTATGCTTCGGCCAACTGCCAATACCCGCCGCCCTCCGCGCCTGCCGCAAAGGTGACCTGCGTGCGCGGCAATAGATCGCGCGACAGCACATAGATCGCAGCTGCCGCAGCACCGATTGTCAAAATAGCCCCTAAAACCCGCAGCATATCGCCCCCTCTTGCTGGTCTAATCCATGCCTAGCGGCTTCGCCCGTGGTCCACAACGACGCCCTGCACTGGACTTTGCAGCGTTCTTCCCCACATTAGGCTCATGCTCAAGTTTCTCCCCCTGCTGATCGCCGCCGCCTATGGTTACGTCCTGTACCGGTTTTCCGCGTGGAACACCGCGCGCAGTCTGGATGCCCAATCGACCGAGCTGGCCGATCCTGATCTCAAACAGCTGACCGACCAGATGGCGGGCGCGCTAGAGATCGAGCGGATCAAGGTGAACATCTATGAGGTCGAGCCGGTCAACGGTCTGGCGGCCCCTGATGGCCGCATCTTCATCACGCGCGGGTTTTACAACAAATACCGCTCGGGCGAGGTCACCGGCCCCGAGATGGCAAGCGTGATCGCCCACGAGTTGGGTCATGTTGCACTGGGTCATTCGCGCCGCCGGATGATCGACTTTTCGGGGCAAAACGCCGTGCGCGCAGGGTTGATCATGGTGCTGCGGTTTATCCCGCTCGTCGGCCCCTACATCGCCCCCATGGTAGCCAACGCGCTCGTCTCAATGGTCTCGGC
>CALHAP010000017.1 GCA_937931795.1 uncultured Paracoccaceae bacterium
GCCAAACATGGAAACAGAAACCTGTCGTCAAAATCGGGCACCGCTGACCTGCAAAGCGAAATGGGCATCAACGTCATGGTTGGTCCAGAGGTGGTAGAACGCGGTCTGGCCGAGGCCGGGATCGGGTTCATGATGGCCCCCATGCACCACCCCGCGACCAAACACGTCATGCCTGTGCGCGCCGAACTGGGCACACGCACAATTTTTAACATTCTCGGCCCCCTGACCAACCCTGCGGGCGTCAAACGTCAGCTCACCGGCGCCTTTTCAAAAGACCTGATCCTGCCCATGGTTCAAACCCTGGCACAGCTCGGGTCAGAGGCGGCGTGGATCGTGCATGGGTCAGACGGCACCGACGAGATCACAATCACCGGCGTCACATGGGTCGCGGCCCTGTCATCGGGCATGGTCACGATGCGCGAAATCCATCCCGAAACGGCCGGATTGCCGGTCCACCCGTTTGAGGACATTATCGGGGGGACACCGGCGGAAAATGCGGTGGCTTTCCGAGCCTTGCTGGCGGGTGAGACATCCGCCTACCGGGATGCCGTGTTGTTGAATGCTGCTGCCGCAATCTTGGTCGCCGGCGAGGCAGATAGTCTGAAAATCGGCGTCGAGATGGCGCGGGATAGCATTGAAAGCGGCAAGGCAAATGCCGCTGTTGAGACCCTGGCACGCATCACTCAATCAGCATGAATACCGACCCACAAGGTACTGAAAGAAAATGGTAAATGGATATTCTTGAGAAAATAAAGACCTACAAGCTTGAAGAGGTCGCAACCCGCAAAGCCAAGGTATCTCTGGCAGATGTCGAAGAGCGCGCAAAAGCCGCCGATGCGCCGCGCGGGTTCGCAAACGCTCTGCGCGCCGCCGCCAAAACGGGCTATGGTCTGATCGCAGAGATCAAGAAAGCGAGCCCGTCAAAGGGTCTGATCCGCGAAGATTTTATCCCCGCCGACCTCGCGCGCGCCTATGCGCATGGGGGGGCCACCTGTTTGTCGGTGCTGACCGATGCGCCATCCTTTCAAGGGGATGACAGCTATCTGGTTGCGGCCCATAACGCCGTGTCGCTGCCATGCCTGCGCAAGGATTTCATGTATGACACCTACCAAGTCGCCGAAGCGCGCGCGCTGCATGCCGACTGCATTCTGATCATCATGGCCAGCGTATCGGATGCGCAAGCCGCCGAGCTGGAAGATGCCGCAACACGTTGGGGCATGGACGTTTTGATCGAGGTTCACAACGCCGAAGAACTGCAACGCGGCCTCAAACTGACGTCACCTCTTATCGGCATAAACAACCGCAATCTCAAGACCTTCGACGTCACTCTTGAGACAACACGCGAACTGTCACGCAGCGTTCCCAAGGATCGTTTGCTGGTCGCAGAAAGCGGAATTTACACGCCTGCGGATCTGGCAAACCTCGCAAGCTACGGCGCCCGCACATTTTTGATCGGAGAGAGCCTGATGCGCCAATCTGATGTAACAGCGGCGACAAAAACGCTGCTCGCAGACCCCGTGCCCGCATGACCCTGTCGCATTTCGATGACGCAGGTCAGGCCCATATGGTTGATGTGTCTGCCAAGGCACACACCGCCCGCGAGGCAACGGCGCGAGGTCAGGTCATTATATCCTTGGAAACGCTCGATTATGTGACAAGCGGTACCGCCAAAAAGGGCGACGTTCTGGGCGTTGCCCGGTTGGCCGGGATCATGGGTGCCAAAAAAACGTCGGACCTGATCCCTTTGTGCCATCCCTTGCCGATCACCAAAGTCACAGTGGACCTTACCCCGGACCCCGATCTGCCCGGCGTTACCATCACCGCGACCGTCAAAACCAACGGTCAAACCGGCGTCGAGATGGAAGCGCTCACGGCGGTCAATATCGCCGCTTTGACCGTTTATGATATGTTGAAAGCCGTTGAAAAAGGCATTGTAATCAGCAACATACGCCTATTGATGAAAGACGGCGGCAAATCCGGCAGGTTCGAGGCCCCCAAGTGATTTCGGTCACCGATGCCTTGGACGCGCTCTTTGATCTGGTCGTTAAAACACCGACGGAATATGTGCCCTTGCAGCAAGCTGCCGGTCGCACCCTGTCGCAGCCGGTTCATGCACGCAGGTCTCAGCCCCCCTTTGCCGCCTCCGCGATGGATGGCTACGGCGTGACGCAGACCGATCCGTCCGTCGGCGACACATGGCAGGTTGTCGGTGAAGCGGCAGCGGGACATGGGTTTTCTGACACCATTGAACCGCACCAAGCGATCCGCATTTTTACGGGCGCGCCCGTGCCAGATAGCGTAAAGCGGGTTATTATTCAAGAGGATGTCAAGCGTTCCTCATCTGAAATCACGTTGACCACGGCCCCCGGTGAAGGTCTGAACATTCGTCCCGCTGGCGGTGATTTCTCTGTCGGTGACAGCCTGTCGGCCCCGCGTATCTTGCGGCCCGCTGATATTGCGCTGCTCGCCTCAATGAACATCAGCGCGGTTCCTGTTGCGCGGCAGCCGTCGGTGGCGCTGATCGCCACGGGCGATGAATTGGTGACCCCGGGTGGTGATCCGGGACCGGATCAGATCATGGCCTCTAACAGCTACGGGCTGCACGCCTTACTCGCTCAAGCGGGCGCGCGC
>CALHAP010000018.1 GCA_937931795.1 uncultured Paracoccaceae bacterium
CGTCTCTGTCTCCAGCCTGTTTCGCGCAGGCGGCGACGCCGACGACGAAGGCTATGTCGTGCGCGCCACCGCCCGTCGCCCGATAGGATCACGCGAGGCGGGTTTGGTCGAAGGGCTGCTCTCTCCTGATCTGACCGACGATTTCGAGATGGTCCATTCCACGTTCGAGCCCGGTGCGCAGATCACCGATGCCGTGCAGCGGCCGACACAAGAGGTGGCCTATATCGTGTCCGGCAAGCTCGACCTGTGGATCAATGGCCGCACATTTCATCTGGCCCAAGGTGACAGTGCACGCGTACGCGGCGAGCCTTTTCGTTGGTCAAACCCCTATACAGACCCGTGTGTGGCGATCTGGGCCATCGCCCCCCCGGTGTATTAAAACTGCGTGACCCGCCGTCGAAGAATGAAGGAGACCTAAACATGGCAGATTTTCCAACCACCGCGCGCGTGGTCATCATCGGGGGCGGCGTTGTCGGCGTTTCGACCTTGTATCATCTGGCGAAGGAAGGCTGGACCGATTGCGTCTTGCTCGAAAAGAACGAGCTGACCGCAGGCAGCACATGGCACGCGGCAGGCAACTGCCCAAACTTTGCGCCCAACTGGGCCGTGATGAACATGCAGCGCTATTCGCTGGAGATGTACCGGGGGTTGGCCGATGAGGTCGACTACCCGATGAACTACCATGTGACTGGCGCACTGCGTTTGGCCCACACCAAAGAGCGCGCGCAAGAATTTGAAAAGGTCGCGGCCCAAGCCCGCTCGAAGGGTCTTGTCATGGACATCCTAGAGCCCGCCGAGATGGCGCAGTACAACCCGTTTGTCGAAACCCATGACCTGACATCCGTGCTCTGGGATCCGCTGGACGGCGACATCGACCCCGCGCAGCTGACCCAAGCGCTGGCCAAAGGCGCCCGTGATCTGGGCGCAAAGGTCGAGCGTTTCTGCCCCGCGACAGGCGTCAGCCGCGATGGGGACGAGTGGATCGTTCATACTGAAAAGGGCGATATCCGCTGTGAGAAGGTCGTCAATGCCGCTGGGTACTATGCGCAGCGCGTGGGCGAATGGTTCAAGCCCTTTGGCGGGCGCACTGTGCCGCTGGTCGTCATGTCGCACCAGTATTTCCTGACCGAAGAAATCCCCGAGATTGCTGCGTGGACCAAGGAAAACGGTAAGAAAACCCCGATGATCCGCGACGTCGATTCCTCGTACTACCTGCGTCAGGACAAAAATGGCCTGAACCTCGGCCCTTACGAGCGTAATTGCAAAGCGCACTGGGTCACGCCCGAAGACCCGATGCCTGATGACTTTAGCTTTCAGCTGTACCCCGATGATCTGGAGCGGTTGGAGTGGTACATTGAGGACGCAATGGAGCGTGTGCCGCTGTTGGGCGAAGGTGGCGTTGGCCGCAATATCAACGGCCCGATCCCCTATGCGCCCGATGGTTTGCCGATGATTGGCCCCATGCCCGGCGTGCGCAACGCCTATGAGGCGCATTCGTTCACCTTTGGCATCGTCCAAGGTGGCGGCGCGGGCAAGCTGATGGCCGAATGGATCACCCAAGGGCAGACGCAAGACGACAACTGGGCCGTCGATCCGCGCCGATTTACCGACTACGCCGATCACGATTTCTGCCACGCCAAGGCGCTGGAAACCTACGGCCACGAATACGGCATGCATTTCCCGCACAAGATGTGGCCCGCAGGTCGCGACAAGAAACTGTCCCCCAACCACGCCACTTTGCTCGCCTCGGGCGGTCAGATGGGTGCCTACAACGGGTGGGAGCGTGCCAATTGGTTCGCCAAGGACGGCGATGATACCTTTCTCGAGGTGACCGAGACATGGGGCCGCGAGGGGCCATGGGAGGTCCGCGTCAAAGAGGAAGTCGAGGCCGCGACCAATGGTGCCGCCGTGCTCGATATGCCGGGCTTCTCACGCTACACGCTGACGGGTGCGGGGGCTGCCGAATGGCTGCGCGGCCAAATCTCGGGCGCGCTGCCCAAGGCCGGCCGCATGAATCTGGGGTACTTCACCGATACTCGCGGGCGCATCGTCACCGAGGTGACAATCATCCGTTGGGCCGAGGATGACTTCTGGCTGATGACCGCCGCTGTCGCGCAATGGCATGATTTCGAGTTCCTGCGCGACCGTTTGGCCGATGGGCTGGAGCTGACGGATATCACGGGCGAATGGTCCACCGCATTGCTGTCGGGCGCTGCGTCGCGCGACCTTCTGGGCGGACTGTCCGATGGTGATCTATCGAGCGGCTGGCTGACCATCCAAGACGCCATGGTCGCAGGCAAATCGGTAAAACTGTTCCGCATCAATTTCTGTGGTGAGCTGGGCTGGGAAGTGCATTCGAAAATGGACGACAGCAAAGCGGTCTACGACGCGCTGCGGGGCGCGGGCGCTGTGCCGTTCGGGATGTTCGCGCTCAACTCCATGCGGATTGAGAAGGCCTACCGCACGTGGAAGGGCGATCTATCGTCCGACTACACCTTGCTAGAAGGCGGCATGGAGCGGTTCATCCGGTTCGACAAACCCCAAGACTTCCCCGGCAAAGCCGCGCTTGCGAGTGAAAAGCAGCAAGGCCGCGCCAAGGGTTTTGCCGTCCTCACGCTCGACGACGCGGGCTTTGCCGACGCTCCCTATATGTCGATGATCTGGAAAGATGGCGAGATCGTAGGCGAGACGACCTCGGGGGCCTATGGCCACCGCACCGAGAAATCCATCGCATTGGGCATGATCAAACCCGAACTGCTGGCTGCGGGCACCTCGGTGCAGGTCGAGATCTACGGTGAAATGGTGTCTGCGACCGTCCAAGGCGAAGACCCGATTTGGGACGCGGAAAACGCGCGTATCAGAGCCTAATCAGGCACAATAGACCCTGTTTCGATGGTGTCGGGGCGGGGTCGCTCGGAAATTTTTAGGGCGTCGCGCCCAATTGTTGTGAAGGACTTGCTCATGGCTCTCCCATCCTCTGCCCGCGTTGTGATCATCGGTGGCGGCGTCATCGGGTGTTCGGTGGCGTATCATCTGGCCAAACAGGGCTGGAAAGACATCGTGTTGCTCGAGCGCAAACAGCTGACATCCGGCACCACATGGCACGCCGCAGGCCTGATCGCGCAATTGCGCGCCAACCCCAACATGACGCGCCTCGCGAAATACTCGCAGGAACTCTATGGCAGCCTTGAAGCCGAAACTGGTGTGGCGACAGGGTTCAAACGCTGTGGGTCGATCACTGTGGCCCTGACCGAAGAGCGTAAAGAAGAAATTTACCGTCAAGCTGGCATGGCCCGCGCGTTCGGTGTCGAGGTTGAAGAGATCAGCCCCGAAGAAGTCAAAAACCGATACGAGCACCTCAATATCGACGGTGTGACAGCGGGCGTCTATCTGCCGCTCGACGGGCAGGGGGATCCGGCGAATATCGCGCTGGCACTGGCCAAGGGCGCGCGCCAAAACGGCGCCGTGATCGCCGAGCGGACCAAGGTGACGGGTGTCACCAAAGCGGGCCGCCGCGTCACCTCGATCGAGTGGGCGACAGACACCGAAACAGGCTCTATTCAGGCCGAACACGTTGTAAACTGCGCGGGCATGTGGGCGCATGATGTGGGCAAAACGCTGGGCGTGAACGTGCCGCTGCACGCCTGCGAACACTTCTACATCGTGACCGAGGCGATCAAGGGTCTGACCCAAATGCCCGTCCTGCGCGTTCCTGACGAATGTGCATACTACAAGGAAGACGCGGGCAAAATGCTGCTCGGCGCTTTCGAGCCAAACGCAAAACCTTGGGCGATGGACGGCATCCCTGAGGATTTCGAGTTCGACCAACTGCCCGAGGATTTCGACCACTTCGAGCCGATCCTCGAGCAAGCGGTCGAGCGTCTGCCGATGTTGGCCGAGGCAGGCATTCACACGTTCTTCAACGGCCCCGAGAGCTTTACCCCCGACGACGCGTATCATTTGGGCCAAGCGCCCGAGATGGACAACGTCTGGGTTGCCGCTGGCTTTAACTCTATCGGTATTCAGTCTGCCGGTGGCGCAGGCAAGGCGTTGGCCGAATGGATGGAGGCGGGCGAAAAGCCGTTCGATCTGGTGGACGTGGATGTCAGCCGGATGCAGCCGTTTCAGGGCAATAAAAGGTACCTGTTCGATCGGTCGAAAGAGGCTCTTGGCCTGCTCTATGCCGACCACTTTCCGTTCCGCCAAAAGGAAACAGCGCGCGGTGTGCGGCATTCGCCGTTCCACGACCAACTGGCCGATCATGGCGCTGTCTTTGGCGAGCTGGCGGGCTGGGAGCGCGCCAACTGGATCGCGCGCGTTGGCCAAGACCCCGAGTATCGCTACAGCTGGAAACGCCAGAACTTCTTTTCCAACGTCGCCGAGGAGCTACACGCCGTCCGCACGGGCGTCGGCATGTACGATATGTCGTCCTTCGGCAAGATCAGGGTCGAAGGGCGCGATGCGACCACCTTCATGAACCGTATCTGTGGCGCGGAAATGGACGTCGCTGTGGGCAAAATCTGCTACACACAGTTCCTTAACTCCAGCGCCGGGATCGAGGCCGATGTGACCGTGACGCGGCTGGAAGAATGCGTCTTTCTGGTCGTCACCCCCGCCGCCACGCGCCTCGCCGATCAGACATGGATGCGGCGTCATTTGTACGATGATGAGAACGTCGTGCTGACCGACACCACGGCAAGCGAGGGTGTGTTGGCGATCATGGGGCCACGGTCGCGCGAGGTGTTGCAGGCCGTTTCGCCCAATGATTTCAGCAACGAGGTGAACCCGTTTGGCACCGCGCAGGGCATCGAACTGGGTCTCGGCCTCGCGCGTGTGCACCGCGTGTCTTACGTGGGCGAGCTGGGGTGGGAGGTCTATGTAGGGTCTGATATGGCCCGGCATGCGTTCCAGACGATCTGGGATGCGGGTCAGGACATCGGGCTGAAGCTGTGCGGGATGCACATGATGGATGCTGGCCGCTTGGAAAAAGGGTTCCGCCACTTTGGTCATGACATCACCAGCGAAGATCATATCCTAGAGGCGGGGCTCGGCTTTGCTTTAGGCAAGGAAAAGACGGATTACATCGGCAAAGCCGCCGTCGATGCCAAACGCGAAGCCGGTCTGGAAAAGCGTCTGGTCCAATTCATGCTGACCGATCCCGTGCCGCTGCTCTACCACAACGAGCCGATCCTGCGCAGTGGCGAGGTCGTGGGCCACCTGACGTCGGGCGGCTATGGGCACCATCTGAACACCGCGATGGGCATGGGATACGTGCCGGCCAAGGGCGAGAAGATCGCGGATCTGCTGGCCAGCGACTGGGAAATCGACGTGGCGGGTGAGCGGTTCAAGGCAACAGCCTCGCTCAAGCCGTTTTACGATCCAACAGGCGAGCGCACCAAGCTGTAGACAGCCGTCGATCCTATCTGGGCTTGGCCCGCACTTCGGCGTATGCGGGGGGTTATGAAAAAGCCCGCCACGCCCAATGTCGACACTGCCGCCGGATTTGGCTTTGCCACCTGCGCCTATGTGCTGTGGGGGTTCTTGCCGCTCTATCTCAAGGCGGGCGAGCACATCCCCGCGCTAGAGGTTGTCGCACACAGGGTGATCTGGTCGGTCCCCGTCGCGGGGCTGGTGCTGATCGTGCTGCGCCGGACGGGGGATTTGCGGGCGGCGTTGTCCTCGCCGCGCACCCTCGGGATGGCGGCGGTCACGGCAGCGCTAATCTCGGTCAATTGGGCGATCTATGTCTGGGCCGTCAGCGCGGATCGCGCGTTGGACGCGGCCCTCGGGTACTACATCAACCCCTTGTTTAGTGTCTTTCTGGGCGCGGTTTTCCTCGGGGAACGGTTGAACAGACTCAAGATCGCCGCATTGGCGTTGGCCGCATGTGCTGTGGCGGTGCTGACCTATACGGCGGGGGTGTTCCCGTGGGTGGGGCTGGCTTTGGCCGTGAGCTTTGGTCTCTATGCGCTGTGCAAACGCGCTTTGCCGGTTGGGCCAAACCAAGGGTTCTTGCTGGAGGTGCTGATCCTGCTGGGCCCTGCATTGGCCTATGTCATCTGGTTGGGCGACACGGGTCGTTTTGCACCGGGTGCGCCGGATATGTGGTGGCTGATGGGGTGCGGGGTGGTTACAGCGGTGCCGCTGATATTCTACGCGAACGGGGCCAAGGGCTTGCAATTGTCGACCATCGCCATCCTGCAATACATCGCGCCCACTATGATTATGCTCTGCGCCGTCTTCGCCTTCGGCGAGCCGTTTGGGACCGCGCGCGCGATTGCGTTTCCGATGATCTGGGCCGCGCTGATCCTTTATACAGTGTCTATTTGGCGCGGACGACGCGCGCTTGTCGCAGCATGACCACCGTTTTTTCCGACACATACACCCCGCCGGATGATCCGCTGGATATCTTGCACCACGACCATGAAGTGCTGTTGGTGAACAAACCGTCGGGCCTGCTATCGGTGCCCGGCAAGGGGCCACATCTGGCCGATTGCCTGATCTCGCGGATCCAAGCGGTGTTTCCCGAGGCCCTGTTGATCCATCGGCTTGATCGCGACACGTCGGGCGTAATGATTTTCGCTCTGACGCCCCATGCGCAGCGACATCTGGGGCTGCAATTCGAGAAGCGGATGACGCAGAAGACCTACGTTGCCCGCGTCTGGGGTGAGATGACCGAGCGCAAAGGCACCGTCGATCTGCCGCTTTGCGTCGATTGGCCCAACAGGCCGTTGCAGCATGTGGATCACGAAAACGGGCGTGCCGCGATCACCGACTGGCGTGTGATGCGCACGGGCAATGGTGAGACGCGGGTGCGGCTGTCGCCGAAGACCGGGCGCTCGCACCAGTTGCGGGTGCATATGCTGGCGCTGGGGCATCCGATCTTGGGGGATCCGTTTTACGCCACCGGTGAGGCGCGCGCGCATCCGCGTCTGATGCTGCATTCCGAGGTGTTCCAGTTCCGCCACCCCGACGGGGGGCAAGGCACGCGGGTGCGCGCGCCCTGTCCGTTTTGATCAGCTTACAAACACGCGTGATCCGAGGGGGACCATATCATAGAGCTCGTCCATGTGATCATTGATCAAACGCACGCAGCCTGACGAGAACGCTTGACCCATTGTCCACGGCTGTGGGGTGCCGTGGATGCGGTACATTGTGTCCCGGCCACCTTGGTACAGATAGAGCGCGCGTGATCCCATCGGGTTGCGAGGATGGCCGCCGGGCAGGCCTGTGCGGTAGGGGCCATATACGTCGGGTTCTATGCGGATCATGTTGGCGGTTGGCGTCCACGACGGCCATTCGGCGCGGCGTTGGATTGTAGCGGTGCCTGTGAACTGGCGGCCAGCGGCCCCGACGGCAATCTTGAAGCGCCGGGCTTGGTTTTCAGCGGTGATGAGGTACAGCCAAGTATCGTTTGTGTTGACATTGATGGTGCCGACCTGTGGGCCAACAGCGATTTCAACATCCGAAGGCGCCCACTCGCGGGGGATCCTGAAATCGGCGTTTGCGACAGCCGGTGCTGCGAGCGTTGCTGCTGCGCCGGCTGTTGCTGTTAGTAGAAAATGTCGTCTGCTGTGATGTTCCATCTTAATGTCGTCCGCCTAGTTTGCTGTTCTAGGCTAGTCTGACGGTTAAGATGGCATGGGAACGGCCCTCACATGATGACTTCGGGCCAAATTTTAGCCTACCCGATTGTACAAATGCACCTGTGCCCCAATTCGTGCGCGGGCGTAGAGATCAATGACATAGTCATTTACCAGCCGCGCACAGCCGTTGGAGACGGCCGAGCCTATTGTTCGGGGGGCATTGGTGCCATGGATGCGCAGATACGTGTCGCGACGCCCTTCAAACAGGTACAGCGCCCTTGCCCCCAGCGGATTCGCGGGGCCACCGGGGACGCCATCGGCAAATTGTTCGTATTGTTCAGGGTCGCGCTCAATCATGTCAGGTGTCGGTGTCCAGCTGGGCCATTCTTTTTTGGCCCCTAGGCGAAAACGGCCCGCTTCATAGAGGCCCGGACGCCCTACGCCAACCGCGTAGCGGATCGCTTGGTTGTCCGGCAGCACGAAGAACAGGCGGAAGATATTGGGATCAACATGGATGTCACCGGGGCGAAAGCCTGCGGGAATACTGACCAATTGCGGGTCGAGCGGGCCGGGGTTCGCCACGGGCAGTGGGCGCAATTCCAGCTCAGATAATTGCGGTGCTACCTCGGCGGCGGCGGGTGTCGCCTCTTGGGCGATGGCAGGTGCGGCGACACTGGTGGCAGCCAGCGACGACATAAACGAACGACGAGTAATCATTTAATAACCCCAAGGTAAAATAGCAGCGTACGGATCATTCCGGAACAGACGCTATGTGCCTAACGCCTTATGATGATTCCCTCAATCAATCCGGTAAATGTGTAGATTTTCGGATGCGCACCTGTGCCCAGCTTGCGCCCACTTTTTTGTGATATGAAAACAACAGGGCCCCGGTGTTGCCACCGGAGCCCCGAAATGTCGTCGGTCAGACGCGCTTACGCGTCGTCGCCGTCTTCTTTTTTTGCTTCTTCGCCGGTCTCTTGGTCGACGACTTTCATCGACAGACGCACCTTGCCGCGGTCATCAAAGCCGAGCAGTTTGACCCAGACCTCTTGGCCCTCTTTGAGGACATCCGATGGGTGGTTCAAACGGCGGTTTTCGATCTGGCTGACGTGGACGAGGCCGTCGCGCTTGCCAAAGAAGTTCACGAAAGCACCGAAATCAACCAGCTTCACGACCGTGCCTTTGTAGACCTTGCCCTCTTCTGGCTCGGCCACGATGGAATGGATCATGTCATAGGCTTTTTGGATAGCTTCACCGTTGGGCGAGGCGATCTTGATGATGCCTTCGTCGTTGATGTCGACCTTGGCGCCCGACACTTCGACGATCTCGCGGATCACCTTACCGCCCGAGCCGATCACTTCGCGGATTTTATCCGTTGGGATCTGCATGGTCTCGATGCGTGGCGCGTGGATGCTGAACTCGCCCGCACCTGTCACAGCTTTGCCCATCTCGGCGAGGATATGCATGCGGCCTTCGCGGGCCTGTGCCATCGCCTTTTCCATGATCTCGGGCGTGATGCCTGCGATCTTGATGTCCATCTGCAACGACGTGATGCCGTTCTCGGTGCCTGCGACTTTAAAGTCCATGTCACCGAGGTGGTCTTCGTCGCCCAAGATGTCGGTCAGAACCGCGTAAGACCCGTCGTCTTCCATGATCAGACCCATGGCGACGCCGGCAACAGCCGATTTCAGCGGAACGCCCGCGTCCATCATCGACAGTGAGCCACCGCATACGGAGGCCATTGAGGAGGAACCGTTGGATTCAGTGATCTCAGAGACGACCCGCACGGTGTAAGGGAAGTCTGTCGCCGCTGGCAGAACCGCCTGCAACGCGCGCCAAGCCAGCTTACCATGACCAATCTCACGACGACCGGGAGGGCCCACGCGACCGGCTTCACCCACCGAATAGGGAGGGAAGTTATAGTGCAGCAGGAAGTTCGATTTGAAGTTGCCATGTAGCGCGTCGATGAACTGTTCGTCATCGCCGGTGCCGAGCGTGGTCACAACCAGACCTTGCGTCTCGCCACGTGTAAACAGCGCCGAGCCGTGTGTCCGGGGCAGGATGCCGACCTCGGAGACGATCGGGCGCACGGTGTCGAGGGCACGTCCGTCGATCCGCTTGCTGTCTTTGACGACGGCGGAACGGAGGATGCTGGACTCGAGCCCTTTGAGCGCGGAGCCGAGGTTTGCGTCGACCAGTTGCTCTTCGGTGAGCTTGGCTTTGATCGCGTCCTTGGCGGCGGCAACAGCGGATGTGCGCTCTTGCTTGTCGAGGATCGCGTAGGCGGCCTTCATGTCGGCCTCACCTGCGGCAGCGACGGCTTTGGACAGGTCGGAATAATCCGGCGCTTGGAAGTTGAACGGCTCTTTTGCGCAATCTTCGGCCAGATCAATGATCAGGTCGATGACAGGCTGGATCTGCTCGTGAGCGAAGGTGATCGCGCCCAGCATTTCGGCCTCTGTCAGCTCGTAGGCTTCGGATTCCACCATCATCACGGCGTCTTTGGTACCGGCGACAACGAGGTCGAGACGCTGATCGGGCTTGTTGCGCAGATCGTGCATATCGTCGATTTCAGGGTTCAGGATGTAGTCGCCATCCTCAAAGCCCACGCGACAGGCGGCAATCGGGCCCATGAACGGCGCGCCGGAAATGGTCAGCGCGGCAGAGGTCGCGATCATCGCGACCATATCAGGGTCATTGACCAGATCGTGGGACAGGACCGTACACATCACCAGAACTTCGTGCTTGAAGCCGGGGACGAACAGCGGGCGAATGGGGCGGTCGATCAGGCGGGCTGTCAGCGTCTCTTTCTCGGACGGACGTGCCTCGCGCTTGAAAAATCCACCGGGGACTTTACCAGCCGCGTAGTATTTCTCTTGGTAGTGCACGGTCAGGGGGAAAAAGTCTTGTCCGGGCTTGGGGGATTTGGCGAAGGTCACGTTGGCCATAACGCTGGTCTCGCCCAATGTGGCGATGACCGAGCCGTCTGCCTGACGCGCAACTTTTCCGGTTTCGAGTGTCAGGGTTTCTTCGCCCCACTCGATTGATTTCTTCACTTCGTTAAACATGTAGTTTTCCTATCTGGCCCGCAGGCCATGCTTGCGTAGAGGGCGTATTCCCTCCGACCCCGATATCTTGTTTGGCGCTGGGTCCGGGCGCCGGGTGGTCTCAAGATAGGCGGGGGTTAGCGGATTTCGCGGGGGATGGGAAGGGGAGGGGGTGGTGGGTCGTTTTGCGGACGGAGTGTGCTTTCGCTGCGGTTGCGCCAATGGCAGGTTTCGATGCGCGGTGCTCATGTTAGCGATACCGCTCAGAGACGTAAGCGCCACCGAAGTTTCGATTTTCCAGTTCATTTAGTGAGATCCAAAACGTCACTGAAATCATGTCACCATGTTGGAAGCCCAAGTCTGGGTCGCTCGCAATTGTAAGCAAAGGCAGATCTTTTTCGCCCTTACCTGGCACCCTATGTTCACTTGCATCGCCGCCCAAGCAATGCAACGCAAAATGGCTTGAGTAGCCGGGTACAATCGCCCGTCCACGGTCCCTATTGGTCAAGCGGTCCAGCTTTTTGTATTGGTTCTGATGTAAATTTATAGCAGCTGTCCAGAACTCCGCATTTGGGAACAGCTCGTACTCCCATGTCTCAAATGGTTCGAAATTGAACGCCCAGCGTTCATAACCTTCGGTTGGGGCCATGGTGTAATAATATGATATGTCTTCGGCTAAGTGGTGCTTAGGTAGCGTTGGCATCTTGCGTGGAGCCACATTGGAGACATCGTCTGGGCAATAGATGACTGTCCCGGAGTTTGGCGGCGTGTCGTGGGCCGGTGCAATCATAGGATCAAAAAAGAAAAAGAGTGTTCCTGTTTGTGGTAATGGCAGGGCGCCCTCGTTTGGTACTGAAGCAAGATCTATTTGCCCGAGGAAATGCATCGGTGCCTGTCGTTCTCCGAATGCACTGAACCAAGGCCACTCGAAGCTTTCTGGCAAAGTAGGTTCTCCGCCAAACCAGCACCCCTTGGTGCCTTGATCTTCCTGTGAAGGACACTTGCGCAAGTGAATACCTAAACGTTTCGATGACTCCAACATTCGTGCAAGTTCATCTGGCGCGAGTTGGCGTTCCCACTCTGCTTTCTGGGCTTCTTGCTCTGCGTCGTTCATCGTCACCTCATTCAAACATCGAAATACTCTCTTTGGCTTAAGCTATATCAAGAAACTGAATGCGATACATTCTTTCAGATCAGCCATTCGCGCACAGCGCAGTATCCGTCAAATTGGGCTCAAAGAAGACAGCCGTCAC
>CALHAP010000019.1 GCA_937931795.1 uncultured Paracoccaceae bacterium
GCTGGACTGTGACAGGGCCGCGCGGCAGTTGTCCGGCGGGATCAAAGATCGACCACAGATTGTCCGGCACTGACAGTTGATCAAGGTTGAACCCAACGCGAAACGGTGCGGGATCTTCGGTGGCGACCAACGGCATGCCAAACTGCATCGCCAATTCTGCAAGAGATACCTCAATGGGGATCGGCACCTCTGATCCGATGCCGTTGACCCTCAAACCAGTGAAATTTGTGCCGTAGTTGAGCTGCCCCTCGGTCAGCGACACATCCAAAGCGCCGCTGTCGATTTGAACGTCTGCTTGCATGTCTTGCCCATTGTCGCGTAGCGCAAAATCATAAGAGACTGCGCCAAAGGTGTAGCCCGCGCGCATCATCACCGCCCCAATGTCGTCGTTTTCCCAACCTTCTAGCACCATGCCGCCGGGGCCGCTCATCTCAGCGCTCGACGCAAAGTCCGCAATTTGACCTGAAACTGTCATTGCGTTGCTGCTGTTGCTCGTTGACGCATCAAAGGCAAAGTCAGTGCTGGCGGCGTTGAAATCTACGCTCAGACCGCGTGCGTCGCCGTCTTCCCAAGCAAAACTGGCGGCCAAATCGCGCATCGTGATGTGGCCTTCGCCGGGCACGAAGCGATTTTCATCCAATACAGGGTTTGATGCCACCTTAAACATGTCGGCGGCCAAATCATAATCCATGGCCGCTTCATCGCCGGAGACGGTGATCACCAAACCCTTGTTCGAGAGCGTCAGAGATGTGACGGAGGGGCCTTCGGTGATCGACACAGGAACATCAACGGGAAATCTGATCGCGACAGAGCCGTCGCCTGTTTCCTCAAACCGCAGCGCGCTGATCACCGCTGTGGTCTCGGCGCGACCCTCGCGGTGGCTGATACGCATGTTGGTCACGTCAACCACGCCGTCGCCGATCTGTTCTTGGCCGATTGATACGGTCACGTCATCCGTATCCGCGTATTGGCTTTGCAGATTTTCCCAGACCTCTTGGGCGGTCACATCGGCAAATGCGCCGCTGGCAGTGATCAGCGCGAGGGCGGTTGTGGTGAAAAGAGCTGTGGGCATACGCATATTGGCGGTCCTATCTGAGTGCTTTTGCAGCTTTTCTGGAAGCGCGCTATGCGTCAAGCTGCGGGAAACCTTACCCCAAATGTAGGGTGCCAGCCTGAAAACCAAAAGCCGGGAGAGCGAAAATGCCTGATATGACTGGAAAAGTGGTGCTGATCACAGGTGCCAGCCGCGGCATCGGGGAAGCCGCCGCAAGACTATTCGCAGCCAAAGGCGCGAAGGTGATGCTGCTGGCCCGGTCCGGCACCCGGATCGCTGAAATCGCGGGCGAGATTGGCGAAAATGCGCTGGCGATGCCCTGCGATGTCAGCCGCTATTGGGAGGTCGAGGCCGCTGTGACCGCCTGTGTGTCCGAGTTCGGTCGTCTCGATGTGGTCATCAACAACGCAGGCGTGATTGACCCTATCGGACATATGGCGCAGGCCGATCCTGAAAACTGGGCCAAAGCCATCGACATCAATCTCAAAGGCGTCATGTGGGGAATGCGCGCCGCCCTACCTGTCATGCTGGACCAAGGGGGCGGCACCGTGATCACCACCTCGTCAGGGGCCGCCTATGGGCCGCAAGAAGGCTGGTCCGCCTATTGTTCGTCGAAAGCGGGCGCGCTGATGCTGACCCGCTGTCTGGATTTCGAGAACCGCGACAAGGGCATCCGCGCGCTGGGCCTGTCGCCCGGCACTGTCGCCACACAAATGCAGCGCGAGATCAAGGCCAGCGGCGTGAACCGTATCAGCCAGCTCGATTGGTCCGATCATATCCCCCCCGAATGGGCCGCCGAAGCACTGGTCTGGCTGTGTACCCCCGCCGCGGACCCGCATCTGGGACAGGATATTTCGCTGCGGGACGCAGACATTCGCGCGCAGATCGGTCTGACATGATCCGTGTCGTGGACGAAGACGGCCTGCAGATCATCAGGCTGGACCGGACCGACAAGGCCAATGCGCTCACCCCCGAGATGCTGGAAGCGCTCTGCGTGGCAGTCGAGAGCACGGACGCGCGGGCGTTGATCCTAACGGGCGAAGGCCGGGTGTTTTCGGCAGGCGCTGATTTGGACGCTGCCAAAGCGGGGCTGGCTGTGTCGCCTTTGTGGGAACGGCTGTCGACCGCCATTGCGGGCTTTGACGGTCTGAGCATCGCCGCGCTCAATGGCACGGCGGCTGGCGGAGCGCTTGGTATGGTGCTGGCCTGTGACCTGCGTATCGCGGTGCCCCCTGCCAAGCTGTTCTACCCGGTGATGCGTCTGGGGTTTTTGCCGCAGCCGTCTGATCCACCGCGTCTGAGGGCCCTGGTCGGGCCTGCGCGGGCGAAAATGATCCTGATGGCGGGCCAAAAGATCGAGGCGGGCGAGGCCCAAACCTGGGGTCTGATCGACCGCATTTCGGATGATCCAGTTCAGGCCGCACGCGCGCTGGCGCAGGATGTGCTGGGGGCCGAGGCGCATCATGTGGCGGCGATCAAAGCGATGATCTGAGGTAACGGCCCCACAGACGTTAGGTAAACTGGGAAACAATACCGTCGTTTGCATGGGCATTGTTGCAAGAATCGGGTTAACACTGCCGCCAGAGCCGAATTTGCTGCCGTGAGGGCCATGATGTTTGACACGATCTTGGAAAATCCACTTGTTCAGCAGGGGCTGGGCTACGGCGTTGTGGCGTGGGATTTGGCGATGGGCTGGCTGTTGTCGCCCGCCGCGTGGTCGCAGTTCGGGTTGCTGATCGTTGCTTGGTTTGCAGCCGTATATGTCTCGAAATTCACCAGCCGTAAGGCATTGGGGCTTTTGACGCCCAAACCTGAGGCGGTGAATATCATTGCCAAATCGCGCCGGTTTGTGATGCTCTTCTTGCCGCTATTACTGCCACTGTTTGCCTATATGTTCACCGCCATCGGCGAACAGGTGACGCAAAGCATATTTGGCGCAAGTGGTGTCATCGCGTTTGGCAAGCGGGTGTTTTTGTTCGTGGCCGCGCGGATTTTGGTCCGTG
>CALHAP010000020.1 GCA_937931795.1 uncultured Paracoccaceae bacterium
GGTGAAGCCACGGATGACGATGCTGTCGCCTTCGGCTGCATTGAAGTCATCAATGAAGTCGTTGCCGATGCCACGGATCCAGTGATCATGCGGGTTGGCGTTCTCTTGCGAGATCGCAGCCCAATCGAGGATACCTGTGTCGCCGTCCTGATTGCGGTCGCCCACGGTGATGGTTGTGTCCATCTCCAACTGGAAGACGAAATCATCTGCGCCAGAACCACCGATCAGAATGTCGTTGGCGTTGGTCAGCGGATCGTTCAGGTTGTCGCGCGGGTAGTAGTCTTCGTCCTGCGCTGTGATCGGCTCGCCGCTGTCGGAACGGGACAGGATCACGTCATCGCCTGCGCCGCCATCAATGATGTCGTTGCCCAAGAATGTTGTGATGATGTCATTGCCGTTGCCGCCAAAGATGATGTCATCGCCTTCGCCGCCTTCGATCATGTCGTCGCCGTCGCCGCCGTCGATCTGATCGTTGCCTGTGCCACCCCAGATGAAGTCAGCCGCTTCGCCAGCCGAAATCAGGTCGCCGCCAGCGCCGCCAAAGATGTAGTCTTCGCCTGCGTTGCCGATGATGACGTCTGTGCCGTCGCCGCCGTCGAGCAGGTTAAACCCGCCGTCGCTTGCGATCAGGTAGTCGTCACCTGCGCCGCCGAACAACTCGCCGTCGTCGCCTTCGTCTTTCAGCAGATCGTCGCCTTCGCCGCCGAACAACACGTCGAGGCCAGCGCCACCAACGATGATGTCATTGCCAAGACCGCCATCAAGATAGCTCTGCTCGAGTGTCGTGCTCAGGCTATCGAGGCCTTCGATAAGATCATCTGCGTCTGATCCGAGAATCGTCTCGGCGTCATTCGTGCCGACGATGTTGTTGAGTGGGCTGGTCAGTGGACCAAAGAACTCGGTGACAGATGGTATAATTAGCGACATGGTACCCCCTAAAGTCGTTACTGATTGATCGACGTCGATCATCAGAAATGCTTTTGAGGCTTTCACGGGGCGGGATTCAAGCCTGTTCCGAAAAAAGGCGATGATTGTTCATACTCACGCCACAATCCCTCCAAAAAGAGATGATTATGGCACATTAATTTTTCTTATGGTTGAATAATGTTGATTATTGAGACCAAAAACGCCTGTATTTACAGGGGTTTTGCGCGACTCAGACGCACTACGATGATTTGGCAAATTATGACAGTGGCGGTCAGACTGTGGCGGCAAAAAGTTCCATATTGGCGAAGCTTGGTCGCTGTGACATGCATATAGCCTAGGATGATCAGCAAAAGAGACCCGTTATGGCAGCCCTTCCGCGCGCATGGCAACGCATGCTGTCTGGCAGACGTCTTGATCTGCTCGACCCCGCCCCGCTGGATGTTGAGATCGAAGATATCGCCCACGGTCTGGCCTTCGTCGCGCGTTGGAACGGACAAACGATGGGCGATTACCCGTATTCAGTCGCCGAGCATTCACTGCTGGTAGAACAGCTATTCACGCGCCTATCCCCGAAATCCCCGACCAAATGGCGTCTGGCCGCCCTGCTGCATGACGCCCCTGAATATGTGATCGGAGATATGATTTCACCTGTGAAAGCCGCCGTGGGGCCGGGGTACAAAGAGCTGGATGACCGCCTAACCGCCGCCATCCATATGCGGTTCGGCCTGCCCGCATCGCTGCCCAAATCGGTCAAAGCGGCCATCAAACGCGCGGACAAACATTCTGCTTGGCTAGAGGCCACACAGATTGCAGGGTTTTCACCCGATGAGGCCACCAAATTCTTTGGCGCCCCCAAGCCAGAGGTGACCCAAGGCGTCAGCATCGTGCTGCGCGCGCCGCGTGCCGCGCGAGACGATTTTACCAAACGCCATGCCGAGCTATTGGCCACGATGTGATGCCACAGAACGCACCGGTTGGGCTTGCACCCTGCGCAGGCTCGGGTCATCTTCCCTAAAGGTCAATCCAGAGCAAGGGTCAGAATGTCAGTTCACTATCGCGCCGCCGTACCAGACGACAGCCAATCCCTCACCGACATTCTGAACGCCGTCATTCTGGCGGGTGGCACAACAGCGCATCAAACATTGTTCGACGCAGAGCGGACCCGGCGCCATTATATCACCGGCAGCAGTGTCATCAGGTGCACCGTCGCGCTCAGGGGTGAGACGCCGATGGGCTTCCAAGTCTTGCTTTGGCCGAATGAGGACGGTCAGGCTTTTGATCCCGGCTGGGGGATTATCGCGACATTCGTGGGCCCCGATGCGCAAGGTCTGGGAATGGGCCGTGGGTTGTTTGACGAAACCGTCCTTGCCGCAAAAGGCGCAGACGTTACCACTATCGACGCCACAATCCGCGCCGATAACACAGGCGGGCTGAAGTATTACAGCGCGATGGGATTTTCGGACTACGATGTCCTTCGTGGCGTGCCATTGCGGGACGGCACAATCGTCGACCGCGTCCGCAAACGCTACGATCTGTAGGCTCTATTTCGGGCTGCGTTTGGCCAAGATACGCTGCAACGTGCGACGGTGCATGTTCAGCCTGCGCGCCGTTTCAGAGACATTGCGATCACACAGCTCGTAGACGCGCTGGATATGCTCCCAGCGCACACGATCCGCGCTCATCGGGTTTTCGGGTGGCGGTGGCAGATCATCATCGCGCGCCAACAGCGCATTAATAATGTCTGTAGCATCCGCAGGTTTTGACAGATAATCCGTCGCACCGATTTTAACCGCAGCGACTGCTGTGGCAATGGCACCATACCCGGTTAGAACCACGATCTTACTGTCGGGGCGGCGTTCACGCAGCGCTTCGACCACGTCGAGACCATTGCCATCGCCCAACCGCAGGTCCACCACGGCAAAGGCTGCGGGCTTGCGCGTCACGCTGGCGCGCCCTTCCGCAACCGAGGCGGCCATCTCGACATCGAATCCACGCTTTTCCATCGCCTTGCCGAGCCGGCGCAAAAAGGCATCATCATCATCGACCAACAGCAACGATGCATCGGCACCGGGGTCTAGGGTTGGCTTGGCGGTTTTGAGATCTGTTTCTGTCATGGCTGAGAAGTAGTGTTGATCTTTGACAGGTCAAACGCACATCATAAATCGCCAAACACAGATGCATCTGTCATGTTTGGCGCGATACAACGGTGGGGGGAGAGCACGATTATGCCGGGGGCCGCTTTTGAGGTGTTTGCCGACAGTCAGCGGAGCAATTGGATCAGGTTGCAGACCCTCGTCACGCTGCGCTGGGTCGCCACCTTTGGACAGTCTGTTGCGATTGCAGCATCGGTTTGGATTTATGAGCTGACGTTCAGTGTCGGGTTAGCCGCACTCACCGTTTTTTTGTCGGTCTTCGCGAACGTCGCTTTTGCGACCTTGTTCTCAGCAGGCCGCCGCCTGAGCGAGCGTGAAGCCAGCGCGATGTTGGCCTTTGATCTCACGCAGTTGGGCGTCTTGCTCTACCTTACAGGCGGGCTGAACAACCCGTTCGCCCTGCTATTGCTGGCCCCTGTGACCATCGCCGCCACCGTCTTGCAATTGCGCAGCACCGTGTTTTTGGGGGCGGTCAGCATTGCCATCATCACGGTGTTGTCGATCTGGAACCAACCCTTGTTTGGGGCATCCATGCAGCGGCTGGAACTGCCGGAGATCTACCTGTTCGGCTTTTGGCTGGCGCTGGTCACGGGTGTGGTGTTTTTAGCGATCTATGCGCGTCAGGTCACCAGCGAAATCCACGCAATGCGCGACGCCTTGGTCGCCACGCAACTGGCCCTAGCACGCGGTCAAAAACTAACCGATTTGGGCGGCGTGGTTGCCGCCACCGCGCATGAGCTGGGCACACCGCTTGCAACGATCAAACTGGTCTCCGCTGAAATGATGGATGATCTGGGCGCAGACAGCGATCTGCACCAAGATGCCGCCTTGATCCGCGAACAGGCCAACAGGTGCAAAGACATCCTGCAATCCATGGGACAGGCCGGGAAAGACGATCTGTTGATGCACCAAGCCCCGATAGGATCGGTCGTGCAAGAGGCCGCCGACCCGCATATGGACCGCGGGAAATTGGTTCTACACAGGGCCGAGGCGCTGACCCCCGATACCGCCCGGCACCCCCATGTCACCCGCCGCCCCGAGATCATCCATGGGCTGCGCAATCTCATCCAAAACGCAGTCGATTTTGCCAACCAAAAGGTCGAAATCTCTGTCTCGTGGTCGGACACGGTGATCATGGTACGCATCAAAGATGATGGTCCGGGCTTTCCGGCGTCAGTCATCGGACGGATCGGGGACCCGTTTGTGCGACGACGGCGCGCGATTGCGGATCTACGGCGCAGACCCGAATACGACGGCATGGGGCTGGGACTGTTCATCGCCAAAACGCTGCTGGAGCGGACCGGAGCGCGGCTGAATTTCGCCAATGCCCAGGACGGGCGGGATGGCACCGGGGCAGTGGTGATTGTCGAATGGTCCCGAAGCGATATCGAGGCAATTGAGACCGGTGGTCTCGGGGAAAACCGACAGATCCTCGCGTGATCATTGCCTTAGCCGTAGACCTGCCAAATCAGAGTTCTTGTTAATACAAAATTAACTATTCTTCGTAATGGCTTTAGGGGGGCAAAACTCGGCCTGATCAAACCTCTGCGTTGGATCAAGGTGATCCGCGACAAAGGGCTATTGAATGCAAGGTCTTGGGGTGATTGCGACCATGGTTTTGGTCGGCGGCGTGGTTCTATCGGCGATCCTCGTCATTTGGATTGTGGACCGCATCGCGCATATGTCTACGCGCCCCATCACAGCCTCGCCCGCTATAAACGACACCCCCACAGCGTTCCTGTTCGAAGGGGCCGAGGTGATCGACGCCACACCGCAGGCCCGCCGGATTTTGGACGCAGCCGCAGGCCCGTGCAAAACCCGCGCCGAGGTTGCCGCACTTTTGGACCCGCAGTTCCCCGGATTGCGCGAAAGACTGGCATCAGACATGCCAGACCTCGCGCCATTGCCCGCTAAAACCCGGATCGGCGGACATCTGGAGTTCGAGCAATTTGGCAACAGCCTGCGCATGACCGTCCATCTGCCGAAGCATAAATTCGAGCTGCACCCGCTCGCCTATGGGGCGATGACTGCCGAATTGGACACCTTGCGCCATATTGGTGAGGCGTCACCCCAACTGATTTGGAAGCTCGACGCGCAAGGGACCGTGGCTTGGGCGAACAGCGCCTATCTGGACGTGGTCGATGCAACGATTGAAGCGGCATCCGAGACGGCACCCAATGCATGGCCGCCGATGAACCTGTTTGAAATCGTCGACAGCACGCTGTTTGGCCCGCATCCCGAAACCATCCGGCGGCAGGTGTTCCAGACCGGCGAGACGTTGCCGCGGTGGTATGACGTCACCAGCATGAGCGCCGACGGCGGCAGTATGCATTTCGCCGTTGACGTGGGCGCTGTGGTCAAGGCCGAGCAACAGTCCAAACTGTTTGTGCAAATGCTGACAAAGACCTTCTCGGACCTGTCTGCCGGGCTGGCCGTGTTTGACAAAAACCGCAGGTTGATGACGTTTAACCCCGCTTTGGTTCATCTGACCCAACTGCCCGCACAATTTCTGGCAGGCCAGCCCACCCTGACCACGATGCTGGATAGGTTGCGCGACGCAGGCATGCTGCCCGAACCGAAGAACTACCTGCAATGGCGCAATCATTTGCTGTCGCTGGGCCCCGGTGACACCGAGACCACATATAATGACACATGGGCCTTGCCCGGCGGCGTGACGTACCGTGTCACGGGCAGGCCGCATCCGAACGGGGCGCTGGCATTGCTGATCGAGGATATCAGCGCCGATATCTCGCTGACCCGGCGGGTGAAAACCGAGCTGGACGGCACTCAGGCCATTCTGGACAGTCTCGATGAGGCTATCGCGGTTTTCTCGACGCAGGGCCAGTTGGTCCACAGCAATCTGGCCTATCAAACCCACTGGAGCCCGGAAGAGGCCCCGCCAAATGACGCCCAAATCGCCCATGAAATGCAGCGTTGGAAGTCGGTGTGCGACCCCTTTGATCACTGGGGTGCCTTGCACAAAAACCTTGTCTCAGGCGACGAGGCGCGGGCGGGCACCTTTCAGCTGTCACTGACCGACGGGCGCAAAGTGGCCTGCCGCATCACAGCCCTAAAAGGCGGGCACACGTTGATCGGCTTTCAAACAGCTGAGATCGTGCAAAAGACCCCAGCAAAGACCGGGGCCGTATCCCAGGTCTAGCGCGACAAAGGGACTTGCAGCGCACCCCCTTGCGATTAAACTGGTGCCATGAATTCCCCGCTGTCGCGCCTGCATTGCCTTCACCATGAAGAAGACACCCAACGTCTTGCGGCAGATGTAGCAGCCCAAGCGCGCAGGGGTGATGTGATCCTGCTGTCAGGTGAGATCGGGGCCGGCAAATCGGTCTTTGCGCGCGCCTTTATCCGCGCCCGCCTAGACGCACCGGGTGAGGACGTCCCCTCGCCCACATTCACGATTGTTCAGACCTACGCAGACCCGCGCGGCGACATTTGGCATATGGACCTCTACCGTCTCACAAACAGTGATGAAGTCTACGAGCTGGGGATCGAAGAAGCGTTCGAGACCGGTATTTGCCTGATCGAATGGCCTGATCGCCTCGGTGCGGACAGTCCTGCGGATGCGTTGCAGATCGAGATGCAAGCAGGTCCAGAACAGCATACGGCCATGATCACCGCCACTGCCAATTGGACCGAACGGCTGGGTTGGACCGGATGACAGACGCCCGCGCAGCCATTACTGGGACCCGGTTTGCCACCTGGTCGGTTGAGCCGCTACAGGGTGATGCATCGTCGCGGCGTTACGCGCGCTTGCGAATGGGGCAAGAGACCGCAATTTTGATGCAATGCCCGCTGAGCGAATTGGCCAGCCTGCATGCCTTTATGCGGATATCAGGCATCTTGCGCGATGCAGGTCTTTGCGCGCCGCGTCTGTTTCATCTCGATGAGGCGGTGGGCATTGCCGTTATCGAAGATTTGGGGGCAGATCATATCGCGACCTGTCTGCGCAAAGACCCGACCCGCGAAGATGATTTATATGCTCAGGCGGTCGATGCGCTGGGCAGATTGGCGCAAATCCCCCCGCCGCCTGACCTGATCCGCCTGACGGCAGATAGGGCGGCCGAGATGCTGGCCCCCACCTTCAGCCACTACGCCCCGACTGCGCCTGCCGACCTGCGGGATGCGATCAGCGACGGGATCAAACAGAGCTTCGCCAAATATGCGCCGACACCTGACACCCTGTCTTTGCGCGACTATCATGCCGAAAACCTTATCTGGAGAGAGGGCCACACCGGGGTCGCGCGCCTGGGGTTGCTGGATTTCCAAGACGCCTTCGCGGCCCCTGCCGAATACGATCTCGCATCACTGCTGCGCGATATCAGGCGGCAGGTCTCACCCGATGTGCAGATGGCCATGCAAGCACGCTTTGCCGATCAATCAGGTCGCACATTGGAGGGCGTCCGCGCCGCCTGTGCAGTGATCGCGGTGCAACGCAACCTGCGTATTCTGGGGGTTTTTGCGCGGCTCACCAGCTTGGGCAAACCGCAATACGCGGCCCTGATCCCCGCGACAGAAGCACTGATCCATGGCGACGCAGACCACCCGGCGATGGCCCCGTTGGCGTCCGCGATAGAGCACCTCATCAGATGCAAGGCCCTGCCATGACCCCCAATGCGATGATCTTTGCCGCCGGGCGTGGCACGCGCATGGCACCGCTGACAGACAGGATGCCAAAACCGCTGATCGAGGTGGACGGGCGGCCCCTGATTGACCATGCATTGGGCCTGTTGGCGGATCATCCGCCGGCCAAGATCGTGATCAACACACAATACCGGGCGGCGCAGATCAAAGCCCATCTCGCAGGGACACCTGTCATTTGGTCCGACGAGGCCACGCGTTTGGAAACCGGCGGCGGGTTGAAACACGCGCTGCCGCTGTTGGGGCCAGACCCAGTTTTGACGCTCAACACAGATGCGGTTTACGCAGGCCCCAACCCTGTGTCCGATCTGATCACCGCGTGGCGGCCCACCGAAATGGATGCGTTGCTGCATCTGGTACGCGTCGAGCACGCCGTGGGGCACAGCCGTGACGGTGACTTCAGCGTTGATCCTGCGGGTCGCCTCACGCGGGGCAAGGGGTTCGTCTACACGGGCACCCAGATCATCAGCACCCCGCGCGTGGCAGCGCACCCCGAGGCTGTATTCTCGCTCAACACCATCTGGGATCAAATGATCGTAGCGGGGCGTTTGTTCGGCCTCGTCACGGACGTCACTTGGTGTGATGTGGGCCAACCAGCGAGCATCGCACTGGCCGAACATATGCTGGAGAACGCCCATGTTTCCTGACAGCCGCACCCCCCGTTTGTTCGGCCTCGCCCCCGGCGTCGATTTCGCCACCAGCGTGGTCGATGGCCTGCGTACCCGCCTGTCGGGGCAACCGCCCGAGGCCATGGCGCGGGTCACGTTGTTTGTGAACACGCGACGGATGCAGCGGCGCTTGGTCGAGGTGTTCCAAGACCAATCCCCCGCTTTACTGCCCCGCATTCGGTTGATCACTGATCTGGCCAATGACCCCATCGACGGTGACCCGCGCCCGCCCATTTCTCCGCTGCGGCGGCAGTTAGAGCTGTCACAACTGATCGCGGGTCTGCTTGATGCGCAGCCCGATCTGGCCCCGCGCGCGGCCCTGTTTGATCTGTCAGACAGTCTCGCAAAACTGCTGGATGAGATGCAGGGTGAAGGGGTGGGGCCAGATGTGATCGCAGGTCTCGATATCACCGATCTGTCTGGGCATTGGCAAAGATCGCTGGCGTTTTTGCGCCTGATCCAGCCCTATTTTGACGACACCACGCAGCCCGATACTGAGGCCCGTCAACGCGCGGTGATCGAAGCGCTGACGGCGCGCTGGGAGGTATCGCCGCCGTCCGATCCGATCATCGTGGCAGGTTCAACCGGGTCACGCGGGGCAACGGGGTTGTTCTTGCGCGCCGTCGCAGCCCTGCCGCAGGGGGCGGTGATTTTGCCTGGTTTTGATTTCGGGATGCCGTCTAGCACTTGGGACAGTTTGGGCAATGCGCTGACGTCCGAAGACCACCCGCAAAGCCGGTTTCACAAACTGACCCACGCCTTGGGCGTGACACCCGGCGATGTGGCCACCTGGTCCGATCAGCCCGCCCCAGACGCTGCGCGCAACGCTCTTGTGTCGCTATCGTTGCGACCTGCGCCTGTGACCAACCAATGGCGCATCGAAGGGCCAGACCTTGGCGATATGCAGGCCGCCACCCAAGGCATCACCTTGATTGAAGCCCCCAACGCGCGCATCGAGGCCGAGGCCATAGCTCTCAAACTGCGCGAAGCGATTGAGCGTGGCGTGACAGCCGCCCTGATCACCCCCGACCGGATGCTGACACGGCAGGTCGCTTCGGCGCTGGACCGATGGGATATCACCCCCGATGACAGCGCGGGCCAACCGCTGGCCCTGTCGCCGCCGGGCCGGTTTTTGCGCCTGACGGCTGGATTGATCGGCGAACAATTGACCAGCGAAGCGCTGTTATCCCTGCTCAAACACCCGCTGTGCAATTCCGGCGATGATCGCGACGGACACCTGCTGAACGCCCGCGATCTAGAGCTGTTTATCCGCCGCAAAAGCATCCCATTTCCGGGGGCGGAGGCCTTAACGGCTTGGGCCATCAAAACCAGCGAACGGCATCCGGGGCGCATGGCTTGGGTGCAATGGTTGAACGAGGCTGTGATGCCTTTGGCGGATATTGCGGCCTTGCCCCTGCCGGATATGGTCGGGCGACATCTAACAGCGAGCGACGCCATCGCGGCGGGTCCATCGCAGGTAGGCACGGGCGGGCTGTGGGACGAGGCCGCAGGACGCGAGGCCCTCAGCGTTTGCGGTGAATTGCGCGCGCAGGCGGAGGCGGGCGGCACCCTCTCGC
The DNA here is from genome assembly GCA_937931795.1 of uncultured Paracoccaceae bacterium. Lineage (GTDB taxonomy): Bacteria > Pseudomonadota > Alphaproteobacteria > Rhodobacterales > Rhodobacteraceae > JALZWD01. Next base: position 9,982 of record CALHAP010000020.1, read on the forward strand.
CCGCCGATTACCGCGCCTTGTTCAACAAAGTTCTGGCCACAGGCATGGTGCGCAACCCCGACGCAGGCCACCCCGGAATCGTAATCTGGGGCAAAATGGAAGCGCGGGTGGGAGGGCCAGAGTTGACGATCCTTGCGGGCCTGAACGACGGCACATGGCCCGAAGCGCCCGACCCCGATCCATGGCTGAACCGCAAGATGCGGCTGGACGCGGGCCTGTTGTTGCCCGAGCGGCGCATCGGCCTGTCAGCGCATGATTACACCCAAGCGATAGCGGGACGCGAGGTCTGTATCAGCCGATCACTGCGCTCATCTGACAGTGCGACGGTGCCATCGCGGTGGCTGAACAGATTGCAAAATCTGGTCACGGGCCTGCCCGATCAACAGGGGCCGCAGGCGTGGGCCACGATGCGCGCGCGGGGGGGTGTCTATGTGGCCACGGCGTTGGCGCGGTCGGATGTGGCGCGCAGCCCGGCGGCCCCCCGCCCGTCGCCGCAACCGCCCATCACGGCGCGCCCCACCACACTATCTGTGACAGCCATCGCGCGGTTGATCCGCGATCCCTATGCGCTCTATGCGCAGCGGGTTTTGCGGCTGTTCCCCCTCGACCCGCTGGTGCCGACCACTGATCCGGCACTGCGGGGGATTGTCACGCATAAGGTGTTCGAAGAGTTCATCAAACGCGATATTGACCCCGACAACCCCGATGCCCGCGACACCCTGATGCAGATCGCGCGCCATATCATAGAGGCCGATTGCCCCTGGCCCACAATCCGGCACATGTGGCTGTCGCGGATTGATAAGATCGCAGATTGGTTCTTGGCGACCGAGATCACCCGCCGCGCGCGCGCCACCCCCGGTGCGCATCTGGAGATCAAAGGCGAACATGAATTGCACGGGTTGGGCGTCACGCTGACAGGCATCGCGGACCGGATTGATGTGGCGGAAGACGGGCGGGTGCTGATCTACGACTATAAAACCGGCACCCCGCCGAGCGAGAAATCCCAAGGCGTGTTTGAAAAACAACTGCTGCTCGAGGCCGCGATGGCTGAGGTTGGGGCGTTTGAGGCCCTCGGCCCCCGCGAAGCGGCCGCGGCCGCGTATATCGGGTTGGGGTCTAAGCCCGTGCAAACCCCCGCCCCCTTGGACGCGCATCCGCCCGCTGTGACGCTGGCGCAATTGCGCGATCTGCTCGCGCGATGGCAAGAGATTGACCGGGGTTACACTGCGAAGATCGCCCCGCAATATATCGGTTTTCCCGGCGATTACGACCACCTCGCACGGTTTGGCGAATGGGATTTGACCGATGATCCAAAATCAGAGCGGGTGACGTGATGCGCAATGAGGCCACGCAAAAACAGGTCGATGCAGCGGACCCCACAGGCTCGGTCTGGCTGTCGGCCAACGCAGGCTCGGGCAAGACGCGGGTTCTGACCGACCGGGTGGCGCGCCTGTTGCTCGACAGGGTCAGCCCGCAAAACATCCTATGCCTGACCTACACCAAAGCCGCCGCGAGCGAGATGCAAAACCGTCTCTTTGCGCGCTTGGGCAGTTGGGCGATGATGGATGATGGCGCATTGCGCGACGAGTTGTCTGAGCTGGGTGTCGAGGCGGCGTTGAGCGCCCCCGATCTGGACCGCGCCCGCACGCTGTTTGCCGCCGCAATTGAAACGCCGGGTGGCTTGCGTATCCAGACAATTCACTCGTTTTGTGCGGCGCTGTTGCGAAAATTTCCATTGGAAGCCGGGGTCAGCCCGCAGTTTGCCGAAATGGACGACCGCACGACGCAATTGCTGCGCGATCATGTGTTGGAAGAGATGTCGGTCGAGACGCCGCAATTGGTGCTCGATCTGGCGCGCTTTGCCGCCGAAGAAACGCTCGACGGGTTGGTCCGCGCCATCGTCGATGCCCGCGCAACATTTGCCCGTTGGCCGGGAGAGGCTGGGTTGAAGTCCTTTCTCGACCTCGCGCCGGACGCGACACCGGGTGGATTAATCGCGCAAACTTTCACGCCCGGCGACATGACAACCATCGCCTCGGTTGTGCGCATCTGTGAGACGGGATCGAAAACCGAAATGGGGGTCGCGGCCAAATTGCGCGATATCTCCGAGCCGTTTACCTTGGCGCAGATGGCCCTCTTGGAAGGCGCATTGCTGACCGGGGCCACGGCCAAGGCGCCGTTCAGCGCCAAAACCGGTGGCGTCATGGTCAAGGCGACGCGCAGCCAACACCCTGAGTTGGGCGATGATTTGGATGATCTGATGGCGCGGATCGAGGCGGCCCGCCCGACCCGTTTGGCATTGGCCGCCTATGAGCGGACACGGGTGCTCTATGCATTTGCGATGGATTTCCTGCGTCGATATGAGGCCGCGAAACTGGCGCGTGGGCAGTTGGATTTCGACGATCTGATTATGAAAGCCCGCAGCCTGCTCAGTGACAGCGTCGTGACGCAATGGGTGCTGTTCCGGCTCGATGGCGGCATCGACCACATCTTGGTCGATGAAGCGCAAGACACCAGCCCAGTGCAATGGGACGTGGTCCAAGCATTGGCCGCCGAATTTTCCGCAGGCGTCGGTGCCAACCCCGACCGCAAACGCACCCTGTTCGTGGTGGGCGATAAAAAGCAGTCGATCTATTCGTTTCAAGGCGCGGACCCCGACGGTTTTGACCGGATGCGTGACCATTTTGAGGATAGGTTTCGTGAGGCGAGTGAGCCGTTTCAGGCCTTGGGTCTCGAATATTCGTTCCGCTCGGCGCAAGCGATCCTGTCCACCGTCGATGTCGTCTTTCGCGGGCCGCACCGCCATGACATCGACTGGGATCCCGCCTTGCACCGCGCGTTCAAAGACACGATGCCGGGCCGTGTTGATCTATGGCCCGCGCTGGTCAAGGAAAAAGAACCCGACGTGCCCTTCGACTGGACTGCCCCCGTGGACGTCAAAAGCCCCGAGGATGTAACGTTTAAGCTGGCGAGATCCATCGCAGAAAAAGTTAAGGAATTGGTGACTATAGAGTATCTGCCGATCTGGAACAAAGACACGGGAGCCTACGAACGCAGGCAGGTTACCGAGGGCGATATCCTAATACTCGTGCAGCGGCGCTCGGCACTATTTGACGAGATTATCCGCGCTTGCAAGAAAGAAAAGCTCAACATAGCAGGCTCGGACAGGCTTAAGGTCGGCGCGGAGCTGGCGGTCAAAGACATCCTGTCTGTCCTGCGGTTTCTGGCCCTTCCCGAAGATGATCTCAGCCTCGCTGAGGCGCTAAAATCGCCGCTGTTTGCGTGGTCTGAACAAGACCTCTACGCGCTGGCCCAGCCCCGGCCTGACAAGAGCTATCTGTGGCAGGCCCTGCGTGACAGCGAAGACCACCCCCGCACGCTGACTGTGCTGCAAGACCTGCGCAAACAGGTCGATTTTCTGCGCCCCTACGATCTGATCAACCGCCTGCTGACCCGCCACAACGGGCGCACAGCCCTGCTGTCGCGTTTGGGACCAGAGGCCGAAGACGGGATTGATGCGTTGCTAGGACAGGCCTTGGATTATGAGGCGCATAACGTACCAGGGCTGACAGGTTTTCTCGAATGGGCGCAGGCCGATGACCTGACGATCAAACGGCAGATGGACGGCGGCGCGGACGAAATCCGTGTGATGTCGGTGCATGGGGCCAAGGGGTTAGAGGCCCCCATCGTCATCCTGCCCGACACCACCAAACGCAAGCCGCAGGGGCATACGCTGCTGACGGGCGGCGACCTCGTGCTCTGGCCCCCTGCGCAGGCAGAGCGCCCCGAACCGATTGCCCGACTGCACGGCGAACAACAGGCGGCAGATATGCGCGAACGGCTGCGGCTGCTCTATGTGGCGATGACGCGGGCGGAAAACTGGCTGATAGTGGCGGGTGTGGGCGATGCGGGGTCAGGCACCGACAGTTGGCACAGCCTCATTGACGAAGGTTTGGCACATCAACCCAGCGCCGATCTTGAGACACCATGGGGGATGGGACGCAGGGTCGAGACCGGCGATTGGGGCGCGGGGGAATTCACCGCTGCGGCAGATAGGACCGACGACAAAACCACGCTGCCGACATTCCACAGAGTGACGGACACCCCTGAGCAGATCAAACCACGCAGTCCGTCTGATCTCGGCGGGGCCAAGGTGATCGCGGGGGAAACGAGGGATGAAGACGCTGAGGTCTCAAAACTGCGTGGCACCTTTGTCCATGTGTTGTTGGAGCATCTACCGCTGGTAGTGGCCGATGCGCGGCACGATATCGGCCACCGCCTGCTTGCCGCAGATGCACGGCGGGGCCAAATCCCGAATGCGCAGGCGTTAATTGCCGACGCCATCACCTTGATCGACACACCCGATCTGCGCGCCATCTTCGCGCCCGATGTTCTGACCGAGGTGGAAATCAGCGCGACCTTGCCAGAGATTGGCCCCGTTGCGGGCGCCATCGACAGGCTGCGGATCACAGACACGACTGTCACCATCATAGACTATAAAACCAATCGTCTGACGCCCGACAGCCCAGAGAAAACGCCCGACGGGTTGCTACGGCAGATGGGGGCTTATGGGGCGATGGCCGCGCGGATCTGGCCGGACAAACAGATCGAGACACAGATCCTATGGACGGCCACGGCGACCCTGATGACCATCCCGCAGACGCTACGGCACGCCGCTCTCGGGCGCGTGAACGAGGTGTCATGAACCTTGACGGACCCCCACTTCCTGCCTAGGTCTCGTTCCTGATCAAACACAAGATATGCTCTGTTAGGAGAACCACCATGGCCACTATCGCCGTCACCGACGCCACATTCGATGCAGAAGTCCGCCAGTCGGACATCCCCGTTGTGGTCGATTTCTGGGCCGAATGGTGTGGCCCCTGCAAGCAGATCGGCCCCGCGTTGGAAGAGTTGTCCGCCGAATACGACGGCAAGGTGAAGATCGTTAAGGTCAACGTCGACGACAACCCCAACTCGCCCGCACAAATGGGCGTGCGCGGTATCCCAGCCTTGTTCATGTTCAAAGGCGGTGAAGTCGTGTCGAACAAAACAGGCGCCGCCCCGAAAGCAGCGCTGGACGGTTGGATCAAAGAGTCGATCTAAACCGCTGACATTTTGAGATTATGGGAGGGGGCATCTACTGGGTGCCCCTTTTTCATTCGGCGGCCACCTTGCAGCCCTGCCCCGCCGCCTTCATATATTACCAAAGCATATGAGGGCGATATGGCCAAAAAAGATGAGTTTCCCGGCTGGCACGGCACCACGATCATCGGGGTGCGCAAGGGCGGCAGCGTTGTGATTGCAGGCGACGGGCAGGTCAGTCTCGGCCAAACCGTGATCAAAGGCACTGCGCGCAAAGTGCGCCGTTTGTCCCCCGGCGGGTCGGATGTGATCTGCGGATTTGCAGGATCAACGGCGGATGCGTTTACCTTGCTGGAACGTCTGGAGAAGAAGCTGGAGGCCACGCCCGGTCAGCTGGCCCGTGCCAGTGTCGAGCTGGCCAAAGACTGGCGCACCGACAAATACCTGCAAAAACTGGAAGCGATGCTGATCGTCTCGGACGGCAAAGAGCTACTGGTGATCACGGGCGCTGGCGATGTGCTGGAACCCGAGCATGACGTGACAGCCATCGGATCGGGCGGCAACTACGCACTGGCCGCAGGGCGCGCGATGATGGACACCGACAAAACGGCGGAAGAGGTCGCGCGCGCGGCGATGGCGATTGCGGCTGACATCTGTGTTTATACCAACGGCAATCTGACAGTTGAAACTGTTGGCTAAAGGGTTGGTTTGGCAGGGGTTTCACACCCCGCCAAACCAATGACATTACGCGCCGGTTGCGACAGCCAACCCGACGTTGAACTGCTCACACCAAACCCAAACCTCGTTGTAGTCGTCGGGATTGATGCCCTCGGGCAGCTCGAATGACGACGAGCCGCTGTAATTTGTCAGCAAACCGCTGAGCGTCGCGGGATCATAAGTGCCGTCATTGCCGAGCGCTATTTTCGGATCAGGCGCGCCGTCAAACCGGAAGTCATCGAGAAGATGCACGGTGGTGCCCACGATTTCGGCGGTGCCGGTCACGGTGTGGCCTGCAAGGCCGCTGAAGGTAAACAGGCGGCCATGTCCGCCCGCAAAAGCCGGGGCCGCCGA
>CALHAP010000021.1 GCA_937931795.1 uncultured Paracoccaceae bacterium
GCGCATTTGTCACGATCTAATTAGCCCCTTGGGTGCCATTGGCAACGGGCTAGAGCTGATGGAACTCTCAGGCGCAGAAAAATCACCGGAATTCACCCTTATTGAGGAAAGTGTGCGCAGCGCCAATGCACGGATCAAGTTTTTCCGCATCGCCTTTGGTGCCGCCGCCCCCGACCACCGGATGAGTGAGACCGAAATCGTAGCCACCCTGCGGATCATGTCGCAGTCGGGCCGCATCAATTACATTTGGGACGTGGCCGGCGAACAGGCAAAGCAAGACGTGCGGATCGCATTTTTGCTGTTCCAATGTTTTGAGACCGCTATGCCATTTGGCGGCAGCATCACGGTGACACAGCCGGATGGTCGGTTTCAGGTACGCGCTGAAGCCGAACGGCTGAAGGTCGACACGCGCCTGTGGGAAACACTGCGCAGCACGGCAGGCGCCTTAGAGATAAGCCCGTCACAGGTACAATTTGCCCTGCTGCCCGCGCTCTTGGACGAGGCAAACCGCGCGTTAGACATGCAGATCACCGAACAGGATCTGACCGCGACCTATTAGGTCCGGATCGTGCCCTGCCCGGTCACGCAATATTTGAAACTGGTCAGCTGTTCGGCCCCAACCGGCCCACGCGCATGCAATTTGCCCGTCGCAATCCCGATCTCAGCGCCCATGCCAAACTCGCCCCCATCCGCGAATTGCGTCGAGGCGTTGTGCAGCAGGATCGCACTGTCGAGCCCGTTGAAAAACGCAGCGGCCTTGTGCGCATCGGGCGTGATGATCGCCTCGGTGTGGTTTGAGCCATGGGTGCGGATGTGGTTCATGGCCGCGTCAATGCCATCCACCTGCTTGGCCGCGCAGATCATATCGAGAAACTCAAAGCCGAAGTCTTCTGGCGTCGCGGGCATTGTGCCGTCGATTTGCAACCCATCGCCCGCGCGCACCTCGACGCCCGCATCACGCAACGCTTCGACCAACATGGTCCCGTGTTTGGCGACAAAGCCCGCGTCGATCAGCAAACATTCCATCGCGCCACAAATCCCCGTGCGCCGGGTTTTGGCATTCAGAACGATGTCGCGCGCCATGTCAGGGTCGGCGTCGGCGGCCACATAGATGTGACAAATCCCTTCGAGATGCGCGAATACGGGAACGCGGGCTTCGCGCTGCACGAGGCCAACGAGACCCTTGCCGCCGCGCGGGACGATCACGTCGATATTCGCGGTGTCGGTCAACATCGCTTGCACAGCAGCGCGGTCCCGCGTGGGCACCAGTTGGATCGCATCAATCGGTAGGCCTGCCTGTGCAAGGCCCGCTTGCAGGCAGCCATGCAGCGCCGTGCTGGAATGAAAGCTCTCGGAGCCGCCCCGCAGGATGACCGCATTACCGGATTTCAAACACAGCGCGCCCGCGTCTGCCGTCACATTGGGGCGCGATTCGTAGATCACACCGATCACCCCCAACGGTGTGCGCACGCGCTTTATATTCAGGCCGGTGGGTTGCTGCCATTCGGTCATCACGGCCCCCACGGGATCGGGTTGCTCAGCGATGGCGCGCAACCCATCAACAATGTCACGAATACGCCCCTCGTCCAGCGTTAGACGGTCCATCATCGCGGGGCTGAGCCCCTTTGTATCTCCGTAAACGAGGTCTTCCGCGTTGGCGGTGATGATCGCGTCACGCGTCCTCCAAACGGCCTCGGCCGCCCCGATCAGGGCCGCATGTTTGCGTTCGGCATTGGCCTGCGCCATCGCTGTCGAGGCCGCGCGCGCGCGGCTGCCGATGTCGGCCATGAGGGTGCTGATGTCAGTGTCGTCGGTCATGTCTGTGGCCTTTTCCGTTAGAGCACCATGTCGTCGCGATGGATCAGTGCCGCGCGACCTTTGTAGCCGAGCATGGTCTCGATGTCAGTGCTTTGCCGCCCCGCAATCAACCGCGATTCGGCGGCAGTGTAGCGCGTGAGGCCGGTGGCGATGGTCTGCCCCGACGGTGTGATCAGAGCCACGGGATCGCCACGCCCGAACTGACCCGAAACGCTGGTGATGCCTGCGGGCAGCAAGCTTTTGCCCTGCCGCAGCGCAGCCTCGGCACCGGCATCAATCGCAATCGTGCCGCGGGGTTTCATCGCAGCGATCCACGCCTTGCGCGCGGCCTGTGGGTCAGATTGGGGGGCGAAACGCGTGTGGCGGCCCATCTGGGCCAACGGATGCGGCGCGTCGCCTTTTGCAATCAACAACGCACAGCCCGCCTCGGACGCGATGCGAGCGGCCATGATTTTGGTGACCATCCCGCCCTTGGACAGACCAGACAGACCGTCACTGGCCATTGCCTCAATCTCAGGTGTGATTTCTGACACGTTTTCAAGATGTTTTGCGTCGGAGTTGATGTTAGGATTTTCCGTATAGAGCCCATCAACATCGGACAACAACAGACAAGTATCCGCCCCTGCGAGCACCGCCACCTGGGCTGCCAATCTGTCGTTATCGCCGTAACGGATCTCATCCGTGGCGATCGTGTCATTCTCATTGACGATAGGCGTCACGCCAAGCGAGAGCAGCGTTTGCATCGTCGCTCGTGCGTTGAGATAGCGCTTGCGATCAGCGCTGTCCTCTAGGGTGACAAGTATCTGGGCGGTGGTGATTTGATGCGGGGCCAGCGCGGTCTCATAGGCGCGCGCAAGTTGGATTTGTCCAACGGCCGCCGCCGCTTGGGATTGTTCCAAAGACAGATTTCCGTCCGGCAAATCGAGCACCCGCCGACCCAACGCGATTGACCCTGACGAGACGATGATAACTTGGGTGCCGCCCATGCGCAGTGATGCGACATCTTCGGCCAAGCTGGCCAACCAGTCCTCGCGCAATGTACCTGTTTCGCTATCGACCAGCAGCGCCGATCCGATTTTAACGACGAGGCATTGGCTGGTGTTTAGGGCTTCCACGGCTCGTCCTCCGCATCCCCCGCCTGTTCGATCCGGTGGCGCAAACGGCCTGCCTCGATATGCGAACGCAGCGCGCGCAAAACGTCTGTGACCCCTTCGCCCGTGACACCGGACATTAGCATGACGGGCGCACCTACCGTGGCCTCCAGCTCTTCTTTGATGAACACCCGTTCTTCTTCGTCGAGCGTGTCGATTTTGTTCAGAACCGTGACGCGCGGTCTGTCGGCGAGGTCACCGCCGTAGGCCTCCAGCTCGCCAATGATGACGCTGTAATCCTTTGCCGGATCGCCCGATGTGCCGTCGACCAGATGCAGCAACACATTGCAGCGCTCAACATGGCCAAGGAACAAATCGCCCAAGCCGCGCCCCTCGCTGGCCCCCTCGATCAGACCAGGAATATCGGCCACGACAAACTCGACATCATCGACGCCGACGACGCCCAGATTGGGGACCAAGGTTGTAAAAGGATAATCCGCGACCTTTGGCCGGGCGTTGGATGTGGTGGCGAGAAACGTTGATTTTCCGGCGTTTGGCATGCCGAGCAGACCCGCGTCGGCAATAAGTTTCAGGCGCAGCCAGATCGTGCGCTCGATGCCCTCTTGGCCGGGGTTGGCGCGGCGGGGCGCTTGGTTGGTGGCAGATTTAAAGTGCAGGTTGCCGAAGCCGCCGTTGCCGCCCTTGGCGAGCAGGAAGCGTTGGCCGACCTCAGTCAGATCCGCGATGATGGTTTCTTGGTCTTCGTCGAGGATTTCGGTGCCGACTGGGACGCGCAGGATGATGTCGTCACCGTCTTTGCCCGTGCGTTGTTTGCCCATGCCGTGTTGGCCGGATTTGGCGAAGAAATGCTGTTGGTAGCGAAAGTCGATGAGCGTGTTCAGCCCGTCCACGACCTCGGCCCAGACCGAGCCGCCGCCGCCGCCGTCCCCGCCATCGGGGCCACCATATTCGATATATTTTTCACGCCGGAACGAGATACAGCCCGCGCCGCCGCCGCCCGAGCGGATGTAGACTTTGGCAAGGTCGAGAAATTTCATGAGGGTGCTTTCGCTGGCTGTGTGAGAGGCGGTTAAGCCATTGCTGAACGTTACTCAAGCCACAGCCTCTTATGGCTCACGTAAAAAGATCTGTTAACGAAGGTTAACATTTCGTTAATGATCACTATATTTCTTCCATGGATATTTTTCTCGGAGGCAAGATGTGCGGATAGCGCTGGCGGTATTGTTTGCAGTATGTTGTTTTCCACAAGTCGGGATCTCACAAAGCTGCCATTCTAGCTACGCTGAAATCTGCGTTCCAGTTGATGACGATGTGGATTGTGCTGGTGGCATTGGTGACGGTCCCGCATGGGTACAGGGCCCGTTTTTGTCCACTGCGGATGATCCCTACGATTTAGACCGTGATAACGATGGCATTGCCTGTGAGCCGCATGCGTCTCATAGTGCCGCGAGAGCAGCAAGACAGATAGCGGAAACGAGAGAGAACCACTCCTGATCGTCATTTTCTGACGATCGCTATTTTTATGGATACTGTCGGTTATTGGTATTTTGATTGGGACGAGGATGTCTTAGCCGGTTGGCCATTCAATTGAGTTTTGCGCGGTTTTGGCGCGCATTATACCATCGCGCCCGCGTCAACTTCATGCGCTGTAGCGGCACTTCTCGATCTTGGGCCGAGGCGTGGACGGTGGTGAAATGCGTGTCGGCAAAGCCGAGACCTGTGAGGATCGTCCGCGACCCGGCGTTGCCCTCAAAGTGGCCAGACGTCAGCTTATCCGCCTTTGGATCGGTGAATATGGCGTCCACAACGGCGCGCGCCGCCTCGCGCATGATCCCTTGACGCCAGTAGGGCCGCCCCAGCCAGTAGCCGAGGTCGGTGACACCTCCAATGACGCCGACCACGCGGCGCTCGTACTCAATCGCCCAATTGTCGCCAGCGCGGTTTATGTCGCTGTCGATGAACGCAACAGCATCGCCCATGCTATAGGGATGCGGCACATGGGTCAGCCATTTGGCAACTTCAAAGTCCCCGATCAACGGCACGATATCCACCGCGTCATCCGTCACCAAAGGGCGTAGGATAAGACGCCGGGTGCGGATGACATGGGGGGTCATGTGTCCAGCTTCATCATGTAGGTCCATGTGGGCAGGACCGTTTTGCGCGCAAGGCAGTATTCCTCGGCGTCGCCCAGATAGTCGAATCCGCAGTTGGTCAACACACGCGCGGTGCCCGGATGGTCTTGGAATACAGCGGCAAAGAGGTGCTCTGCGCCTTGCGGATTAGCGGCAACGATGGATTTGACCGCCTCGGTCGCCAGCCCAGTTTTCCAAAACGCAGGCGCGACCCAATATGTGATCTCGGATTGCTTGCGGTCCATTGCGGTCATGGTGATCAGGCCCAATACCTCGGATTGACCATGTGCAGAGCCGTCCATGACCCAGATGTCTTCGACGCGGTCGGGCCCAAGGGCGCGGTCCACCATCGCCTCGGCAGCGCCAGGCGGATAGGGGTTTGCGATGTTGCGGCTAGCGTTCGCGACGCGGGGGTCAGCGCAATAATGCGCAACGAGGCCCGCATCAGAACGCCGCATCGGGCGCAGCACAAAGCGGTCGGCCGAAATGATGGCTTGGGGTATAACTGTTTCAATCGTCATAGGGTTTCCTCCTCCGAAAACCTGAAAAGCCCCAGTGTCGCTTCCCTCCCAAGAACGTCGACACCTGCGCGGATAGGGGCGGAATGTGGTGATCTCGTGAAACGAACGTAAGACCCCGAAACGAAAAAAGGACCGGTGTTTCCACCGATCCCCCAAATTTGTTACCTAAGGTGTTCGGTTGTTACTCTGCGGCCTCCGCCACGGGGAGAACCGAAATAAAGGTGCGGCCTTTGAAGCCTTTGCGGAAGGATACGTTGCCTTCGACAGTTGCAAAGATTGTATGGTCTTTGCCCATGCCCACACCCTCGCCCGGCCACATCTTTGTGCCACGCTGGCGCATAATGATGTTGCCCGGAATGACGACTTCGCCACCGAATTTCTTGACGCCCAGACGGCGGCCCGCGGAATCGCGGCCGTTACGGGAGGAACCACCTGCTTTTTTATGTGCCATGTTGTCTCTCCTTAGCCTTTCATCAGGCTCTTGGCCTGCTTGATCCAGTCGTCACGCTCAATGCGCCCTTTGAACGACAGCTTGTCATCCATATAAGCGACTTCATCTTTTTTCCAAGCCGCAACCTGATCAAAGTGGAAAACGCCGTTTTCGTGCAGCAAACGCTCAAGCTTGGGACCAACGCCGGAAATCTCTTTGAGATCATCGGGCTGACCGCCGCGTGCCGCGTCGAGCAAGTTGGCAGGCTTGGTGCCGCCATCTGTGGGCGCTTCAGCTTCGGCCTTCTTTGGCGCTGCTTTTTTCTCTGCCTTAGGTGCGGCAGCGGCTTTGGGAGCGGCCGCCTTGGGCGCTGCGGCTTTCTTCGCAGGTGCCTTTTTCGCGGCAGTCCCACCAGCGTTGTGCGCCAGAGCAGATGCAATCGCCGCGCCAACAGCGGCCTTTACGCCGGACTTGTCGCCGCCTTTTTCCATCAGTTCGGTGATCCGAACGAGGGTCAACTGCTGACGGTGGCCTTTGGTCCGCTTGGACGAGTGTTTACGACGACGACGCACAAAGTTGATCACCTTGTCGCCTTTGATCTGGTCGATGACTTCGGCCTGAACGGCGGCGCCGTCGACCATGGGGGCACCAATGGTGCTGCCGATCATTAGAATATCGTTGAACTGGATTGTGTCACCAGCTTCTGCGTCAAGCTTTTCAACCCGGAGCACGTCGCCCGAGGCTACTTTGTATTGCTTGCCGCCGGTTTTGAGAACCGCAAACATGTGGTCGTTCCTTCGTATATCGCGTCCTGCCGGTTCCCCATTTGGGGCATTCGCGGGGGCCGTCCCCACCGGTGCACTGCGCGACCCTGATCGGGCCGTTATTTCAAATATTGCACGGATGTGCGCACTGACGTCACAGACGAACAGATTGGCGGCTTATGTGGGGTCTGCCCGCGCAAGTCAACACCTATGACGCATGAAGATATCGGCATTTGGGCAGCGTCGGTCCTACACACCGTCTCGTAGTGAAAACGCGCCCCAATCGAAACCCCTTGCGCCCTAGAAACGCTGCGATTAAACGCAAGCCAGATCACACAAGATCAGGCGCGGAGAGGTGCCGGAGTGGTCGAACGGGGCGGTCTCGAAAACCGTTGAGCCTTCACGGGTTCCCAGGGTTCGAATCCCTGTCTCTCCGCCACGAAACACCTTGCAATTGATGAATGCCTCATGGGTGGCCGACCGTGACCAAAGTGTGCCTCAAATGGCGAACAGCACTATTATTTGTGTAGAGTTAAATGGTGCCCAGGGGCGGGACTTACTAAGCATTATTTATCAGTGACTTAGCAAAAAGTGAGACACATGAAACTTCCATAGTTTCATTGGATATTTTGGGATGATTGTCCCACCACTTCAACGCCTTCTAGCCCACAGCACATCCTCAAAACGCAAAACGCCACAACGGCCAAACCGTTGCGGCGCTTAACCCCAAATGAGGAGCAATGTGCTATGCCGAGCACAACAAAGAACTACCCTGAAAACAGGGAAATCGCAAGACAACTGGCCCTGTTAGGTGTTCCCGTTTTTCCCTGTAAGGACGGCTCAAAGGTTAAGGGCAACCGGCCCGACCGTGGCCCCCTTACTAGAAATGGCTTCAAAGCAGCCACTACCGATCTGGATCAAATTGACCGTTGGTGGCGCAAGCACCCACACGCCGTGCCCGGTTTACCAACCGGGAAAGCCTCTGGTTGGGCCGTGCTGGACGTGGACCGTAAAAATGGCAAAGACGGATTGGCTGCGCTCAAAGCAATTGGGTTCAATCCGAAACGGCAACGCACACTCATCGTGCAAACGCCCTCTGGTGGATTGCATGTCTACTATCGTCACAGGGATGGTCTGACGTGCGCGCACGGGCATCTGCCCGATGGCGTTGAGGTAAAGGCCGATGGTGGGTTTGTTTTCGCCCCCGGTGCCGTCAACGCGATCGGTCGCTATCAGACCACCCGTGGTGACATCGCCGATGCGAAGCTTCTGGGCCTACCCAAATGGCCAAAGGCATTGAGTGCGAAGAAGCGCCCTAAGGCCGATGGTGATACACCGTCTACGCCCGTGGGATGGAAACGGCTCAAATCTGCCATCAAGGCCCTGCCCAACGACTCCAAGTTCGATGACCGCGAGGATTGGATGAAGATCGGGATGGCGTTGCACCACGAAACGGGAGGTGGTGCCAAAGGATTGGCTTTGTTCGACAGGTGGTCACGTCGCCACCACTCATATGATACCGGAATGACTGAGACAGTCTGGGACAGCTTTCGCGCCGACAAAGGCGACGGCATTACGGGGCATCATGTCTTGCGGCTTGCCAAGGAGAGTGGATGGCCGGACCCACGCATCGTCGCCATGTTCAAAGACCTTGGCCCAGAACCAAAGAAGACATCGACCAAGACTGGCTTAACCTTTCTGACACCCACTGAATGTGCGGACACCGATCCACGTCCGTATGTCATCAAAGGGTTGCTTGCGGAGCGCGATGTAGGCTGCATTATCGGGGCACCGGGCGTCGGTAAATCACTATTGGGCCCGGCACTTGGCTATGCCGTTGCTCAAGGTCGTGAGGCGTTCGGAAAGCGCGTGAGTCAGGCAAGTGTATTGTACGTTGCCGCAGAGGACGCCCACGGGATGCGCGGTCGGATCACCGCCCTACACAGTGAACTAGATGATGCCCCAAATTTCCTTCTGGTGGACGGAGTGTCCGATCTTCTAAACGGGACAATCGCGGGCCAACCTAGCCCGGATCATGCTGCCCTCGCCGAGGCGGTCAAAGCCCGTCGCCCCGGCCTAATTATCCTCGACACCTTGGCCATGGCATTCCCGGGCCTTGAGGAGAATAGCGCCGATGGGATGGGCCGCGTGGTCGCCGTAGCGCGGTCTTTGACCAAGTGGGGTGCCGCCGTTCTAATCGTCCACCACGATACCAAAGAAGGGGGCGGCTTGCCCCGAGGCCACAGCCTTCTGAACGGGGCGCTGGACGTTTCCATCCACCTCACCAGCAAAGACGACATCGTCACAGGCAAGTTGACCAAGAACCGCAACGGCTCACAGGACAGCACTATGGCGTTTGAAATCGAAGCCCGAACCATTGGCATAGACTCCGATGGTGACACTGTTACTGCGGCCATTGCCATCCCAACGACGCGGAAGCCGTCGAACCGCACCCGATTGCCAGCCTCGCAAGAGGCGGCACTTGGTCTGCTGCTGGACCTTGGCGGCGGAGAGCAACCGGTTGATGAAAAAGTTTGGCGCGACACGGCACTTGAAGGGCGCAATGTCTGCGCATCCGACAGCTACGAGAGCCGTAAAACCGTGTTTAACCGCGCAAAACGGGAACTGGTCAACAGCAAAAGAGTGGCGTTCTTAGACGGTTCATTCCGTGTCTGTGAGACGCATGACACAAAGTTTGAGGATTTAGGCGATGAATAGATGCCGGGACAACCGAGACAAAGCGGGACAATGTCCCACCCTTTTCCGCACGAAAATAAGGGGTTTTTCCGGAACAACGGGACACACCCCTTATAGGGGTGTCCCAGTGTTCCACCCCTTTGTTGTTCATCGTACTTGTAACTGGTGTGCGAAAGCCAGTCGTTCGTGTTTCGCGTTCTACTTTTTCTTTGTTCGTTCATTTTTCTTATTGCCAGATTCTACAAACGACGAAACCCACTGGTCACGTGGCGTGACCGCGAACGCTATCAAAATTAGTACACCACCACCCACTTTGACGGCTGTTGCAATGTCCATGTTGGGTGCGATCCATTTCAGCAACGTCAGGGCCAAAAGAATTACACC
>CALHAP010000022.1 GCA_937931795.1 uncultured Paracoccaceae bacterium
GGCATGGCGGACACCAGGACGCCCAAAAATTGACCAGCGTCACCTCGCCAGTCGTGAAGTCATCTGCCGTCAGCAACTCTTGCCCATCCAGCGCAAAGCGCGGCACGTCTGGGGCAGTTCTGCCGATCATCGTAGAGGGCAATTCGCCAGGGTTGTCGCGGTACATGCCACCGGCAAATAGCCCCGCAAGGCCCGCGAAGATGACCAAGGGCAATAGCACCAACGGCTTAACTTTCGCCATTCTTTTCAACCTCTTTCAACTGTCTTTTAACCTTGATCCAACTGCGCCAGCTGGACAGCACAATCACCGCAAACAGCGACAATGACACAGCGTAGGCCGCCAAAACGGGAACCGCATAGGGACCAAGATCGGGCATCAGACACGCACCTCTGACCTGCGGGCGCGCGCCTCTAGGGCCGCTATCCGGCGTTTGGCAATTTCGGTGCGGGTGCGCAGCAACACGAGGGCCACGAAAAGGATGCCAAAGGCCACCATACACAGCACCAACGGCTGCCAGAACACGTCTGCCACGTTTTCTTCGGCGTCCAATGACAAGGATGCGGGCTGGTGCAACCCTTGCGCCCAATAGACGGCGGCGTAGCGCGACAACAATGCGAACACCGAGCCGACAATGCACAGGATTGAGGTCAGGTCAGCGGCGGTATCGGGGTCAGGGATTGCTTCCCACAGCGCGATATAGCCCAGATAGAACAGGAACAGGATCAGGAACGAGGTCAAACGCGGATCCCACGCCCACCATGTGCCCCAGATCGGTTGGCCCCAAATCGCCCCGGTCGCCAGCGCCATCACCGTCATCACCACGCCCACAGGCGCTGCCGCTTTGGCTGCCAGTGCGCTGACGTGATGCCTACGCACAACCCAGATGAGCGAGGTCACCAGCATCATTAGCCACGCGTTGATCGCCAGAAAGGCGCTGGGGACATGTAGGTAGATGATCTTGACCGTCGCCCCTTGGCGGTAGTCATCGGGCGTGAAGAAAAACCCCCAGATCAAGCCCACGGCCAATCCGCCCAGCCCGAGCGCAAACGCCCACGGGATGATCGGTGTCACCGTCGCGCTAAACTTCTTTGGATTGGCGTATTCCCAGATCGACATGTGCGCTATTTAGCCTGCCTTGGCGCATGTCTCAATGCATCATCACCGTAGATTGATGCGCAAAACGGCGGCTGCGGCAAAGGGCATCAGGGCGACAGCACCTAGGGTGATCACCGACAGCATCATTAGAGGCACAGTGACGGACAGACCGTCCGCCCCGCGTCGCACCAGGTCCGCCCCAAAGATCAGCGTCGGCACATAAAGCGGCAGCACCAGCAGCGACAGTAACAAGCCCCCGCGCCGAAGCCCAACTGTCAGGGCCGCCCCAAATGCGCCGATCATCGACAAGGCGGGTGTGCCGATGGCCAAGGACACCACCAGCCACGGATAGGCCCCCGCCTGCATATTCAACAAAAACCCCAGCGCCGGTGCCGCAATCGTCAGCG
Organism: uncultured Paracoccaceae bacterium; assembly: GCA_937931795.1. GTDB lineage: Bacteria > Pseudomonadota > Alphaproteobacteria > Rhodobacterales > Rhodobacteraceae > JALZWD01. The sequence goes on from CALHAP010000022.1 coordinate 1,504, forward strand.
GCAATCCTGTCACCACCATGTGCGCGGCGGATTTCGCCAAGACCAGCCCTTCGAGCGGCAGTGGTGACGTCGCGAGCAACGGCAGCGATCCGTCTTCATAATCCAGCGCGAAAATCCGGTCGAGCGACAGCAAACACGCGAGTAAGGCCGCGACCCATAAGATACCGGGCGCGATCCGGGCCAAGATGGCGCGGTCAGGACCGATGCCGAAGGGGACCAAGATCACGACGATCAAAAAGAATGCCAGCGCCAACCCAAAGCCCCCGCCGGCCCGGAACGCCAGCGTCACATCACGGATGAACACCGCTTTCACAAAAACGCCTCGTCGCTGCCGCCTGTTTCATCTTGCGTCGCGATGTAGGGCGTCAGATCCAGCTCTGGCGCGTCCAGCCCGAGGTCGATATGCGTCGCGATCACCGCACTGCCGCCACCCGTCAAATGCCCCTGCATCCACTGCGCAAACAATTTGACCGAGAAGGCATCGAGCGACACGGTCGGCTCATCCAAGAACAACACGCGGCGTTTGATCAGTGCCAGCCGTGCCAGCCCAAGCCGCCGTTTTTGCCCCGCAGATAATGTCCCCGCGAGCCGCTGCCGCAGGTCGTCAAGATCGAAGGTTTGATAAATGGCGTCCGGCACGTCATGTCCGTAGATTTCCGCCCAAAACCTCAGGTTTTCCGTAACCGTTAGCGCTTGCTTCACGCCGTCTGCGTGGCTGGCATAGGCGCTGGACTCTTTTGCCATTTCAACGCGACCCGAAAGTGCAGGTTGCAGGCCTGCCAATGTGCGCAGCAAGGTTGTTTTGCCGACACCGTTGGGCCCCCGCAGGATAAGGGCCGCCCCCGCTGGGACATCAAACGACATGTCCGACAGTACCGACACCCCACCCCGCGCACAGGTCAGATCGGTGACGCGCAGGCTCACACGGGCAACAGAGCCAGCCCGACACGGCGGCCCTCGCTGAGCAGGACGTTGTAGGTGCGACAGGCCGCCGGCGATGACATCGCCTCTAGACCTATGCCTGCGGCCTCTACCGCGTCGCGCAAATCGGCGGGAAGATGGGCAATATCTGCGCCAGTGCCCACGAAAATCACATCAAGATCACCCGCCATACCCACCAGAGTTGCGGCATCTGCGTAGCCACCCCAAGGGGCCACCCCGGTGGCCGTCACGGTCACCGGACCTTCAAAGACCTGCCCGCCGATGCGAAAAAAGCCGGGGCCATAGCCGTCAATCGGCTTGGCATCGTCATAAACCACTTCGTTCAGGCGCATAGCATCCGCTTTCGCTCTCGTTATCAGGCGTCGATATCGGCAAATTGGTTGCCGGTTGGTTTTTTCTCACCCGACCAGTCGCGTTTCACACCCAGCATCAGAACCACGTTTTTTGCCACGTAAATCGACGAATAGGTGCCCACGATGATACCCCACGTGATCGCGAACACAAATCCACGGATCACGTCGCCGCCCAGAACCAACAAGGCAATCAACGCCAAGAGCGTCGTCAGCGATGTCATCAGGGTCCGGCTGAGGGTCTCGTTGGCCGATAGGTTCAGCACCTCGACCAATGGCTTCTTGCGATATTTGCGCAGGTTTTCTCGCGCCCGGTCAAAGACCACCACGGTGTCGTTGATCGAATAGCCCACGATGGTCAAAATCGCCGCGACAATCGCGAGGTCAAATTGGATTTGAAACAGCGAGAATATGCCAATGGTCAACGCCACGTCATGCACCAATGCGGCAACTGCGCCGACCGAAAATTGCCATTCAAACCGCAGCCAGATGTAGATCACAATGGCCGTCAAAGCACCAAGCACTGCGTAGATCGCGGAGCGGATCAGCTCGCCCGAGACCTTGGGGCCGACGCTTTCGGTGGCGGGAAACGTCATGTCGGGGTCGATGGTTTGCAAGGCGGACTTCACTTGCAAAATTACATCTGCCGACACGCTTTCTTCGCCTTCTTGGGCTTGGATACGGACCA
>CALHAP010000023.1 GCA_937931795.1 uncultured Paracoccaceae bacterium
TTGCAAGGCGGGCAGGGTTTCTATCTCTGCGCGCGCAATCAAGGGAAGTAGGTCATCAGTTGTGCTGGCGGACCATAGATCAGACGGCAAGCCAGAGATGTCGGATTGCATCAGCCCGATCCGGTCAATGGAGGGGGCGTCAAGCGATGTGGTTGTCACGGTGGGGGCTGTCCCGCTTAGGGCGGTGGCGTCTTCGTCCAATTGGGGGGCTGCTGGGGCTGCAACCGGTGTCGCAACACTGCGCGACAGCCAATCTATCGCTGACAGCGGTGTGTCGCTCTGCGCGTGGGCGAGCGTGCCGCACAAAGTTGCTGCAAAAAGAGGGACCCGGCGCATTATTCGATCTCTAGCGTCACAGGCTGGACGATCCGCTCGGTCGGTGGCTCAAAGTCTGCGCGCATGAAAATGGGGCCGACATAGGCATATGCGACAAAAGCCGCAGCACCCAATATGAGCAGAAAAAACAGCAGTTTAAACAATCGGCCCATCGGCTGCGCATCCTCAATTATCGCGGGGCGTGTGATCCAGCCCTCGTATATTGCTGGCACCTTAGCGTAGGGTATGACAAAGATCACGTCGTTCACATCACGATTTTGCGCAGTGGGCGCAGAATGTCGCTGAGTGTTTCGACAGTTATTGCTTAGACGCAGGTTGCCAGCGGAGACCATCATGCATCGGCCAGAGACGCCCCCACTTACCAGCGAAACGTCGGGACGGCTTCACCGTTGTGTGGCTTTGGTCGGGATGATGGGGTCTGGTAAAACAGCGATTGGGCGGTCTTTGGCTGGTGTCTTGGGCGTGCCGTTTGTCGATTCTGACGCCGAAATCGAACGCGCAGCACAAGCCACGATCCCTGAGATTTTCAAACGCGACGGTGAAGCTTTCTTTCGGGATCGCGAGGCCGAGGTGATTGCACGCCTATTGCACGGACCGCCCGCAATTTTATCGACGGGCGGCGGGGCATTTTTGGCGCAACGTAACCGCGATAACATCACGCAACACGGGGTGTCCGTTTGGCTCGATGTCGATCTCGCGACGTTGTGGGACCGTGTCCGGCACAAATCTACGCGGCCGCTTTTGCAAACACATGACCCCTATGAGACGCTCAAATCTATCTTGGCCGACCGGAAAGATATCTACGCACTGGCCGATATGAAAGTCAGTGCAAAACCGTCCTTTTCCATCGCGCAAACAACACAATTGGTCGTCGAGACACTAGGCGCCGCTGCCGACATTCTGGAGATTTAATCCGTGAGCCACGCCGATTTTGAGACCGTCCATGTCCCCCTTGCCGGTCGCGCCTACGATATTAGAATTGGACAAGGACTGCTTGAGGACGTTGCAGACCATATTGCCCCGTTCTTAAAACGCCCAAAGGTGGTGATTGTCGCGGACGAAAGCTTGAATATGGTCCATCTACCCAAGCTTACGGCGGCGCTGGATCGTGCTGAGATTGAAGCGAATGTCCTTTCTTTGCCGTCTGGCGAGCAAACCAAAGGCTGGGCGCATCTGACGACCGTCGTCGAATGGTTGCTCGACAATGAGGTTGAGCGCGGTGATCTCGTCATCGCGTTCGGCGGTGGCGTGATAGGTGATTTGGTGGGTTTCGCTGCCGCGATTTTGCGCCGTGGTGTTCGGTTTGTGCAAATCCCGTCGACTCTGTTGGCGCAAGTCGACAGTTCTGTCGGTGGCAAAACCGGGATCAACACGCGACACGGGAAAAACCTTGTTGGGGCATTTCATCAACCGTCTTTGGTGTTGATTGATACGGATCTGCTCGACACGCTGTCTGAGCGTATTTTTCTGTCCGGCTACGGCGAAGTTATGAAATATGGGCTACTAGGGGATGCCGCGTTTTTCGAATGGCTGGAGCAAAACGCGCCGGCGATGAAAAACGGTGATGTGGCAGCCAGAACCTATGCCATCAAACGGTCCTGCGAGATGAAAGCGGACATCGTGGTGGGTGATGAAACCGAACAGGGCGACCGCGCGCTACTGAACCTTGGCCATACCTTTTGCCATGCGCTTGAAGCTGCGACGGACTACCGAGACCGCCTAATGCACGGTGAAGGGGTGGCCATTGGCTGCGGGCTCGCCTTTGACCTATCCGCACGGCTTGGGCATTGCGCGCAAGAAACGCCAAGCCGCGTTCGCGCGCACCTGCGGGACATGGGGATGAAGGCGGATCTGAGCGATATTGACGGGGACTTGCCCGATGCAGACGCCTTGCTCGCGCTGATGGCGCAGGACAAAAAGGTTGTTCAGGGACAACTGACGTTCATTTTGGCGCGCGGTATCGGGGATGCGTTTATCACACGCGATGTTCCGAACGATGTGGTGCGGCAATTACTAACAGATGAACTTGCGCGGCGAACATAAAGAACGCCGCGCAACACTTTCATTTAGAATGGAATTTCATCATCCATGTCGCTGCTGGCCGGTGCTGGTGAGGACGACCCACCGCTATTGCCGCCGCCATAGCCACCTTGGTCATATCCGCCCGATTGATCGGCCATATATCCGCCACCAGAGCTGCCACCAGACCCACCGCCACCATCGCGCCCATCGAGCATTGTTAGGTTGCCAGTGTAGGGCCGCAGGACCACTTCGGTGCTGTATTTGTCTTGGCCGGATTGATCCTGCCATTTGCGGGTCTCAAGCTGTCCTTCGAGGTAAACTTTTGAGCCTTTGCGCAGGTATTGCTCTGCGACGCGCCCCAAGGGCTCGTTAAAGATCGCGACAGAATGCCATTCCGTGCGTTCCTTGCGCTCACCGCTGTTGCGATCTTTCCATGTCTCAGAGGTCGCGATGCGCAGGTTGACCACTTTGCCGCCGTTTTGAAACGTGCGCACCTCGGGGTCGCGCCCCAGATTGCCGATAAGAATAACCTTGTTGACCGAACCCGCCATTTTCCACTCCCAGTGATTCACATTTTCTTTACGTGTATCTTTCACAGGGGCATTGAACAATTGGTTAACGCAGGTCCGGATGGCCGCGCGCTGGTAAGTTTGATCTCACTGGGCTACGGTTTTTAGGTATTTATCGGTGTGGGGGTGTCTCGGTGAGGTTTTTCGCGAGTATTATAGGTGTGGTATTGTTCACCAGCGCCGCTTTGGCCCAGGATGGTACTCTGTCGACCATGTCGCGTAGCAGTTTGTTACAACAACAACTTTCGGTCTTGGATGGGCGCGCAGCGGATCAATACGCAGCCTCCGACCGTCTCCGCCCTACGAGCGAAGAGGCGCCCATTGGGATTGCAGCGACGCCTAGTTACACAGGCAGTTATCGTGGCCCTTATCTGTCACTGGCGCGCGATGCGGCCCGCCGGAATAGGGTGCCTGAGGATTTATTTTTGCGCCTTGTCCAGCAAGAAAGTGCTTGGAACGCCGCCGCTGTGTCTCACGCGGGCGCGCTCGGTCTTGCACAGTTGATGCCAGGGACCGCGCGCTTGATGCGGGTTGATCCGCATGATCCGGCAGAAAACCTTGACGGCGGCGCGCGGTATTTGCGCATCCAATATGATGCTTTTGGTGATTGGCGGCTGGCGCTGGCGGCCTATAACGCGGGGCCGGGTGCCGTGCAGCGATATGGCGGGGTGCCGCCATATGCTGAGACGCAAAATTATGTGCGTGTGATCTTGGGAAACTGACCTTTAGTGGGCTTCGGTGCTGGGCTCTGTACCGTCAGCCTTGCGAAAACCGCTGGGGGTTTCGCCTGTCTGAGACTGAAAACTCCGCGTAAAATAGGCGGCCGAGCCAAACCCTAGGTTCGCGGCAATATTCTGCACAGGGTGATCCGTGTCACGCAGCAAACGACGCGCTTCATGCATGATCCGGTCCGTCAGCAACGCGAGGGCCGATGCGCCGCAGGTCTCGTTGCAACACCGGGTCAAATGCGTCGGCGTGACGCCCAAATCAGAGGCATAATCCGCTACCCCTTTGCGAGATTTATAATCGCGCTCGACCAGATCGGTAAAGGCCGCGACGAGGCGTGCTGCAGGTGTGTCGTTTTGGAACCGCGCGAGTTCAGGCCCCAGCACATCCATTTGCCGCTCCAAGAACACCGATAGAATGCCGGTGTGATAATGCGCGGCACGGGTGCGTCCGGGTTTTTCAGAGTTCAACTCGCGGTCAAGGTTATCAAACAGATTTGCGATCTCTTTTTGCGCATGCACGTCGCGTAAGCGCACATGCACCGTCTCGTTGGGCCATTCGGAGGCCATCGCATTCGGGATATTGAGCACAGCGCCAAAGACCATCGGGCCTGCCTCATAGCCATACATCGTGTTGGCGGGAATAAAGATGACGCTGTGCGCGCTGTAGCTGGAGATTTGGCCTGCGATAATGATCCGACCCTGACCCCGGTTCATATAGATCAGGCGCGGGGTGGCATGGCTGCGCATCGCTTCGGTTTTCCAACGGTCTGCCGCCGACGTTTGAACGATCGGGTCAAGCTTGAGCGTTTGCGGTGGCTCGTTGGACATTGGATCAGACATTTGGCACCCCCAGATTGAATTAATGCAAGTGTCGCCACATTTGTGCCAAGGTTCAAGCCAGATGCCCCCAGCACTATGCTGTTTTCTGTGGGCAAGCCTGTGGATAAGTTATTGTCTATTTCAAACCTAGCCCGTGCCACCCCCCCATCTTGGACCGCAGCCATGTCCGCTGTCGCTTTGCATATTGTCTTGTTTTTATGACGATACGCTCGATAACCTCATCTTTTGTGACGCGGCCATCAATATAACCGATCAGTTCGACAGCTCCGATTGTTTTTGAGGATGGGTGATGGGCGGACCAGCGATTTTGCATGCGCCGCGCTTCATCAATAGCGCCCTGTGTCAGCATTGTTTCGCATCGCTGAACAATGCGCGCATTTAACCACGCGGGATCCGCGTCAAGGCGCAGTGCAATGGTCTGCTCTAGCGGCAAAACGGGGGTCGTCGGTTGCCGCTGCCAGTGCGTCAGACTGTGTCCCGTCGCGTGCTGCACTTCCCATGCGCGCTGGACGCGTGCGCGATTGAGCGTGTCGAGAGTGCGGCGCGTTTCATCGTCGATACCGTCAAGCAAAGCCTCCAAGGCAAGCGAATCCCCAGTCTCTCGCGTCTGCGGCGGGATGGGTGGAATCACGGCTAAACCTGCCTTGAGTGCCTGAAAATACAACCCCGTCCCGCCCACGATAATGGGGCGCGGCCCGGCGGTGAGCAGCGGGGTGACATCGCGCAGCCAGTCACCGACCGAATAGGGTTGGTCATGCGGTAAAAAACCATAGAGCGCATGTGGTGCGCGGGCAAAGTCCGCGGCATCTGGCTGGGCGCTGAGAATGGGCCAGGCATCATAGATTTGCAGCGCATCTGCATTGATGATCTGTCCGCCATACCGCTCGGCGATGGTCAGCGCTAAGCCTGATTTCCCCGATGCCGTTGGCCCTGAAATGAGCACAGGCGTGGTTTGATCAATCAGGGGAAGGTGGGGTAAGAGCGGGTGTGCCGTATGGTCATTGCTACTCACAGTGATTTTCCCCCGGCTGCGCCATTGAACAGGACGGGGTTTTGCGACATTTTGCGCGGCAATGAAAGGCGCGCGAATCTGGCCGCTCAATCCGGTCTCGCCGCAGATATAGACAGGAGCCTCCATGACCGACGCCAATCCCGCTGCTTTCAAACGTGTTATGCTGAAAATCTCGGGCGAGGCGTTGATGGGGGACACCGGTTTTGGCCTGCATCCGCCCACTGTCGAGCGCATCGCCAACGAGGTAAAAACTGTCCATGATATGGGCGTCGAGATTTGCATGGTCATCGGGGGCGGCAATATCTTTCGCGGCCTTCAGGGCAGCGCGCAGGGCATGGAACGCACCACAGCCGACTACATGGGGATGCTGGCCACAGTGATGAATGCGCTGGGGATGCAATCAGCACTCGAAGAGCTGGACATCCACACGCGGGTCATCTCGGCCATTACGATGAACGAAGTGGCCGAACCCTATATTCGCAGACGTGCAGTGCGCCACCTCGAGAAGAAACGCGTGTGTATCTTTGCGGCAGGCACAGGAAACCCCTATTTCACGACCGATACGGCCGCCACGTTGCGGGCCAATGAAATGCGCTGTCAGGCGATTTTTAAAGGCACCAAGGTCGACGGTGTTTACGACAAAGACCCCGCCAAACACGACGATGCGGTGCGCTATGATCACGTAACTTACGACGAAGTTTTGCAAAAACATTTGGCCGTGATGGACGCCAGCGCCATCGCGCTCGCGCGTGACAATCACCTGCCAATCATCGTGTTTTCACTGGATGAACCCGGTGGATTTAAGGGCATCTTGGCGGGCAAGGGCACCTATACCCGCGTCTCTGATTAAGCAGCCTTTGCACAAACTGCCGTAAAACGGGCGCATTTCTGCCCGCGAAGTGCAGCAATGCGCGCTATACTTTCTCCACAAGGTCGGGTTATAGAACTGTAAATACTGACCAACGAGGGTGTGCACAGGGCCATGGCTGACGATTTTGAGCTTGATACGGACGATCTGAAACGTCGGATGGATGGTGCTATTGCGTCACTGCGCAACGAACTTGCGTCTTTGCGCACAGGCCGTGCCTCTGCGTCGATGCTAGAACCGATTATGATTGATGCTTACGGTCAGCAGACGCCGATCAATCAGGTCGGCACGATCAATGTCCCCGAGCCGCGAATGGTGACAATCAATGTCTGGGACAAGGGATTGGTGAACGTTGTCGAGAAAACTATTCGTAATTCTGGCCTCGGGATTAACCCGCAGATGAACGGCACAATCATCATGCTGCCGATCCCTGAGCTGAACGAAGAACGTCGTCGCGAGTTGACCAAAGTGGCCGCCGATTATGCCGAGCGCGCCCGCGTTTCTGTGCGCAACCTGCGTCGTGACGGCATGGACCAGATTAAAAAGGCCAAGACAGATGGCCTGAGCGAAGACGATATGAAGTTTTGGGAAACCGAAGTTCAAGATTTGACAGATAGTTATATCAAAGCGGTCGACGACACGTTGGAGACCAAACAATCCGAGATCATGCAGGTCTAGCACCTGATTTTTTGGGGGCAGTACACGTAACGAACGGAGGCCAATATGGCCACACAGGCAAAAGACGACACCTCGGACCGTAAAGGCCCACAACACGTCGCGATCATCATGGATGGCAATGGCCGTTGGGCGCAGATGCGTGGGCGGCCCCGTCTGTTTGGGCACCACGCCGGTGCACGCCGCGTTCGCGAGATCGTCGAAGCCTGTCCGGAGCAGG
>CALHAP010000024.1 GCA_937931795.1 uncultured Paracoccaceae bacterium
CGTCGCAGCACCGTTCTCCCTCACACACCGAGCAATGACGTCTGAGATAATACCCGCCGTGTCGCGCCACAGCGGCAAGGCGCGTCCACGTCTCATGGCACGCAGACTTATGGTCGTCGCGGTATCCGTGTTCACCAGCAGCCGGCGTAACGCGTTGGCAAAGCTATGGGACGCGTCCGGCGGGACCAGCAGCGCGGCGTCCCCCACGGTGTCCGGCACAGCACCTGTACGGCAAGTAACAATCGGCAAACCGTGTTGCATCGCCTCGCCCAACACCATGCCGTAGCCTTCATAGCGTGTCGCAAGCGCAAAGATGCTGGCCGCACGAAACCGCTCGGTCATCTGCGCCTGAGGCACTTCGCCGAGGAAGGTCACGCGGTCTGATAGGCCTAAATCGTCGCATTGGTGCAGCAATTGATCCGCGACGGTCACGTCGTGCCGTTTGCCGATAATCTCTGCCTGCCACGGCAGGTCTTTGATCGCAGCCAAGGCATTGAGCAAGATATCATGCCCCTTGCGACGCGCCAACAGCCCCACGGACAGGATCAAGGGCGGATGGGCCGGGGTACGACGCGTCTCGATGGGTTCAAATCCGGGCGGTGCCACCGTAATTTTGTCCGCATCTGCCCCGAACTGGTGAACCAAAGTGCGCGCGGTATGTGGGCTGGGCACGACGATCTGGCTGGCGTGTTTCAGCGCTGCGGCCTCGTTCGCGCGCAAATGCGCGGCCAACTGGGGAGCAATCCCGCTCTCTAGGCCCAAGGGATGATGGATCATCGCAATCACCGGCGCGCGTATTTTGGCCAATCCTGCGGGATCAATCGCCCCGAACACCAAACCGTCTAGGATGATCGGTTGATCCACGGGCACTGCATCTAATGCCTGCAAAGTAGTACGCATATCGGCCTCGGTCGGCTGCGGAAAGCTGTCGGGCAGTTGCAAATTCGCGGTGGGGCATCCCAGATCATTGAGGGCACGCAGGACCGTGGCTTCATATATAAACCCCCCGGTTTTGCGGTGCATATCACCGGGAATTGCGAAAACAGCCTGCATCAGATCACCTGCTCTGGGGCGTATACGCGCAACACCCGTTGTTCGATAAACGCGACAATTGCATAGCCCGCGACCGCCACCAAACAGACCACGACGACGCAGCTCCACAGCATGTTATAATCCGACGTGGTCGTCGTCAGCGCCATCAACACCCCGATGCCGCGCCCGGTTGCCAACCATTCCGTCGTGGTCGCCGCAAGCACGGCTGCGGGCACGGCCATCCGCGCACTTGCGAAAAACGCGGGCAGCATCGCGGGCACTTGGGCCAGCATAACGCGGCGCAGCGGCGGCACGCGGTAGCTGTCGAACACATCCGATATTTGCCCCGGCACCTGACGCAATCCTTGGGCGCAGGCCACGAACGTGGGGAAAAAGATCATGACTGCCACAATCACAATCGTCCCCAATGCGCCCCGCCCAAGGGCCAAGACAATCAACGGGGCCGTCGTGATAATGGGCACGGACCGCAACGTGACAGCCAATGGCAGCACAAAGCCGCGCGCCATGGGCAGCAATTGCAGCCCAATCGCCAGCCCTGCCCCCATGATCAAACCCGCGAAATACCCCGGCACAGTCAGGGTCAGCGTCTCTGCAAGAGCGGCGAATAGGCGGTCACGCGCACCTTCAGCGCCGGGGTCTGTGACGAGGTAAACCCAAATATCACCGGGGCGCTTGGCGAAGAACCTGTTGAGCGCAAAGGCCTCCATCGCCACATACCACAGCCCAATCACACCAGCAGCGACCCCTAGCACCAGAATGACGGGCCGCCAAAGCGAGACGCGCGCCACCGGACGCGGTGGGGCCAGCAATATCTCGGCGCGGTAGCCGACCAGCTTTGTGCCGATAGCGCCAATCACGCCATAGGCCAAGATCGACAGACCTGCGGCGATCAGCCCAATGGCCCATGTCGCTTCGGGGCGCAGCCCTTGCATCGCGCGCAAGGTCAGCACACCCAGCCCGCGTTCGGCGCCGGTAAACTCGCCAATCATCGCGCCCAAGAACGCAGCAGGAGCGCCGATTTGCAGGCCCGCCACCAGATAAGGCAGGCTCGCGCGCGCACGGATGCGGATCAGATGTGTCCACGCGCCGCGCCCGTAAATACGGATCAGATCGTCCCACGCCTGCGGCACCGCCCGCAGCCCGACGCGCAACGCCAGATAGGTGGTGAAATAGCAGGCCAGCGCCGCCAGCGTGATTTGCGGCCCGGCCCCCGGCCCGAATAGCACCCGAAAAATCGGCCCCGTCGCGATCAATGGCAGGCAAAACACCACCAAAGCCACGGCTGACAGCACAGCCTCACTGCGCCGCCAAAGCACGCCCATCGCTGCCAGAAAGACGGCAGCGAGCGTGCCAAACGCAAACCCCCATGCCGCATTCTTGCTGGTCTCGACCACAGCGCGCAACAGGATCGGGAAATTTTCACCGACATAACCTGCAATCTCGATGGGCCCGGCGACCACAAGGCTGTCTGATAGGAAAAAATCCGCCAACGCCCATAAGGCCAGCAGCGCGATCACCCCACCCCAAACGACCCCGCGCGACATCACTACGCGGCGTCTTCGCCGAGGGCTGCAAATATCTGCGCCTCGCTCGTGGTATTGGACGCCTTATCCACGGTGATGTCCGCGACAACCGTTGCTGGACGGTGTGACAGGACCAATACCCGGTCGGCCAAACGCACCGCTTCTGACACCGAATGCGTGACCAGCAACGTCGTGCCCCCCCGCGACTGCCATAGGGGCGGCAGTTCGGCATTCAGCCGCCGCCGCGTCATCGCATCAACGGCACCAAAGGGTTCATCAAGCAGCAGCACTTCAGGGTCAGAGACCAGACAGCGGGCGATAGCCGCACGTTGTCTCATTCCCCCCGACAGCTCAGCAGGTCGTGCATCCTCAAAACCCGCCAGCCCGACGCGCGCAATCAAATCATCGACCTTGGCTGCACCACGGGGCAGCCGCGCGAGGCTGCGCCCAAGCGCTATATTGGCCCGCAAGCTGCGCCATGGCAGCAAAGACGCATCTTGGAACGCCATCGCCAATGC
>CALHAP010000025.1 GCA_937931795.1 uncultured Paracoccaceae bacterium
GTGTTTTCCATCGCCCGCCTATACGGCGTGACACCGCGCGCAATTTCGCAGTGGAACACGCTCGGGGCCGATCTGACCGTGCGCGAAGGCCAGTATTTGTTGATCCCCGATGTCACCGCAGCCGTGGCACCCGCCGCACCCGCGCCTGCCGCGCAGGAGACGGCGGCACCGGGCACCGGCAGCGACACGCCCGTCCCCCCCAGCGCGTCGACACCCCTGCCCGAGGTGGACCCAGGGGCTGATTTGCCCACCGCTCAGGCCCCTGCTGTCCCCACGCCAGCACCCAATCTCGGCGCGGACCAAGCCCCTGATACCACAGCACAAATGGTCATGCCCGCGCAGGGCAGCATCATTCGTGCCTACGCCCCCGGTCGCAACGATGGCATCGACATCGGCGCGCCCGCAGGCGCCCCCGTCGTGGCCGCAGATGCGGGCACAGTGGCCGCCATCACAACTGACACAGCCGGTATTCAGATCGTTGTGATCCGCCACGCGGACAATGTGCTGACGGTCTATACGCATCTCGAAAATCTGACGATTGAGCGCGGGAACTCGGTGACACGTGGCCAAGCCATCGGCTCTGTGCGGCCCGGTGATCCCAGCTATCTGCATTTCGAAGTGCGCCGTGGGACCGAAAGCGAAGACCCGACCGACTACCTGCCGTAAAGCAGAACGGCGGGCCGCACGGCCCGCCTCAGTCGCGCAATGACACGCCGTGTCGCCCGGCAAGATCAGTGAAAAACTGCCATGCCACGCGCCCAGATCTGCTGCCGCGTGTCGCCTGCCATTCAATGGCGTCTGCACGCAGAACATCATCGCCGATCTCAACCCCATGGGCGTCGCAATAGCCGCGGATCATCTGCAGATACTCGTCTTGGGTGCAGGGGTGAAACCCGAGCCACAGGCCAAAGCGATCCGACAGCGATACCTTTTCCTCCACCGCCTCGGACGGCGAAATGGCCGAGGACCGTTCGTTTTCGATCATATCGCGCGGCATCAGATGTCTGCGGTTGGACGTGGCGTAGAACAGCACGTTGTCAGGCCGCCCCTCTATGCCGCCATCTAAAACGGCCTTCAGCGACTTGTAATGCGCGTCGTCCTGACTGAACGACAGATCATCGCAAAACAGAATAAACCGATGCGGCGATGCCCGCAGATAGGCCAGACAACGCCCGATACTGGGCAAGTCTTCGCGGTGGACCTCGATCAGCTTTAACTCTTCATGTGATGCATGAACATGGGCATGCACTGATTTGACAAGGCTGGATTTTCCCATGCCACGTGCGCCCCACAATAATGCATTGTTGGCAGGCAAACCCACGGCAAAGCGTTGGGTGTTTTCCAGCAATGTATCGCGCGCGCGATCAATGCCGATCAGTAGCGAGATGTCCTGACGCGAGACATTGCGCACCGGCTCAACCCGATCAGGATCAGCGTGCCAGACATAGGCAGAGGCCCGCGCGAAATCGGGCGTATCGGCGGGCGCTGGTGCCAATCGTTCCAACGCCTGCGCGATCCGCTCCAACAGAACATCGTTCACTTTGCAGCCTCTGGCTCAGATGTGGCATCATCTTCATCTTCGTCATCGGGCTCATCAAAGAGGCTCTCGCCTTCACCGATGACACCTTCTTCACGCGCTGCTTTATCTTTCTTGCGCTCGACACGAGCAACGAGGTGGATCGAGATTTCATAGAGGCCGTAGACCACCACAAATAAGATCAACTGCGTCACAACATCCGGTGGTGTGACCAATGCGGCAACGACCAAGATGCCCAAGACCGCGTATTTCCGCGTCCGGCGCAACCCGCGCGACGAAGCCAAGCCCGCAGACCCCATAAGCGTCAACAACACGGGCAGCTGAAAGCACAAGCCAAAGGCCACAATCATTTTCAGTGTGATATCAAGGCTCTCGTTGACCTTGCCGTTGAACACAATCGCCACGCCCTCGGACGCCTCATCGCGGCGGTCTTCGAATTGTGCCCAGACGTCATCAACACTCGGGGCCGCAGTGCTGCCCGGAACCGGGACCAAATCGGCCGCCGCATCCGTCAACACGGTCGGTAAATCAGCGAACCCGAGAAAGAACGCCATCGCCAGTGGGACAACAACGAAATGCGCAAAAGCAGCCCCGATTAGGAACAATAGCGGCGACACAACTATAAACGGCAGAAACGCGTTTTTCTCGTTGCGGTACAAGCCCGGCGCCACAAAGCGCCACATCTGATAGGCGATCACCGGAAACCCGAGGATCAACCCGCCGACCATAGAAATCCGCACCAGCGTGAAGAAGTATTCCTGCGGTGCCGTATATTGCATTTCGGGGTTCGGATCGCCCAAAGCGCGCATGGTGTTTTCAATCGGCACCAGCAGAAACTCTAGGATCGAGCCACCCACGGTGAAGCACAGCACCATCGCCACCAAAAATGCCATAACAGAGTAGATCAACCGTTGGCGCAGCTCTGTCAGGTGTTCAATCAGCGGGGCGCTGCTGTCTTCGATCTCATTGGCCGTCGTCATTCGCTTGGCTCCGGCTTTGCGGTAGGTTTGGGGGTCGCGGCGGGTGTCTCGGCCACCGTGTCGGCGGCTTGACGTTTGGCGGCGACGTCTGCGCTGGCTTGCATAAACTTGGCTTTGCTTGCCGCGCGCGCTTCGGCCAATTGCTCGGTCACGCCGCCGGATGTCACAGCATCCTTGATGCCGGTCGCTTCTTTCAGTTTATCAACACCAAAGGACTTCGGGTTGGCCGCTGCGTTAATGGTCTTCGTGATGTCTTTGACACCTGCATCATCCGCAGCGGCGTTCATCGCGCGGTTAAATTCGCGCGCCATCCCTTTGGCCTTGCCGGTAAATTCGCCGATTGTGCGAAACATCCCCGGCAAATCCTTGGGGCCCACGACGATCAACGCCACGATGCCCACCACGAGCATTTCGCTCCAGCCCATGCCAAACATTTTCGACCCTCCGCCGCGATCTTGGGTCTTAGACCCGGTCTTTTTCGTCTTCGGGTGTCACGTCGCGCGCAGCTGTCACGCTGTCTTCGATCTCTTGGCCGCCGTCATTGACGCCCTTTTTGAACGCCGTGATGCCTTTGCCCACTTCGCCCATCAGCGAGGACACTTTGCCCCGACCAAACAGCACGAGGACCACAACAGCGATCAGCAAGATGCCCGGAATACCAATATTATTCAGCATAGTTTTTCTCCTCATCGCACCAACGTGGCGCGGTATCATTTCTGTGCTCAGTACATCTATGGACATGAGGCCCCTGCGAAAAGGGCCAAACTGGCATTTCAATGGTTTCACTGTCGCTATTTGTGACAAAAACCTGTCAGGAGCAAATTGCACGTGGTAAAGCACAGCATGGCTCGCAAAGACCGCCTCTATCAGATGATCGAGATCCTGAAAAACGGGCGGCTGACCCGCGCGCAGGATATGGCGGATCGGTTGGGGGTCACTGTGCGCACGATTTACCGCGATATGGACACGTTGATCGCTTCGGGTGTGCCGATCGAAGGGACGCGCGGGCTGGGCTACCGCGCCGTAGCCTCAGTCACTTTGCCGCCGCTGAACCTGACGATGACCGAGCTTGAGGCGCTGCACGTCGGCATGGCCGTCGTAGGCGACGCGGGCGATGACGAGCTGCGCGAGGCGGCGCAATCGCTATCCGCCAAGATCGACGCCGTCCTGCCCGAAGACCGCAGCACCGCCCCCGCCGGCTGGGGCCTCGCTGTTTATCCGTTCGCCGATGTGGCGCGCGGGTTTGAACATATGCCAGTGATCCGCAACGCGATCCGCGCGCGACAGAAACTGCGGGTTACCACATCGCAAGGAACGCGGCGCGAGGCGCAGACCGTGCGCCCCCTCGCACTGGACTATTGGGGCCGGATTTGGAGCGCGATAGTTTGGTCCGAGACCGCGCAGGACTTTCTGACCCTGCGCGTCGACCAAATCACCGCGATGGACATCCTGCCGCAATTGTTTGTCGAGGAAGACAGCAAGACGCTGGCCGATTTCAGGGCGCGCGATTAGGGCCGCTGCGTAAACACAAAACACCT
>CALHAP010000026.1 GCA_937931795.1 uncultured Paracoccaceae bacterium
CGCAGCAAGGGCCGCAAGAAAAAAACGTCTGTCCATGATGATCTCCTAGGTCATTGTCTTGGGCACCAATATACAGTCGCATGACGGATCGGCCTATGTGCAGCACGGCAATGTGATCAGACTGTCATCTTTGCCAAATTCCACGCAGCCCTTCCCCTGCGCGACCCCACCCCCTAGATATTGAAGCAGATAAAGGAAACGTGATGATCGACACCGATGATCTGCGCGCCTCGGTCGGGGCGGGTATTTTGAGCGAAAAGCAGGCCGCGTCGCTGACAGCGCTTGCCAACAGCCGTCGTGGTGCGCGCGAAAACCTCGCCGCGGGCGACGAGCCGTTTGAGCTGTTTCGCGGATTCAACGAAATTTTCATCATGGTCGGCCTGATCATCGTCAGCACCGGCTGGTTTGGTGTCGTGGGCTGGGCGATGGCGGATCAATTTGGCTCGCTGCAACGCACCGCTTTGATGTGGACCCTGCTCACGGCTGGATTGATCTGGCTGTTCTCGGAATATTTCATCCGCCGTCGCCGCATGATTGGCCCCGCGATCCTGCTGTCGATGATGTTTGCGGGCACCGTGACCACGGGCCTGACCGCCTATTTCGCCCAAGTGTTTATGGTCGCCCAGCAAGATTTCAGCAGCGTCGTCTTCCCCGGTATCCTGTCCGTCGTCGCGGTGTTCATCTACTGGCTGCGGTTCAAAGTGCCGTTCGCCATGGCGATCATGGCGCTGGGTTTGTTTGCCACAGCGTTGGTCGCCGCCGCGACACAATCGGGCAGCCCTGAGAGCATCACCGACATTTTCACCTTCTCTGGCAAAGGCCCGTTTGCATGGATCACGCTGGCGCTTGGGCTCGCGGTTTTTGCGCTGGCGATGGTGTTTGACAGCAGTGATCCGCACCGGGTGACGCGCAGATCGGCGCAGGGGTTTTGGCTGCATGTCGTGGCAGCCCCTGCGATCATCAACACGGTTGCGCTGTCGCTCTTGACCACCAACGCGGACGGAAGCAATGCCGTGTTGTTTGTCTGTTTGCTGATCTTTGCGCTGGTGGCCATCGCGATTGACCGGCGGTCGTTCTTGCTGACCGCGATCGGCTATGTGGTCGTCATCGTCACCACGCTCTCGGACAGCCCCGGCGCGGAAGGCTTTTTCATGCTCATCCTCGGGCTGGGCATTGGGATGGTGTTGCTGGGGGCGTTCTGGGAACGTATCCGGGCTGCGATCCTGACCATCCTGCCCCTCGGCGGGCTGCGCCGCTTTCTTCCTCCTGCTCACTAAAAGGCCTGATATGACTGACCTGACCCCGCGCGAAATCGTCTCGGAACTCGACCGCTTTATCATCGGCCAAAACGACGCCAAACGCGCCGTCGCTGTGGCGCTGCGCAATCGCTGGCGGCGTAAACAGCTGGGCGATGATCTGCGCGACGAGGTCTATCCCAAGAACATCCTGATGATCGGGCCCACCGGCGTCGGCAAAACCGAGATCAGCCGCCGCTTGGCCAAGCTCGCGCGCGCGCCGTTTATCAAGGTCGAAGCCACAAAATTCACCGAAGTGGGCTATGTGGGCCGCGACGTCGAACAGATCATCCGCGACCTGATGGAGGCCGCGATCATCGAAACCCGCGAACACATGCGCGACGACGTCAAAGCCAAGGCACAGCACGCCGCCGAAGAGCGCGTGATCGACGCCATCGCAGGCCCCGACGCGCGCGAAAACACCCGCGATATGTTCCGCAAAAAGCTGAAATCAGGCGAGCTGGACAATACAGAAATCGAGCTGGAACTGGCCGATACATCCAACCCCTTTGGCGGCATGGAAATCCCCGGCCAACCCGGTGGCGGTGGCATGGGCGGGATGATGAACCTCGGCGAGCTATTCGGCAAAATGGGCGGACGCACGGTCAAAAAACGCATGACAGTAGCGCAAAGCTACGACGCGCTGATCGCGGATGAGGCCGACAAACTGCTCGACGACGAAACCGTGACCAAGGCCGCGTTAGAGGCCGTCGAGCAAAACGGCATCGTGTTCCTCGACGAGATCGACAAGGTCTGCGCACGGGCCGATGCGCGCGGCGCCGATGTGTCCCGCGAAGGCGTGCAGCGCGATCTGTTGCCGCTGATCGAAGGGACGACCGTCAGCACCAAACACGGGTCCATCAAAACCGACCACATCCTGTTCATCGCCTCGGGCGCGTTTCATGTTGCCAAACCATCCGACCTGTTGCCCGAACTACAGGGGCGATTACCGATCCGCGTCGAATTGCGGGCGCTGACCGAAGAAGACTTCGTGCGCATCCTGACCGAGACCGACAACGCGCTGACGCTGCAATACACAGCGTTGATGAAAACCGAAGAAGTCACAGTGACGTTTGAAGCGGGCGGGATTGCGGCATTGGCCAAGATCGCGGCAGAGGTCAACGAGAGCGTCGAAAACATCGGCGCGCGCAGGCTCTACACTGTGATCGAGCGGGTGTTTGAGGATCTGTCATTCACGGCACCCGACCGCGCAGGCGACGAGATCGAGGTCAACGCGGCCTTCGTCGAAGAACACTTGGGCGAGTTGGCGCGCAGCACCGATATCAGTCGCTACGTCCTTTAACGAAAGTTAATCGCATGACGCAGACGCCCGACATTGATGCCACCACCATCGCCCGCGCCGAAGTGCTTTGGCCGGTCAATGATCTGGCCAAGGAAATGCCGTTTTTCACCCAACAGCTGGGGTTTCGGCTGGACGAGATTTATCCAGCAGACGACCCGCGTGTGGCGGTAATTTCGGGGCATGGGGTGACGCTGCGGTTAGATCAAAACGCTGTTTTTACACCATCGGTCTTGCGCCTGATGGTTGGCGATAGCGCGGATGAAATTGCCACACCAAACGGGCACTGCATCGAGATCGCACCTGCTGCGGCCCCGCTCGTCGTTCCACCAACGCAACATGCGTTCGGCGTGCGCCATCTGGTCGACAGCGATGCGTGGGTGATCGGGCGCGCGGGTATGCAGTACCGTGATTTGATCCCGGATCGTTTGGGTGGCTCTATCATCGCATCACATATCCGCATTCCTGACGGCGGTCCGGTGCCTGACATGGTGCATTACCACATTGTTGGGTTCCAATTGATATTCTGCCTGCACGGCTGGGTACGACTGGTTTACGAGGATCAGGGCGAGCCGTTTATCTTGGAAGCGGGCAATTGCGTCATCCAGCCTCCGCAAATCCGACACCGGGTTTTAGAAGCGAGCGACAATATAGAAGTTCTGGAAATCGGCGTACCCGCCGAACATATCACAACGATTGATCACGAAATGGAGCTGCCAAATACTACGGTAAATCCTGACCGCACGTGGGACGGCACGCGGTTTATCCATCACAAGGCGGACGGTGCGACGTGGCAGCCGTGGCGCATTCCCGGATGGCAGGCCCGCGACACGGGCATCGGCGAGGCGACGGGCGGTGTGGCGGGTGTTCATGTGGCGAAACCAACGCCCAACGTGCGGCCAGTTTGGACCAGTCACGACACTGATATTTTGTTTACCTTCGTTAAATCAGGGACAGTGTCATTGGCCGTCGAGGGAGAGGACATCTCTGAGTTGGTGGCAGGCGATGCATTTGTTTTACCGCCCGCCATGCCTGCGCAACTGAGCGCGCCCAGCGATGATTGCGAGTTGATCGAGGTGACGCTGCCCGCGCAATTCACCACAACCCAGCACAGCGCATAAAAAAGGGGCGCGACCCCTGCGGACCGCGCCCCAATGTTTCAGTCTCAGCGATTAAGCCAGATCGAACCGATCCGCGTTCATCACCTTGACCCACGCCTCGACGAAGGTCGCGACGAACGCCGCTTCGCCATCGGTCTGCGCAAAGGCCTCTGAGATCGCGCGCAGTTGCGAGTTCGAACCAAACACCAGATCGACGCGCGTGCCGGTGACTTCGGTCTTGCCGCTACGCTTACCGTTGAACGCGTTGGTCTGATCTTCGGCCGCTTCCCAGATTAGACCCATATCGGTGATCGTCCGGAAGAAATCAGCTGTCAGCTGCCCCGCGCGATCTGTGAAGACACCATTTTGCGAGCCGTCCGCATTGGCACCCAGCACACGCAATCCACCCACGAGGGCGGACATCTGGGGCGCGCTGAGACCCAGCAGATGCGCGCGATCGACCAGTAGCTCTTCGGCAGAAACGCTGAAATCACGCGCCAGATAGTTGCGGAAACCATCCGCGACAGGTTCCAACACGTCAAAGCTCTCGGCGTCCGTCATCTCAGCCGTCGCATCCACGCGACCGCCCGCGAACGGCACGGTGATGTCGTGGCCAGCCGCTTTCGCCGCTTGCTCGACCGCCGCTGATCCGCCCAAGACGATCATATCGGCCAGCGAGACGTCATTGCCGAAATCAGCGCGGACTTTCTCTAGGGCGTCGACGACTTTGGCCAATTGCGCCGGTTGGTTGACCTCCCAATCCTTCTGCGGGGCCAGACGAACGCGCGCGCCATTGGCACCGCCGCGTTTGTCACTGTCGCGGTAGGTCGAGGCTGATGCCCATGCGACGCTGACCAGCTCGGATGTGCTGAGACCCGCGCCAAAAATCGCAATTTTCAGCGCCTCGACGTCGGATTTGGCAAGCGGGGCTGCGGTGTTCGCAGGCAACGGATCCTGCCAGATCAGGTCTTCAGCGGGGACTTCTGCGCCCAGATAGCGGGACTTTGGTCCCATATCGCGGTGCAACAGCTTGAACCACGCACGACCGAACGCATCGGCGAACTTGTCCGGGTTGCCGTGGAAATCACGGCTGATCTTTTCGTAGGCCGGATCGACGCGCATCGCCATATCGGCCGTCGTCATCATCGGCGCATGCGATTTGGCCGGGTTGTGCGCGTCAGGCACAGTGCCTTCGCCGCCGATCGCCGTCCATTGCTGCGCGCCAGCGGGGCTCTTGGTCAGTTCCCATTCGTAGCCAAACAGCGTGTCGAAATAGGACATGTCCCAAGTCGTCGGCGTCGGCGTCCATGCGCCCTCAATCCCCGAGGTCACGGTGTGCTCGCCGTGGCCCGTCTCGTGCGGGTTTTTCCAGCCAAAGCCCATGGCCTCGATGCTACCACCTTCAGGCTCGGCGCCCAACAGCGATGCATCGCCGTTGCCGTGTGCCTTGCCGAATGTGTGACCGCCTGCGGTCAGCGCCACGGTTTCCGCGTCATCCATGCCCATGCGGGCGAATGTGTCGCGGATATCGTGCGCCGAGGCTTGGGGGTCAGGGTTGCCATCTGGGCCTTCGGGGTTGACGTAAATCAGGCCCATTTGCACGGCGGCCAGCGGGTTTTCAAGATCACGATCACCGGTATAGCGGGTGTTTGGGCCGCCGCTTTCTTCCAGCCATTCCGTCTCGGCACCCCAGTAGACGTCTTCCTCCGGCTCCCATGTGTCGACGCGACCGCCGCCAAAGCCAAAAGTCTCGAACCCCATGGATTCCATTGCGACATTACCGGTCAGCAGAAACAGGTCAGCCCAAGAGATCGCGTTGCCGTATTTCTGTTTGATCGGCCACAGCAGACGGCGGGCTTTGTCGAGGTTGCCGTTATCGGGCCAGGAATTCAGCGGCGCAAAACGCTGCTGACCGCCCGCACCACCACCACGACCATCGGCGGTCCGGTAGGTGCCCGCGCTGTGCCACGCCATGCGCACAAAGAACGGGCCGTAGTGGCCGTAATCAGCGGGCCACCACTCTTGGCTGTCGGTCATCAGGGCTGTCAGATCGGCTTTGAGCGCCTTGAGATCCAGCGCTTTGAACTGCTCGGCGTAGTTGACCATGCCCGCGAACGGATCAACGCGCGGCAGGTTCTGGTTGAGGATTTTCAGGTTCAACTGGTTCGGCCACCAATCGGCGTTCGAGCGCACAGAATTGGTCGTGTGGATGCTGGTGCCGTGCATGACAGGGCATTTGCCCGTGGTGTTGCCGTCCATGATGTCTCTCCTGTTGGTGATAATTTAGAATGGGTCTAACAAGAGTTGGGGATATATATAAGTTGTATTTTTCTATTGTTTCGATAGTTTTTTCTTATGACAAACATCACCCTTAAACAGTTGCGCTATTTTGAAGCCGTGGCCTCTGCTGGGCACTTTGGGCGCGCCGCAGATCTGTGTGGCGTCTCACAGCCTGCGATTTCGGTGCAAATCCGCGATTTGGAAACTGAGTTGGGGATGGCGCTGTTTGAGCGGACAGCACGGCAAGTGACACTGACAGGGTTTGGGGTGGAATTTGCCCCGCGTGCCAGTGCTGTGTTGCGCTCAGTTGATGATTTGGGGGCATTGGCGCGCGCCGCCCAAGGCACGCTGACAGGCCCGTTTCGGCTGGGCATCATTCCGACCATAGCCCCCTATCTGCTGCCCCGTTTGATCGGTGAATTGTCGAGCCATCATCCAACCCTAGATCTGCATATCCGTGAAAGCATGACGGATCGGTTGATTGCGGATTTGACCGATGGGCGGTTGGACACAGCGATCATGGCGTTGCCGGTGTCGGAACCTGCGCTGTCAGAACTGGCGCTGTTTGACGAGGATTTCGTGTTGGTGCGGCATCAGAATGAAGAAACGACACCCATCCCCGACCCACAACAGCTAAGCGAAATGCGATTGTTGCTGCTCGAAGAGGGGCATTGCTTTCGCGACCAAGCCCTTTCGTTTTGCGCCACACGTAGCCTTTTGCCCCGCCAAGGGATGGATGGCAGCGCGCTGTCGACACTGGTGCAAATGGTGGGGGCTGGCATCGGCGTGACCCTGATCCCTGAGATGGCCGTGCCGATCGAGACCCGCTCGGCCCCTGTGGTCGTCTCGCATTTCGCCAAAGCGCCGCCGGGGCGGACACTTGGGTTGGTCTGGCGCAAGGCCAGTCCGATGGCCGCGCAATTTGAACAATTGGGGGCACATGTATTGCGGGCCAGTGGCCGGTAGCAGGCCGTACACCTTTAAGTAATTGACCCGCCCCTCGCATGACCCATAGGTTACGCGGGGGGTATCTTAAGGCTATCGGGTGAATATTTCACGACCAGTGTTCTTTGCGCATGTGATGGGGCGTTGGACCTTGTCACATGGTGGCAAGGAATTGCGCCTGCCCATGCGCAAGGCCCAAGCCCTGCTGGCCTATCTGATTTTGGAAAACAAACCTATCTACCGCCGCGATG
>CALHAP010000027.1 GCA_937931795.1 uncultured Paracoccaceae bacterium
CACGCCATGTCCTGATTGGGCAGCCATTTGCCGCCCTGAATGGTGTCCATGAAATGCCGCTCGACGGTATCGCCCCCCCCGAGTGCGACATTATATCCGCCCTGCACCATTCGCGTGCAGCCGCATTTGCCGATCAACCCCTTGACCGCAATCGTGATTTTTGTCCCCTCCGGCGCCGTCTGCTGCGCATGTAGGGCTGCAAACAGCCCCGCGCCGCCCGTCCCGAGGATCAGGATATCGGTGTCGTGGCGCTCGATGTCAGAAATACGCATCAGATGGCTTTCATGAAAAACAGGACCGCGATGAGGAACGAGACGGCGGTGGCAGCGGCGGCCAGTGTCTTTTGCGGCGGAGTCCACGGCAGCCATTCCATCGCCATCAGGCGCAGGCCCCCGAACATATGGACGGCGAGCAGAAACACGAGGCCGAACTCGGCCACTTTCACCACCGCAGCCTCGGTCAGATGCAAAAACCCATCAAGCCGCGCCGGATCGCTGACCGCCATCGCCAGCACCCAAAAGTGCAGCGGCAGAAACAGTGCCAACGCCAGCCCCGACACGCGGTGCAGAATATAAGCCAGCCACAGCGGATGCGCGCGCGAGGTGATGCCTTTGGTCATACTCATGGATACGTCACCGCCCAGACCGCCTGCGCGCCCAGCACAAACAGGCCCAGTCCCACGATCCACATCAGCGCGTCGGCAGCGATCCCACGCAAGCCGCCCCATTCCGCCGCGATCGTCCGCAATCCGATCGCGCCATGGATCGAGACGGCCGCGACAAAGGTCCCGTAGAACGCAAACCATAGCACCGATCCTTGGGTCCGGCCCAAAATCTCCGCCGCCGACAGCCCCCCTTGGATCGCGTAGATCATCACCGCCAGATGCCCGATCACCAGCGGTGCCATCAGCAGCGCGGTGATCCGTTGCAACATATAAAGACGCAAGGTCATCGCCGTCCCCGCTTGAAAAACGATTTCGCCGTTTCGCGCTTCAGTCCCGCGATAGCCGACATTGGGTCCAGATCGTTAGGGCAATAGGCGGTGCATGATCCCATCGAGTGGCAGTTGTGGCACCCGCCGTTGCCCGACACCGCATCGAGGATCGCCACCCGCCCTTCGTCCTTGGCGTCGTTGAGCAGGGTCCACGCGCGTTGTAGTGCCGCAGGCCCCAAGTAATCGGCGTTGCCCGTGACCGTGTCGCAGGCCGCGTAGCAGACCGAGCAGTTGATACATTCGATCCCCGCGTTCGCCTCGACCCGCGCGGGCGCTGTCTCATCAACCACCGCAATCGGATCGTCACGGGTCAGCCCGCCGTGATGCACGCCTTCGGCTGCGACCCATTTGTCGAAGAACGGGTCCATATCGACGGCCAGATCCTTGATCACCGGCAGATTGCGCAGGGGGCCGATGGTGACCGCATTGCCGTCCAGCACCTTGGAAATATGGGTCCGGCAGGTCCAGCGCGGCACGCCGCCGACCATCATCGCGCACGACCCGCACATCCCAACGCGGCAAGCAAAGCGGTAGCTCAGCGTCGGATCAGCGTTCTGCTGGATCCACGAGACGACATCGAGCACGGTCTGATTGTCCTGTGCGGGCACCTCAAATTCGGTCTGCAACCCTTGCGCATTCGGGCCTCGGTCGATGGTGATCTTTAGGGCCTCGGCTGCCATGGGTTAGGTCTGTCTTTCGCACAGTGTTCATTTCCGCTTAGGCTATGACAGAACGTATGACGGCGAAAGTGCGTAATTTGCCTAGAAAAGAGGTGCCATGACTGATGATGCAACGCCAGATTTAGGGACCTTGTTGGCGGCCCGATACGTGGATGCGCCGCGCGTTGATGTCGCCACGTCTCGCAATGGCACGCTTCGCGGCATGGCGCAGCGGGTGTCGTGTCGGGCGTTTCTCGACACAGCGGTGCCGCCCGGTTGGGTTGAAACGCTCTGTGCGGCGGCCTTGGCGTCCCCGTCGAAAAGTGACCTGCAACAGCGTGATATTGTTGTCCTGCAATCGCCCAAAGTACGGCAGGCCTTGGCGGCGCTTGTGCCGGGGCAGCCGTGGGTGGCAGATGCGCCAATGATCGCGGTGTTTTGTGGTAACAATCGCCGTCAGAGGGTGCTGCATGAGTGGCATGGCGTCGGGTTTGCCAACGACCATCTCGACGCGTTCTTCAATGCCACCGGGGATGCGGCAATCGCGCTTGGGGCGTTTGTCACGGCGGCCGAGGCGATGGGGTTGGGCTGTTGTCCGATCAGTGCGGTGCGAAACGAAGCGCGCGCGGTGTCGCAGCTGTTGGATTTGCCCAAATATGTGTTCCCGTTCGCGGGGCTGGCGTTAGGCTTTCCGGCCCATGCCCCGAGGATTTCACAACGCCTCCCTTTGGGCGTGACCTGCCATATTGATCGCTACTGCGAGGATGATCTGCGCGAGGCGGTGCAGGCCTACGATGACCGTCGCGCCGTGGCACAACCCTACGCCACACAACGCGCGGTTCAGGTGTTTGGCGAAAAAGACGTCTACGCATGGTCCGACGACAAAGTGCGCCAATACAGCCAGCCTGAGCGTGACACATTCGGGGAATACGTCCGGACGCAGGGGTTCAAGCTGGATTAGTGCGGGTGACGTTCAGGGCGCGGAGATAACCCAATCATCCGGAATCGCAGCGTAGCTGGTCCCTTGTGCTGTGGCAGATAAAATCGCTGTAACCTCGGTGCCAGCGTCCGTTATCCGCAACAACGGTGCGCCTGACATTCCGCCTTGGGCCGCGCAGTCTAAGATTGCCAATCCCGGTGCTGTTGCCAACACGGGGCAGCTGTGCCAGCGCGGAATATTTCCCATGCCATTGCTATAGGCCAAGAGCATCAATGTCTCGCCGACGCGCGGTTCTGGACCGAGGGGCAGGGGGCGCATTGGGGCAGCATCCCGCAGTGTCAATTGGGCCGTATCAAACGGAATGGTCTCTAGGCTGAGGGGCCCCTCAGGTGCATTTGGGTGGCGGGCCTGTGTGTCGGGGGTGATCCGGGCGATGATGTCTGCGCCAAATTGCCCGGCCAAGAACGATACCGAGACACCTTCCGTCAGCGGCACGCAGTGGGAGGCCGTCAAAATCCGGTGATCGCTGATCATGACGCCGGTGCAGCCACTGTTCGGTCCGGCTCCATCCACGACCACGCGGCCCACAGCCTGCCAGTCAGCACGCTCGGACGAGGTCAGCGGCATCACGTCCTGCGCCAAGACTGGCATCGCGCTGAAAACCAGCGAAAAAGCGGCACGCGCGAGCGGTTGGGTGATTGAAGTAACGGACATTCTACCCCATATGACCGCTAACATCGGCAAAAGGCCAGAGGCGCGGGGCGGCATTGCCAATCTG
>CALHAP010000028.1 GCA_937931795.1 uncultured Paracoccaceae bacterium
CAATGTCACTTCTGCTTCCGTGCATAGGGCGTTTAATTCTTCGCGGCTTTGTTCGGCACCGCTGTTTGTGACCAACACCATTGATGTTGACAAATCTGCGTAGGCCACTGTTTCGCAGCCCGCGAAACCATCGGCCAATGCATCTAGTATTTCTGCGACCATTTACCCCAAAACCTTCACCTGATTGGTTCAGGCTATAGCTAGGGGAAAACGTCCGTCATGAAAAGACGGATCACAGGGCCTGTTGTTGGACCGTGGCTTGTGTGTCGTCCTCGTCCAATGTGACCTCGGGGGCCTTAGGGGCCACTGCGCGCACACGGCGCGGCAGCACGCGTTTTGCACCGTCACCATCCGCTTGGTTTGGAGTCATTTTTACGACACGGGGGCCGGGCTGATATTCGGGCTCTTCGGCCGTGGCGGGGGCTGTGTCGGCGCCGGACAGCGTGCGAATGGTATGGACCAGATGCTCGGAAAATGCAGCAGCACCGCTCGCTTCCCAAGCCTCATAATCATCACCGGCATTCAGCGCTTGCAACAGGGCCATGGGGAACACGCCGGCAAACATGCCTTCGGTCTCGTGGCTGACGCGGCGGACAACGCGGGTGCGGTCGCGGTCGGTGGTCAGTTTGTCAAAGCGCGTGATCAGCAACATGCTGTTGGCGCGGACCTCTTCTGCGAAACTGTCCCAGACGGCTGATTCTGACTGACGCCAGGCTTGGGTCGCGTGGGTACACCACAACACGGCGTCCACCTCGGGCAGCACACGCTCCCAGACTTCGGCGTCCATGTTGGGGTCGGAAATGCCGGGGAAATCAATGATGTCGCACATGTCCAAGATGTCGGCTTCAAAAAACAGACGGATCACATGCGTGTTTTCAACCGGGATATTGCCCAGATCGTCGAGGCTGACAGGCTCTTCGCTGCCGTCCACATCGACACGGTAGGGGGCCTCGGTGCCTTTGGAAATCCAGACAGGTGACATGCGGGTTGCTGTCACTTTTTCTGGCAGGGGGCGGGCGCCCAGCAGCAGGTTGGACAGGGTGCTTTTCCCGGCGCTGAATTCGCCCATGATGGCGATACGGGGTTTGCGGGGCGCGTCGGTCATGCGGCCTCTCCTTCGATAATATAGTCGATGTCCAACTCTTCAAAGATCATGTCGAACAATTCTTCGCGCTCGTCTTGGGCGGTAACGCCGTACAATCCGTGCAATTCTTCAATGCTGACCTGCGCCTTGACGCAGATGTCGGCCAGAATGCCGCGCTGTTCTGACAAGAACTCGCGCAAGACGACCTCGGCCGAGGCGCGGATCTCGTCGGCTTGGGCGATCTTTAACTCGTCCACAATGGGCGATGTCTCGGCCTCGATCAGGTCATAGAACCCGCTGGCAAACGCACGGTAGCCTTTGCGGCGACCCCACCAGCCTTTCCACCACGATGTCTTGAGATCAAGCGCGATGGTTTGAGCCAAGGTGACAGGTGGGGGGACGTCGGGCGCGCTTGGCGCTTCGACCTGAAAGTTATCAGCCTGAACCGCAAAGACTTCGCCGTAGGCACGGGTCAGAATATCTGCGGTCGCCTCAAAGCATTCGTCGCAGGCATCGGCATAATTGCGACGCATCACCTGATAGCCGGTGCGCAACAGCATCCGCAGACCATCGGGGCTATATTGCCAAACCTCATGGTCGCCATACAGCTCGAGATGTTGCAGCAGCGATTCCAGCGCGCGGTCCAAGAACCGCTTATGGGCTTGATCGGTTCGCGAAGAAAATCTGTCAAAAACGATATCGAGGCGTTCATGCAGCGTGCCAATCGCGTCACGTTCGATTTCGTCAACCAGAGCCTGCACTTCTTCGTTGCTCAGACGCTGCACCTGATCACTGTCAGAGCGCAACGAGACGATAGAAGACGAGGCGCGCAAACCGGCCACATAGTTGGCGGCGCGCTTGCGCGATGAGGCCAGAACCTTGGCGCCCGAGCTTTCGACGATGCGGGCGCATAGCTCGTCAAACAGCGCAGGAAGACCAGAATTGGCCCAAACGGCGCGGTCGTTGTCCATACCCGTCACATCGGGGGAAATGTCAGAGGCCGCATAATTTTCGAGGGCTTGCGCGCTCTCTTCAATCATATCGCCCGTGGTGCCCAGCAGCGCCATATTGGCCCAATAGCCACTACCAAAGACGATGGCTGGATTTTCAGGGCCGGAGTTGTTGGCCAAAGTATCCAGCAGGCTGGCGCGGATTTCGGGGATCTGCTTGGCAGGGTCCTGCAATTCGTCAATACGGTTGACGAAGATCACAACCTGACGTGATTTCACGTTTGAGATCAAGCGGATCAAGCCCATATCTGTTGCACTCAAGGCTTGGTGCGCTGACAGAACCACGACACAGATTTTACTGTCGCGGATGGATTTGATCGTGATCTGCTCGCGCATCATGAAGGTATCGTTCACGCCGGGCGTGTCACGGATACAAAACGCGCGTGGGATATTGGCGGCGGTCAGATAGAGATCGGCGGACTTGGTGATGTCAGCGAACTGGCCTTGCTTTTCTTCAACACTGAGATCATCGAATTCATCGCCCATACAGACATAGCGCTGCACGAGGGTGTCATCGAGATATTGATAGCGGTGCTCTTGGCCGAGCAGCAGTTCGAACTTGCGGCCCAGACGTTCTTTGGTCTTTTCGCGCATTTCCGCGACCTGGCGTTGGACTTTTTCCAGCTCTTGATCAGCGCCGGCGCGGCTGGACAGCTCGCCCATGCGGCCACCGTTCTCGACCAGATGCTCCCACTCGCCTTGGTTGAAAAATTGAAAGGTTGCGATCGGGGCATTGGCGGGACGCGGCGCGTTAAAGTGCAGCGAGGTCACAACCGATGTCCACGGGTTCACATCCGCAGGCAGCAGATCGGGGCGGCCCGCCATGGCGTTGACCAGCGTGGTTTTGCCCGATTTGATCTGACCGATCATAGTGATGCTGGGCTCGAAGGTGTCGAGCTCGGTCATCAGGCCGCGAATTTTTTTGGCGACTTCATCCCCACCGATGCATTCGATGTCTCGCATGGTTTCTTGAAGGGCCTGCACCTCTTCTTGGAAAGCATGCAGCTTTTCCATCCCATCGCCGCAGAACGCGGGCACAGTCTGCTCGACTGCGTTGGCGTCTGTATCGTTGAGTTCTGACATCTCCATGGTGAGCGTCCCTTAATTTCTCTTCGTTACGATCCGGGGGTGTTGCTGGTGAACAATCTGCCCGTTTCACTACTCGTTAGGTGTCAAATGATACCTAATAGGCGTCGAAAATGTGACCAAGCGGGGGTCAAAGTGAGAACGCCCCGCTTGGGATGGTTTATGCCGCGAGATCCGCTTGCATTGTGCGTTTGAGTTGCAGCATCACGCTGACCGCCTCAATCGCCGCTGAATCGCGTTTTTCGATTTGCATCAATTGCGTCAGGTCGCTGGCATCTATCGCAGCATCCCGCGCACGGGCGAGCAATGTGTCAGATTGCGGACCGTTGTCCGACAGATGATCCGACACCCACATGACCGCATCGACCGAGGCCGCCATCACAGATGTCGCCGTGATCGCGTCATTGGCGTGCAATTTTTCGCCAGCTTTCGTCAGATGGGCCACGGCCTCTTCGAACACAGGGCGGGCTTCGGCGCCGAGGCCCACGATGGTGGGGGATGTGTCTGGGCCTGCGGCCTCCACGACGCGCGACGCGGTCTTTTGCGCGCTTTTCAACCGCTCCATGACGCCGCTTGCATCTTGGGCATCGCTCGGCTTTTCCGCCTCGGCGGTGGGAAACGGCTGCGATTTCGCGCGCGAGGTGACGCGCACCTCAGGCACTGGAACAGGTTTGCTGCGCGGCGGGGTGGTCGAGACCACGCGCAATTGCGAGGGCCGTTTGGGCTTGACCGAAACGGCGGGCGTGTCGGCGTGTTTGCGCAAGAGCATGTCGGCTTGGTCGACGAAATGCTGACGGCCCATCTCGACCTGACGCAAAATCGCGGAAATCAATGCCATACCGCCACTGGCACGCATCATGCCTTTGTCGACCTGACCATCGGCGCCACGGGCGTTCAGGGCATCAAGGGTCGCGATCTGCATGATCTGCGAAAATTGATCGGCCGCGACACTGCGCAAACCGCCCATGGCATATTCTGCGTCCGCGGGATCATAGATCGTATCGACCTTGGTCATCAGCAAGAACGCGTGGTCTTTGATATGATCGGGCATATCTTGCCACAGCAGTTGTTCCTGCGCGCTGAACTCTTGAGTGGCCCAAAGGGCGATATCGACGCGATTAGACGCCCAAGCCAAGGCGCGGGCCTGCTCGGTTTGATCATCCGAGGTCACAACCTCAAGGACCGAGATTTTCTTCAGCGCCGGCAGGTCCATTTCTAGCTGGACCATCAGCGGGTTTTGATCCGCAATCAGATCGGGCCGGATGTCATTCATCTGCGCCTTACTGCCATCAGACAGGGTCAGCACAGCGCGCGGCTCGGCACTATAGCTCAGCTGCGTGGTGGGGAACATCATGCCCTCGGGGACGACGTCATAGCCCACCAACAGATTGAGAAGTGTGGTTTTTCCCGCCCCCGGTGGGCCAAAGATTCCCAGCCGGGTTGGGGTGTCCAGACGGTCCAACAGCTTTTGGGCGTCGGGCCGTGCGGCATGTGGCAGGGCATTTTTGCTCAATGCCTCCGACAGCGCCGCTTGCGTTTTCGTTTGCGCGGCTGCGTTCGACATTAGCCAGCCCCTACCGCACGTTTTTCTTCATCAAACCCATCGGCACCTTCTTCGCCCTCGCGGGCCTCATCCAAAGACACAACACGGGTGGTGTGATAGTTTTCTTCTTCGATGTAGCCTGCGGGCTTGGCGACGATCTTACGCTCAACCGCTTTTGTGTGGTTCAGCTTGATCACCGACAGCGAGATGTTGTCCTGATCGGGATCGGCCAAATCATCCAAAGCTTCGAGCAGATAGCCCGCGATGACCGCACTCTTTTGGCGACGATACTTGTGCAGTACCTTTTGGATTTTCTGGCTCTCCAGATATTGCAAACCGTCACTAGAGACGACGACAATATCGCCCAATTGCAGTTCGAAGGGCGTGCGCGGACAATCAGATTTGGCCACGCGGTCGCCCAAGATCACCGATGTCAGACAGTTGCGGTCCGGGTGAAACTTGGCGGTTTCCTCGTCGATCAGACCCTGTTGCAGCATGAAGTCAATCTGCGGCGCCATCGAGTGGTCTTCGTTCAATTGCACCAGCTTACCGCCGCGCAACAGATACAAAGGTGAATCGCCGATGGACATCCAATACATGCGGTTCTCGACCAGCACACAAGACACCAATGTCGCCCCCATCCCGCGTGTTTCGGGATGATCGTTGACGTGATTGCGCACGATGGAATTGGCCTTGGCCGCAGCCGAGGTCATGTAGTCGGGAATTTCGCTCTCGAAATCGGCAAAGTTTGCGCTCTGGAATTTCAGCTCGCTGAAGACTTCGGTGACGACGATCTTGGACGCGACATCTCCCGCGGCGTGGCCACCCATGCCGTCGGCCAGAACCGCGACACCGCTGTCCATGCCAAACGGAAAGTCTGTGACAATCGCATCTTCCTGATATTCTCGTCCGCCTTGGCTAATCGCGGAGGCTACATCGTAACGCGGTTCAGGCGATCGCCACATCTTCGTTCTCCTCTGTACCAGTGTCATCAGACCAGTCAAATTGCGGACCGCAAAGCGTGACGAGCTGAAGCGTCGTCTCACCAATGTTGATCACATCACCGCTCTTGAGAGGCTCGGTGCTGATCACCGGGGTGCCATTCAAGCGCACGATATTGGCTTTGCCACCATGTCCGAGCAGGAACGTCCGCTCTTTGGGATCATAGGCGATGGCGGCGTGGTTTTGGCGCGAAATGGCGTTGTCGCCGAAATCAAGCTGAATGGCTTGGTCTTCGCCACGGCCAATTTGCGACATGCCCGCCAGCAGCGAATAGCTCGATCCGCGACCGGGGCCATCGGTGACAAAAACCCAACCGACAGGGAATTTGATCGGACCCGCGGGCTTATTCTTCTTGGTCTCGTCAAACGCGTCCCGCACGCCACCGTCCGAGCTTTCAAACCCGATCAGGCGTGTCTTTGTCCGACGCGCGCGCGCTGTCTGCGCGCCACCGGTCACAGGGGCGGCACCGCCCGCAGGCGTTTTGGCGACAGGACGGCCAGTTTTGGGCGCATCGTCATCAAGATCCCAGATATTGGCCGCAGCTCCACGGGCCGCAGGCGGGTTTTGGCGCAGCTTTTCGTTGACGTCCTTGAGCACAGCCACGGTCGGCTTTTGGTTCAAAGGCTCGACACCGCGCCGTGCGCGACCTGATTGCGCATCCACGCTACCCATACGGTCATTGCGCGGATTGTTGGCCAGCAAATTGCTGTATTCAGGCGAGGCGGCAGCGTCGCTGTCCGGCTTGCTTTTGCCTTTAATTAAATTTCGTAAGAACTGCATGTGCTCTACCTTTTCTCTCGGATCACCCGACCGCTTAGCGGTTGGGGGCCTCGCCATTCAGCGAAGAATTTTCATAGGTCGTTGTGGCTACCCACGTTGTTTGGTCACGCAAGACAGCAAAGCTGAACTCGCTGCGCCCGGCATCCACATTCTCGATCAGCAAATCGGCAATCGAGCGGCGTGCATCCATGCGCTGAGATGTCTGGACATAGGCCAAGACAATATCATCGACTTCCAGATCGCCCTGCGTGCTGGCAGGCACGCCCGTCACGCGGGTGACCCAAGCGTCATTGTCGTAGCTGGTCCGAAACCCAAGACCGCTCAGCAGGATCGTTTCCTGCACGACGGGCATGGTCCAGTTCTGCTCGGTGGCGACATCCTCGCCCACGGGGCCAGTGCCGATCCGCGCGGTTACAGTGCCGTCTTCGTTCAGCTCGGCAGATTTGCGCAGGGCGTCATTGAAGTCCGCATTGTTCTCAATCGCGATGCCGTTGACCGAATAGATGCGTGTCTCGCCGGTTTCGCGGGTGAACAACCCGTCATAGGGCAAGATCGCGGTCCATGCTGAATAGATCCCCAGCTCTTGACCCACAGCTTCCAATGGATGAGCGGGCAGCGGCTCAAAGATTTCCTGACCTGGCTCAATGGCGGCCAATTCGACAGGCGGTAGCGTGTCCGCGTCGTCTGCGGAGCGGGCCAGAGCCTGCAAGTTCAGATCAAGCGGTGCGTTGTCTTCGATACTGCGGTTCACAGGCGTTCCGACCAGCGCCACATCCGTCACCGGATCAGGGGCTGTTTGGGGCGTTTGCAGCGCGGTTGGATAAACCGGTGCGGGCGCCTCAGATGCCGCGTCGTTGACCGCAGAATTGATCGCGGCCTGCGTGGTGCCTGCGTCCGTCACAGGCGCGTCATTTGTCGCGGCAGCAGTGGCTTCGGTTTGTGTGATCTCAGCCGTCGTGCCGGCTTGTTGGTCCAAACCGTCAGGCCGGGCCACGGGACGGGCATCTGTTGTAAACGCCGGGGCCGCGGCGATCTCGGTGGTGTCACCGGATGCGGTATCAGCCGTGGCATCCACGGGATCAGCGTCGGCCGTTGCCGCCAGCTCTGTTGGCGCGTCTTCACCAACGGGGGCTGCGGCCTCGGTTTGTGCAGGCGTTTCAGCTTGCAATGCGGCCAGCGGATTTTCGACCACAGGCTCAGCCTCGGTTTCAATCGCCACATCGGGCTGCTCACCGGAGAAAGCACCGGAATAGACCAAACCACCTGCGGCACAGATGGCCAAAACGGCCACACCAGCGAGCAGCAGTGCCTTGCCCGATCCACCTGTCGCACCTGCGGGTGCAGAGGTCGCGGCAGAGGCCGCCGCCGCAGACACGGCAGAGGACGCGGCCGCCCCTTTGATCGGGGTTACCGTGGCAGGGGCCGATGGTTTGCCGTCCATGATAGCAATCCACTCGCCAGCGGATTGAATGCGGTCTTTAGGCAATACGGCCAATGACTTATCAATGGCGCCGAGGAAATCTTGATCCCAGCCTTTGGCACGCTCGATCAGAGACACGTAAGGATCAGCGTCACCCGAGGCAATCGCGGCCAGACGGGCCTGACTGTTGGGGGGCGTGTCCCCGGCGATCAGGTGATAGAAGGACGCACCCAGCGCATAGAGGTCGCTTGACGGGGTCTGCTCGCTGCCTGCGATGTAGAATTCCTGTGGCGAATAGCCGTCTTTGACCACACGTAGTGCGGACAAAACGCGGCTCTGCTTTGTGGCCTCTTCACGGGCGGCCCCAAAGTCGATGAGCACAGGGCGCATGTTCTGATCGACAAGAATGTTGTCTGGCGAAATATCGCGGTGCAGAATGCCTTGGTCGTGGATGAAGCCAACAGCCCCCAAAACGCCGCGCAAGATCTGCTTGATCTGCGCCTCGGTCATGGTGTGCGACGGATCGTCGATCATCTCTAGCAGGTCGCGGCCTTGCACGAAATCAAGCGCCATATAGGCGGTGTTGTTTTCCTCAAAGACCTGATGCACGCCCACAATATTCGGGTGCTTCAGCTTTGACAGGGCGCGCGCCTCTTGCACGAACAGGCGTACAATAGAATCGAGCTCTTTTTGATGCGCGCGGCTGCGGGCCGTGACGATCGCGGTGCTGCGACGGCAGAATGCGCCGGGGAAGCACTCTTTGATCACGACCTTGCGATCAAGGCTGTCTTTGGCGCGATACGTGATGCCAAAGCCGCCTGCGTTGAGAAAACTCTCAATCACATACTGCCCGTGCATCAGCTCGGTGCCTTCTTTCAGCTCGTCGACGAATTCCTCGCCGTCTTGGCCTTCGTCGTTCAATTGTGCGTTGCCCATAGACAGTCCACCTTCATTTCCAAGCCGAACAGGATTGCGGCTGGTCTCGAAGCAAGGAAATGGCAGGCAAAATGGGCATAATAGTGACTGATCGGTGATGTTTCTGGAAACAATTGCCCGTTTGGGGCCATCACCGTCGAACTGTCAGTCACAATTCGTGATGCGCGCAAGCCCCTGATTTCCAAGGCGATGCGGCGATTGACGCGGCTTTTCGCTCGGTAAAGTGTTCGTAAGACGGCCAAACAACGGACTAATTTTCACCGCGAGTTGGGATGCAGGCGCAGAAATTGCCGCGCCTGCAAGTGAGACCGCTTAGGCCTGAACCGCCGTCATGAACCGATCCCGGATCACAACCGGGTCTTTGGTGATGACCGGCAGCTTGATATTGCCGCTATCGCATTTGCACACGATCACGGTCATTTTCTTGGAGGCAATCGCGGCTTCTAGCGCCTTGCCGCAGTCGACGTCTTGGACCTCGACCACGTTTTCACAGCCACAGGCCTGCGCCACGGCGGTCAGCGAGGTTTTCATGCCCGCATAGGTCGGTTGGTCGCCCGTGCTGCCGTAGCTGCCGTTGTCGATGATCAACAAGATGTAGTTGTCAGCCACGTTGTTGGCGATGGTGGGCAGGGTGCCAAGGTTCGTCAGGACCGACCCGTCACCGTCGATGGATATCACCGTCTTGTCTTGCGCCAGCGCGAGGCCAAGACCGATAGACGATGACAGGCCCATAGTGCCCAGCATGTAAAAGTTACGCGCATTGTCGTCGATCATATGCAGCTCTTGGCTGGGCAGACCGATGTTACAGACAACAAGGTGCGGGTTCAGGATGGGCGCGATCTCGCGCAGGATTTCAGATCTGATCATTGGTCGCCATAGCCTCCCCAGAACGAAGCGTCCGTCAGGATCGCCACCGGTTTGTTGCACATGAAGGTATATTTCAGGATCGCATCCAGCTCATCCGCATCGCTTTCCTTGTGGAAGTGATAGGTGGGGATGTTCATCTGGTTGAGCAGCGCCTTGGTGTGCACCGCCATTTCAACCTGACAGGCCACAGGCTCGCGCAGCTCTCCACGGTAGGAAATCAACATCGGCAGTGGCATGCGGTAATACTGCGTCAACGTCGCAAGCGTGTTGATCGTCACACCGATCGCCGTGTTCTGCATGATGATCGCAGGGCGTTTGCCACCCATCCATGCACCAGCGCAAAGGCCCATGCCTTCGTCTTCTTTGTTGGACGGGATATGGAAAATATCCTCGCTGCGGTCAATCTCGTCAATCACACCGGCAAGCTGCTTGCATGGCACGGTCGTGACGAATGAAACGTCGTTAGCCACTAAGTCGGCTACGATTTTCTTATCAATACTCAAAGGTCGCTCCTTCGCGAAGGTTAGGTTGTAAGAAAAGAAGACGTCAGCTTTCTGACGGCTCCAATATGATTTTGGGCGCAGCAACGTCGCCTGCCCGAATGTCGACCATGGCCTGTTGCCCGTCCGAAAGAGGACGTTGTTCAGTCCAATCAAGCGCACCAAGGCGGCCATCAAAAATGGCAGCGGCGGTGTCTTTGAAATCTTGTGCTGTATAAGTGTAGGTCCCTACAAACGTAATCTCTTGCAAAGTCATCCGGCGGATATCGAGACCACCAGTCGCTTCGCCAAGGCCGATATGCATGATCACACCACCGGGGTTCGTAATCGCCGTGGCATCGGCACGGGTCGCAGCATAACCGACACCGTCGATGACAAGATCAGCTTCGGCCACATCACCAGGTGCAACAACATCGAACCCTT
>CALHAP010000029.1 GCA_937931795.1 uncultured Paracoccaceae bacterium
ATTTTGGCCGTCCAGATCGCCAAACAGCGCTAGCTGCGCACCGTATCACCGGGCGCGAGGGTAGGGGACAACTCGACCCGCGCACCAGACCCCGACGTGCCCTCAACATTACAATCGCGGATAATCTCAGCGGCATGTTTGCCGATCTCGAACCGGCAGGCATCCATTGTGGCCAGACGTTTGGGCAATCCATCTAACAGCTCGACGGCATTGAAGCCTGCAAGGCCAATAGAGCCCGGAATATCCATCCCCTGTTCCATCATCCACAACAACCCGCCCGCACCGATCATGTCGTTGGAGTAATAGAGAAAATCCAGATCAGGGCTGCGGGTCAGCATGGTTTGCGTCATCTCGCGCCCTTTGAGCAGGGCCGAGCCACCAGAGTAAAATTCCTGATCCGCGATTTCGATGCCCGCTTTGCCCAAGGTGCGGGTGAACCCTTCAAACCGTTTGCGCGCGCGGTGATCAAGCGGCATTTTCGTGCCCATAAAGCCAATCTTTTTGTAGCCTGCCGCGATGATCGTCTCAGCCATCTTGCGTCCGGCGCGGCGGTGCGAAATTCCCACACAGGCATCAATCGGATCGCCGTCCACGTCCATGATCTCGACGACAGGCACGCCCGCGTTTTGCAACATAACGCGGCTGGCCTCGGACCGTTCCAGCCCTGCAATGATGACACCAGCGGGCCGCCACGACAGCATCTCAAAGAGCACCTTTTCCTCTTTGTCGCTCTGGTAATCGGTCACGCCGATCACCGGTTGCAGCTCGGTTTCGGCCAAAATCTCTGAAATACCGCTCAGCACTTCGGGAAAGACCATGTTCTTGAGCGAGGGGATAATCACTGCGACCAAATTCACGTGGCTCGATGCCAGCGCCCCGGCGATCTTGTTCGGCACGTAGCCCATCTTGGCGGCGGCGGCCTTGACCCGCGCGCGGGTTTCCTCAGAGACGTCGCCCTTGTTGCGCAAAACGCGGCTCACGGTCATTTCTGACACGCCTGACGCCTCGGACACATCGCGCAGGGTCAGCGGGCGGCGGGGCGGTGGAACGACGGGATTGGACATGATCACGGGCCTTTGTATGGGTCTTATCCCTACGTAGACTATATCTAGTGACATTGTCCAAGACACTTGATCAAAGACGTCACTGGCGGGATTGGTGTTGTGGCCTATTTCAACCCACATCAGATCATGGCATCCCAGCTGCGACCAAGTTTGAGAAAGACGCCGCATTATGTTGATCCTGCTATCGCCTGCAAAAAACCTGAACGAGGACCGCGCCACCGGGCACGCAACATCGCAGCCGCGGTTTACCCCCCAAGCAGACGAGCTGATGGCTGTGATGCAGACATGGTCAGAGCAGGAGATCTCGGATTTGATGAAGGTCTCGCCAAAGATCGCAGCGCTCAATCATGCCCGGTTTGCTGCGTGGTCGCAGGCCCCGAATGCAGCACAGGCGGCGGGTTATATGTTTGACGGTGACGTGTATCAGACACTGGAAATGCACACATTAGACCCTGCAGCGCGCCATCATGCCGACCGCAGATTGCGCATTTTGTCGGGACTCTACGGGTTGTTGCGCCCCGGCGATGACATTCAGGCCTACCGTCTCGAAATGGGGCGCAAGATCCCCGGCCATGCGGCGGGCACGCTATATAAATTCTGGGGTCCGCAGATTGCCGAGGCGATTGTGCAGGACGCGCGAGACATCGAGACGGACGTGCTGCTCAATCTCGCCTCAGACGAATATGCCAAATCGGTTGATCGGTCGGCGTTGAGCGGGCTGTCGGTCGTGTCGCCACGCTTTGAGGACGAAAAAGGCAGCACCCGCAAGATGATCTCGTTTTCCGCCAAACGGGCGCGGGGCGCTATGGCGCGCTGGGTGTTAGAGACGGGCTGCGATCAACCGCAAGATTTGGCGCGCTTCACCGTCGGCGGCTATCGCTACGACCCTGAGACATCCGCGCCACAGCGCCCGGTTTTCGTCAGAACCATCGCCACAGCCTAACCTTTTTCTGGCGCTTGTGGGATGGTGACCTACGTGTTGGTTAACGGAGACAGCCCATGCTTTTGCGCGCTCGCAGCATCACAAAAACCTACCCCGGAACCGAAGGGCCGATAGAGGTCCTGCGCGGCGTGTCTTTGGATGTCGATGCAGGCGAAACCGTCGCGCTGACTGGCGAATCTGGGAGTGGCAAAAGCACCTTGCTGCATCTCATCGGTGGGTTGGATGCACCGGATAGTGGCTCCATCGCGCTGCAAGATATCGAAATCACCGCTCTTGATGACGCCGGGCGTGCGGCCGTTCGCCGCGACAGGGTGGGGGTGATTTTCCAGCAGTTCAACCTGATCCCCAGCCTGACAATCGCCGACAATATAGCCTTCCAAGCGCGGATTGCAGGACGCTATCAGGCTAATTTAGTGTCTGATTTGGCCCAAGAGCTGGGTCTGGCTGCGCAAATGAAGAAATATCCCGAACAACTGTCTGGGGGGCAACAGCAACGGGTCGCAATCGCCCGCACCTTGGCGGCGCAACCACGGCTGGTTCTGGCGGATGAACCCACGGGCAATCTGGACGAGGAAACCGCAGACGCGGTCCTCGATGTGATGACCAAGCTGACATTGGACAGCGGTGCCGCCCTGCTGATGGTGACCCACTCCGAGCGGTTGGCGGGGCGTCTGGCGCGACGGGTGCATCTGCGAAACGGTGCTGTTGCATGACCCGCGCGGTGTTTGCAGCGCTCTTGTCCCATTGGTGGCGGAACCCGTTGCAATTGTTCACGTTAATGTCTGGGCTGGCTCTGGCGACGGCACTTTGGTCTGGCGTGCAAGCGATCAACGCCGAGGCGCGCGCGAGTTATGACGCGGCGGCGGCCACGCTTGGTGAAGGGCGGTTTGACCAGATCACGCGCAGTGACGGCGGTCTGATAGATCAGGCCGACTACATCGCCCTGCGGCGCAGCGGTTGGCTGGTCAGCCCTGTGGTCGAGGGGCGCATCAATGGCCAACGCGTCATCGGGATCGACCCGCTGACCGCCCCCGGCGGGCTCGGCCCCGTAACAATGGACGGCGGAAATATCGCGGCATTTCTGGGTGGCACAGGTCAATTGTTCGCGCGCCAAGAGACCTTTGATCAACTTGGAGAGACAGGCGCAGAACAGGTGGTTTCAGCCGATATAGCCCCCGGCACGGTGATTACCGACATCGGCATCGCGCAGAGGATTTTAGATCAAGACGGGCTACTGACCCGGCTGATTGTCGACCCCGTTCAACCCGTGCGGCAGGCGAAATTAGACACTGTTGTGCCTTATTTGACCCTGCAAGCCGCACGCTCAGACACCGATGTCGGCAGGCTGACCGATAGCTTCCACCTCAATTTGACCGCGTTCGGGTTTCTCAGTTTTGCCGTGGGCGTGTTCATCGTGCATGGGGCCATTGGCCTCGCGTTCGAACAGCGACGCGGGGTCGTGCGGACAATGCGAGCGCTTGGTGTCCCGTTGCATCGGTTGATCGTCCTCATCTGCGTAGAGCTATTGGTGCTGGCCCTGATCGCGGGCGTCATCGGTGTCGCATTGGGCTATCTGATCGCGGCCGCGCTTCTGCCCGATGTCGCGGCCACGCTCGAAGGGTTATACGGCGCGAATGTTGGCGGCTCGATCGCGTTGCGCCCGGTCTGGTTGGCAAGCGCCTTGGCCATCGCATTGGGCGGCACATTGATCGCGGCGGGCGGCGCATTGGTTAAACTGGTACGCACACCTTTGCTCGCCTCCGGGCAAAGACGTGCCAGCGCCATCGCAGGTGGGCCGTACAACTGGGTGCAGCCCGCTGTGGCTGGCGCTCTGTTGTTGCTGGCGGTGCTGTTGGCGCTGTTCGGCAGCGGGCTGGTGGCAGGATTTGCCTTGCTGGGATCGCTGCTTTTGGGTGCGGCATTGGCCCTGTCCATGATCCTCAGCGGTGTCCTCAAAGTGGGCTCAACGCTGGCGCGTGGGCCTATCGCACAATGGTTTTGGGCGGATACGCGGCAGCAGGTGCCGGGCCTGTCCTTGGCATTGATGGCGCTGCTGTTGGCGATGTCGACGAACATTGGCGTCTCGACCATGGTCTCTTCCTTTCGACTGACATTTGTCGGGTTTCTGGATCAGGTGCTGAACGCCGAGCTCTATGTCTACACCACTGAAGATTGGCAGGATCGGGCTATGTTAGA
The DNA here is from genome assembly GCA_937931795.1 of uncultured Paracoccaceae bacterium. Lineage (GTDB taxonomy): Bacteria > Pseudomonadota > Alphaproteobacteria > Rhodobacterales > Rhodobacteraceae > JALZWD01. The sequence goes on from CALHAP010000029.1 coordinate 4,204, forward strand.
CACTGTTTCTAATCGCGTAGGCTCTGTATTGCCGATCATGTCTACGGGTAGCACGCTCGCAGGACATCCCGCCGAAGTGTTCTCGGCGCGCGATGATCCGACATACTCTGAAAACTGGAAATTGATTGAGGCGATCCCCGATGCGTGGGGCGTTCTAGCGCGCGGCGATGGGGTGATGATCAACGAACAATTGTTCCGCCGCACAACGCTGCAACTGGGGTCGGATCTGGTGATCAATGCCGACGTCACATTGCCGGTGATCGGCGTATATGGCGACTACGGCAACCCGCTTGGGCAGGCCATCGTCACCGAAGAATTGTTCCGCCAGATGTTCCCTGATGTGCGGGCCAGCAGATTCGGGCTGAGGATGTCGCCGGGCGACGTCGCGGGGCTGCGAGCAGACCTGATCGCGGCGGGTTTGCCCAAAGGCAACTTGATCAACCAATCCGGGATCAAAGCGTTTTCGATGTCGGTTTTTGACCGGACATTTACCGTGACCACGGCCTTGAACATCCTGACATTGGCGGTGGCGGGGTTTGCGATTTTGATGTCGCTGTTGACCCTAGCGGCACTGCGGGTTCCGCAGCTCGCCCCGGTTTGGGCGTTGGGCCTGACGCGGCGCCAACTCGGCTGGTTAGAGTTGGGGCGCGCGGTGTTACTGGCTGTTCTGACGGGTATCTGTGCGCTGCCCGTGGGCCTCGCTCTCGCGTGGGTGCTGCTGGCGGTCGTGAACGTCGAAGCCTTTGGCTGGCGCTTGCCGATGTTTGTCTTCCCCGGAGAATATGCGCGCCTTGGCCTGTTCGCGTTGGTGGCCGCGACCTGTGCAGCCGCTTGGCCCGCATGGCGGCTGGCGCGGACGCCGCCCAGTGATTTGCTTAAGGTGTTTTCCAATGAACGCTAGAACCGCAATCCTCGCAATTGCACTATTTTGGCCTGTGCAGAGCCTGTCTCAGGGCTTTGCAGGTCTTGGTATCGCATCGGATGATTTCGCCCAACCCGCGCCTCAGCCTGTCTTTAATTTCCCTCAAGACCACGGGGCGCACCCTGATTACCGGATCGAATGGTGGTATCTGACGGCCAATCTCACCGGGCCAGATGGGACACCCTACGGTTTGCAGTGGACGCTATTTCGGACCGCTTTGGCGCCGGGCACCGCGTCGGGATGGACCTCGCCGCAGATGTGGATGGGCCACGCCGCCGTGACCACGCCGGACGCGCATTATGTGGCCGAGCGACTGGCGCGCGGCGGTGTCGGGCAGGCGGGTGTTGTGGCCGATCCGTTTGAGGCATGGATCGATGATTGGGCGTTAGAGGGGCCGACGTTCGACGCGCTGGCGATGCGGGCGACCGGCGCGGATTTTGCCTATGACATGCAGTTGCGCGCGACCGGGCCGCTGGTGTTTCACGGCGATGCTGGGTATTCGGTCAAATCAGGCGAAGGGCAGGCGAGCCTCTACTATTCGCAACCCTTCTTTGAGATCTCTGGAACCCTAAGCTTGCCGGATGGCGAGGTGGCGGTCACTGGCAATGCGTGGCTCGACCGGGAATGGTCGTCTCAACCGCTGAGCGAGGGGCAAATCGGCTGGGACTGGTTTTCGCTGTCCTTTGACAGCGGTGACAAACTGATGGGCTTTCAGGTGCGCGGTGACCAGCAGGCCCCGTTCACCTACGCCAGCTGGATCGAAGCGGACGGCACTTTGACCGCCTATACGTCAGGGGCATTCACTGCGCAGACACTGAAAGCAGACACTGTATCAGGGCATGACGTCCCCACGGGCTGGCGCGTGCAATTGCCGGACAAAGGTGTCGATGTAGAGGTATATGCCTTGACGCCGAATGCATGGATGGACGTCTCGGTCCCCTATTGGGAGGGTCCGGTGACCATCGAGGGAAGTCACACAGGTGTTGGGTATTTGGAGATGACGGGTTATGATTGACACATGGGCTGAGACCCTAGCCGGGGTGTTCTCAGAGGTGAAACAACAGCTAGGCCGGGGCGTCGCAGACCGCCGCCACCCGGCGCGGCATCCCACATTCGCAAGCATTTCACCCGACGGTCTGCCACAGGCGCGAACCCTCGTTTTGCGTGCTTTCGACCCAGAACAGATGGCACTGGCGTTTCATACAGACGGCGGGTCGGACAAGATGGCTGGGCTGCGAGAGCGGCCATTCGCGGCCATCCATATTTGGCACCCGTCTCGTCATTTGCAGATCAGGATGACGGCGGACGTCACAATTTTTGATGGGCCTGATGCGGCGGATGCTTGGGCCAAAGTACCGGAAGCGTCGCGTGAAAATTATACCATCTCGCCAAAGCCCGGATCACCATTAGATGCTGCGCTAGACTATGAAAAAGGGTCTAATCAGGCCCGATTTTCAATCTTATCAGCACGGGTTTCGCATATGGACATACTCTATTTAGGGGATTGTCACCGCCGGGCGCGATATGATCGATTGACCAACTGGGCTGGGCACTGGGTTGCGCCATGACGGACAACGTCCTGCAGAGTGGGTCATGTTTGTGCGGCAACGTCCGCTTTACTGTTGCGGGCGACCTGCCGTCCCCAAACGCCTGTCACTGCATCGCCTGTCGCAAGATCACAGGGCATTACCTCGTCTCGGCTGACGTTCTGGGCGCAGCGCTGACCATCGATGGTGAAGACGCAATCGTGTGGTATCAAAGCTCGGACAAGGTGCGGCGCGGATTTTGCGGCACCTGTGGGTCAACGTTGTTTTTCGACCCTTTGTTTCATGACTGGACCGCCATCGCGATGGGCGCATTTGATGGGGCGACACAAACCAAGATGTCGATGCATATTTTTGTCAGCGAAAAGGGCGACTACTACGATCTGAAAGACGGATTGCCGCAAAACGACACCTAAACACGATCACTTCCGCGACACTGATATGGCTGCGCGCGCAGAGACGCGGTAAGACTGAGCGCATGAAGATAGATTTCCCATTCGTCAAAGATATCGTGCTGATCGGTGGCGGGCACACACATGCGCTCGTCCTCAAAAAGTGGGGCATGGCGCCGCTGCCCGGCGTGCGTTTGACATTAATCGACCCCGCGCCGCGCGCCGCCTATTCGGGGATGCTGCCCGGTTTCGTAGCAGGGCATTATGCGCGGGATGATCTCGATATTGATCTGGTGCGGCTGGCGCGGTTTGCGGGGGCCCGGTTTATTCGCGGCCGGGTGATGGGTATCGACCGAGAGGCGCGCGAAATCCATGTGCCGGGCCGCCCCCCTGTCGGATATGATATCGCGGCAATAAACGTCGGCATCACATCAGAAATGCCATCCTTGCCCGGCTTTCAAGACCATGCGATCCCGGCCAAACCGCTGACAGCCTTCGCGCATAAATGGGCAGCGTTCTTAGCGTCTGACATCGACAAGACCGCTGCTGTGATCGGAGGCGGGGTGGCGGGCTGCGAATTGGCGATGGCGATGGCCCATGCGCTCGGCAAGAAGGGAAGTGCCTACCAGATTACCCTCGTTGATCGATCCAAAATCCTCACTGAAGCGACCCCTTCGGGCGCCCAGAAGCTAAGACATGCACTGGCCGAACACGCCGTCACAATTCTCGAAGATGCGGGTGTGGTGGCGGTGACGAAACAGGGTCTAACACTGCGCAATAGTGTCGATATCGGGTCGAATTTCACCGTTGGTGCCGCCGGAGCGAAGGCGTATGACTGGCAGGATCAGCTTGGGTTAGATACTGAAAACGGGTTCATTCGCGTAAACCCAATGTTGCAAAGCAGTGACCCCGCGATTTTTGCGACCGGCGATTGCGCCCACCTGACCCATGCGCCGCGCACCAAGGCGGGCGTGTTTGCGGTCCGCCAAGCCCCGATCCTGTTCGATAATCTGGTGGCGCGTGCTGCTGGAAAGTCTCTGCGATCCTACCACCCCCAAAAAGACTACCTCAAACTGATCTCGCTCGGGGGCAAACGGGCGCTGGCCGAGAAATGGGGCCGCTCGATCAGTGGCGCGTACTTGTGGCACCGCAAAGATCAGATTGATCAAACTTTCATGGCGCAATTTCGCGATCTCAAACCGATGCACCCCGCGCCTGTCCCGCCCCTTCACGCGCAGGGTCTGAAGGAGGCGATTGGAGACCGTCCGATGTGCGGTGGCTGCGGCTCGAAAGTCGGGCGCGGCGCATTGCAGACCGCATTGTCCAGCCTGCCAGATACCCTGCGCGACGACGTTCAATCGGTGGCGGGCGACGACAGCGCCATTGTCGTGACCGGAGGGGCGACGCAGGTGATATCGACCGATCATCTGCGCGCGTTTACGAGCGATCCGGTGGTCATGGCGCGCATCGCGGCAGTACACGCCTTGGGTGATATCTGGGCGATGGGCGCACGTCCGCAAGTGGCGACGGCGACGATTATCCTGCCTAAAATGACTGCGGATTTGCAGCAGAGAACCTTGACCGAGGTGATGTTGAGCGCTGGTGCTGTGATGCAGGATGTGGGCGCGAGCATCGTTGGCGGGCACAGCTCGATGGGGGCCGAGATGACCATCGGTTTCACGGTCACGGGCCTCTGCGCGCGACCGCCAATCACGCTGCGCGGAGCGCAGGTCGGTGATGCGATCGTGCTGACCCAACCGATTGGCACCGGCGTGATCCTCTCGGCAGAAATGCAGTGCCGCGCACCCGGTGATATCGTCGCCCATTGTCTGGATGTGATGGGGCAGGGGCAGGCCGCTGCGGCTGAGATATTGCAGTCGGCGCATGCAATGACGGATGTTACAGGCTTTGGCCTCGCAGGGCATTTGGCGGGCATCTGCACGGCGTCGCGGGTTGGGGCGGCCATTCGGCTTGGTGATGTTCCGATCTTGGACGGCGCGTTCGAGTTGGCGAAAGCGGGTCATGCGTCGACCCTATTGGGTGATAATCAGGCGGGGTTAGACACTGTTTCCTGCCCTAGTACAGCGCATGGGGACCTAATGTTTGACCCTCAGACCGCAGGTGGTCTATTGGCCTGCGTTTCAGCCAGCAGTGTTGAGACGCTGATGACGCAGCTGACCGATGCAGGCTATGACGCTGCGTTAATTGGCTATGTGACCGACGCTGCAGAGGGCATTACATTTCACGCATAAATCCGGCAATTTGTTCGGTGATCGCCTGTTGTCCGGCCTCATCGAGTGTTTTGGCAGCGAACTGTGACAGCGTCGGTCG
>CALHAP010000030.1 GCA_937931795.1 uncultured Paracoccaceae bacterium
TCCCGCTCTATCAAGAAACCAGCGGTCTTTATTGCACGCCAGACCACCCCTGCGCGGGTCTCACGGACGCCGCACAGCTCAAGGACGCCTTGGCCAAGGCCGAGATTTCCGCCCATAGTTTTGTGTTCAATCCGATTGATCGCGCGTTTTCGCCCATGCTGCTGGATCAGGGCAAAGGCACGGCGTAGGACACGATTGAGCTGTCGGCCTATCTTGCGCTCTCGGGCACGCATGTGGGTGTGATGCCAGATCACTACGCTGAGTTTTGGGTGCGTTCTGGCACGCTCGTGCGGATCGCGCCCGATCTCTATTCAGTAATGTCGCAGTTTCATGCCCTAAGGTTGCGGTCGGCGGTACGAGATCCAATTTGTGATGAGGCGTGGCAGGCGCTAGGGTATTAATGCCCTAGGTTTGCCGTGTCACGACTTACCTAGCAGCACCCTGCCCTGCGCAACGTCCAAACACAGCACCCGACGTCAGGCCTGATCCGCCGGGATAGCCTTCGAAGAACACACCGCCGACCATCTCCCCCGCAGCATAAAGGCCCGCAATCGGCGCCCCACCTTCCCCCAAGACCGCGCCTGTGTCTGACACCTTGAGACCACCATAAGTGAACGTGATGCCACCCGTCACCGGATAGGCCTTGAATGGCGGCGTGTCGAATTTTTGCGCCCAATTGGATTTGGGCAAGGACAAATCAGGGGTGTTCTTGCCGTCGAGTGAGGTGGGGTCGAACGACACTTCATCATTCACTGCGGCGTTAAACGCCTCAAGCGTGGCACGGGCCGCTTTGCTATCAACGCCCTCAAGCTTGTCACATAGCGCATCCAGCGTATCGGCCTCTACAAAATGCGCATCATGAAAACGGTATTCCGCATACAGCAGATCATCGACCTTTGCGTCAAAGATTTGCCACGCGAAATGCCCCGGTTGATCAAGCACGGCCTTGCCGAATTGCGCGTAGGTGTAATTGCGGAAGTTTTCGCCTTCATCGACAAAACGGTCGCCGTTCGCGTTCAACATCACTCCGAGGAAGTAGCAGATTTTGCGGTAATTCTTGCGCTCGGATGCGGGTAGATCGAGGTTGGCGTAGTCCGGCATGTGCAGGTCCATGGGCGTGGCGTGGCAGCCGTCGATCAGCCCGTAATTCTGCGCGCCGATGTCCAGCGCCATCGCTAGCCCGTCGCCGGTGTTCATCGGCGTGCCGCGCACTTTGGCCTTGTCCCAATGCCCGCCCATCCAGTCGCGCCGCCGCTCGGTGCTGGCCTCGAACCCGCCGCAGGCGAGGATCACAGCATCGGCCGCGAGCGCTTCATCCCCGACTTTCACGCCTGTGACCCGTCCATCGTCCACCATCAATTCGGTCACAGCGCTGTCGTAGCAGATCGTCCCGCCCAGACGCGTGAACGCGGCCAGCTCCATGTCAAACAGGCCGCCCCCTTCGTTCTCTGCCGCCAGCGTCAGGCCGCCCCAGAACACGTGCCGTCCGGCTTTTTCAAAGCTCTGGCGCGAATAGATCGGTTCGAACTTGACCCCGTGATGCCCCAGCCACTGCATCGCAGGCAGCGATTGACCGATCAGCGTCCCCTGCTCCGGCGACAGAGGGCGTCCACCGTTGAACATCAGCAGATCGTCGGCAAATTTGGAGGTCGAGTAGCCGCCGAAGTCGGTCTTGGCCAAGCGGGGATCAGCGGTGTCTTTCAGGAGCGGCATCAGGTCATCGACGCCGTCATAAGCAAACCGCATCGCACCGGCGGTGTATTTGGTGTTGCCGCCCGCCAGCGCCTCATCCGCCTTTTCCAGCATCAAAACCTCGGCGCCGGCTTCTAGCGCCGCGATCCCTGCGCACATGGCCGCGTTTCCTGATCCGACAACGATGATCTTCTTTGACATATCTGATTCCTCATATTAACAAGTTATGTATCCAAGCGGATACAATTTGGAAAGAGGTTTGAAGATGCTCCCTGATCCGACGGATGTGTCCCAAGGTGGTGTTGCTTTTGCCAAGTTGATGAAAGCGATTGAAACGGGTGTGTACCAACCCGGTGACCGCCTGCGCGAAGTCGAGATTGCTGAGCGGCTATCACTCTCCCGCACCCCGATCCGCGAAGCGCTGCGGCGGCTAGAGGCCGAGAACATTGTCGAACATCGCCCGCGTGTCGGTGCTGTGATCCGCAAGCTTGGCCAGACCGAGGTCGTCGAGCTCTATGAAATGCGGCTGGTTCTAGAGCGCACGGCGGCTGAGATGGCTGCAAAACACAGCGCCGGGGCCGAGGTTGATGCGCTGGCGGCGATCAATGAAGATATAGCGCTGACCCATGATGATGCCGCCCAAGCCGCAGCCATCAATCAAAAGTTTCATCACGCAATCTATCTGGCGGGACGCAACCGCTTCTTGCTCGATGCCGCCCGCGCGATGAACAACGCGCTGCTACTGTTGGGACCAACGACCCTCGCGGATGCGGATAGGATCGCGACGGTTGTCCATCAACACAGTCAGATCATCGAAGCCATCAGCGCGGGCGACATCGAAGGCGCAGGTGCCGCGTCCGAGGCACATCTGCAAACGTCACTGCGGTACCGTTTGAAGGTTATGCGCGGATGAGGCAGATCGCGCTCACGCATCTGATAGCCGCACTCGGCGTACTGGTATTTCACCTGACTGGCCTGCCGTTACCGTGGCTGCTGGGGCCGATCACCGCCTGTCTCATTGCCGCGCTGTTGGGGGCGCAGATGAAGAGCATTTCGGCGCTTAACAACGCCATGCGCTCGATCCTCGGGGTGGCCGTCGGGGCGACGTTCACCACCGCGTTGGTCATCAGCATGGCCGGGTATTGGACAACGTTGCTGCTGGTTCCCGTCATGGTCTTGCTGATCGGGTTGGTCGGCGTGCCGTATTTCCAGCGGCTCTGGGGCTTTGATTTCGCGACCAGCTACTATTCCGCGATGCCCGGCGGCTTGCAGGACATGCTGCTGTTTGGCGACGAGGCGGGCGGTGATGTGCGCGCCTTGTCCCTGATCCACGCCACCCGCGTGATGGTCATTGTGGTCGCACTCCCGTTCATCCTGAAGGGCTACTGGGACGTCGATCTGAGCAACCCACCGGGGGTGCCAGCGTCTACTTTGCCGTTATCGCAACTTACGCTCATGGTCGTGGCTGGATTGGCAGGGTGGCAGATCGCGAAAGCCGTCGGGTTGTTCGGCGCGTCGATCCTCGGGCCGATGATCTTGGCGGGCCTCTTGGCGTTGGCAGGATTGCTCGAACACCGCCCCCCCGCCGAGGCCATCTGGGCCGCGCAGTTCTTTATCGGCATGACCGTGGGAACAAAATACGCGGGCGTCACGGGGGCAGAGGTGCGGCGCGACGTAGCAGCGGCCCTCGGGTTTTGTGTGATCTTGCTGATCCTATCGGCGGGCTTTGTCGAAGTCATCCACGTCCTAGCGCTCGCCCCGCCTATGGAAACGCTGTTGGCCTTCGCGCCCGGCGGTCAGGCGGAAATGACGGTGCTGGCGCTGATTGCGGGGGCTGACATGGCCTTTGTCATCGCCCATCACGTGCTGCGGATTGTCACGGTGATTGTGGGTGCGCCGATTGCCGCGCGGCTGTTTAGCCCGCGACCTCCGGGTTGATCACATGGATCGGCGCGCCTGAGGCATAGGCGTTGATCTGGTCAAATATATCGCTGAATTGCAGGTCGAATTCGTCTTCTGTCACGTAACCAATATGCGGCGTGGGCAGCACGTTGGGCAGGGTCAGCAACGGGTTCTCCGTGTCGCGCAAAGGCTCGCTATCAAACACATCAATGGCTGCATGGATGCGCCCTTTGGCCACTTCTACCTCCAATGCGCCGGGTGCGATCAGGCCCGACCGAGAGGTATTCACCAACAAACTACGCGGCGTTATTGCGGCAAGGTCGTCTGCCGTAATGATGCCCCGCGTTGCAGGTTTCAGACGGACATGCAGGCTGACGACATCTGAGGTGGCAAAGAACGCCTCGCGGCTGCCGGCGACAGTGCGGCCATCAGCTTGCGCCCGCGCGCGACCATCGTCAGACGCCCACCATTGCACGCGCATGCCCATAGCCTCGGCATAGCCCGCAACCGCCTGCGCGATCCGACCGTACCCATAAAGCCCCAGCGTGCGCCCGCGCAATGTGCGCCCGACGCCCATCTGCCAGTCGCCCGCGCGGATGCTGGCGACTTGCTGCGGGATCTGGCGATAGCTCGCGAGGATCAGCGCCAGCGTCATTTCAGCAGCGGCATAGGACGGCGTGTCGCTGTGCATATTCGAGCACAGCATGACCCCATTGGCCGTGCAGGCGGGCACGTCGACATGGGGGTAGACGCTGCGCTGACTGATCAGTTTTAGGTTCGGCACATGTTCCAGCAGCTCTGCCCCGATCTTGGTGCGTTCCCGGAACAAGACCAGCGCCTCTGCGTCTTGGATGCGGGCGGCCAGCTTTGCGGGGTTGGGTTCGTGATCTGTCCAGACAGTGACGTCGTGGTCTGCCAGTTTGTCGAAACACGCCAGCCCACGCAGCGTATCAAACCAATCATCTAGGATATGAACCTTCATGGCGTGCTCCAGACCGATGCGGGGATCATCACCTCGCCTCGCGCAAGCAATCGCGCTGTGCGGACCAATCCAGCCGAGCGCAGATCAATGCCATCCTCGGTCAGGACGTAATCGACAAGCACGTCGATTTGGCCGGATGCATGTTCCAGTGTCATCGTTGCGGGACGTTCGTTTGATCGGGCTGCCATGCCATCCGCCACAGTGCCGGGGGTCAGAACGCAACTCGCGAGGCATTGTGCGCCTGTGACGGCCATTGTCGGGTGCGCTTTCCACGGCATGAAATACCGCGCGGCAATTGTGCCGCCGTCCTTGGCGGGCGCAAGCAGGCCGAATTTAGGGGTGACTGAGGACGCAACATCCTTGATGCCCATCGCCTCGCCTGCTTGGATGCGCACCGCCTCCATCGCGGCAAAGAACTCCGCGTTCTCGTTCAGCGCCTCAGCGCTCTCATAGCCGGTCAAGCCAAACGCTGATGCCTTGGCGATCACCATCGGCATGGCGACGTCCATGCAGGTGACGTCGATGCCGTCGAACGTGTCGATCAAGTTGCCCGTTGGGAGGAACGCGCCCGTGACACCGCCAATCGTGTCCATAAATTGCAAGGCAATCGGCGCCGCTGTGCCCGGCACGCCATCTATCGTGGCGCTGCCGTCATAGGCCACAGCGCTGTCTGGGGTCTGCACCGATGCGATGACCCGTGCGCCTGTGTTGACGGCGCGTATGTTCACGGTTGTCTCGCCCCCCTTCGCGGCGATCAACCCCATCTCGATGGCCGCAGGGCCAACGCCCGATAAGATATTCCCACAGGTCGGTTTAAAATCGACCGATGCATCCTCGACGCTGACCTGCGCAAAAAAGTAGTCAATGTCGGCCCAATCGTCGTCGGACTTGGACAGCATGGCGACCTTGGTTGTCACCGCATTACCGCCGCCGATCCCGTCGATATTGAGCGGATGACCAGAACCCACCATCGCGATCAGCACCTGCGCCAAGGTCTCTTGATCCTCGGGCAGGTCGGCGCGGTTGAGGTAGGGTCCACGGGACGTGCCGCCGCGCATGAACAGAAACGGAATAGCGGTTTGGGTCATGTCAGTGGCCATGGTAAGTCAAAATATTCTTGCAACAGCCCCGGCGGGAAATCGCGGTTGAGGGTCCACGCCATAGCGCAGATGAAGGCGATGCCAGCGGCGGTGTAGATCGCCGAATACACCCAGCTTTTGCCCGCGCGGATGCGGATGAACAGAAGCAGAAAGCCTGCCAGTGCGAGGATAAACCCGACGAGGGCTGACGCGATCAACAGGCTCGCGAACCATGCCAAAGTCGCCCAGAGGCCGTGGACGTTGTCATCGGCTTCCTCGTCCTCGCGGTCTGCAAACACCGCCGATGTCTCGTCCGCGCGCATCATCTGGACCAGCAGCAACGCGCAGCCGATCAGCGCAACGGTTGCGACGAACACGGGAAACACACGGTCCATGCGGGCAAAGTCGGGGATGATCGCGGCGTTCCAATAGGTCAGCGCGATGTAGGTCGTGACGGCCAGCAAAAAGACGACGGGCGCGCGTTTGCTGCCTGCGGCCACTGCACCCTCGGCTTGGATGTTTTTGGCTTGGCGCAGCCCGATGACGACCGACAGCAGGGTGATGATGATCAACACGATCACGATAGGGCTAAAGACGTATTCGATGCCTTCTTCAAACCCGCGTCGGAACCGCGATGCGCCGATCTGGTAGGCTTGGTTGGTGTAGCGCTCTGCCGGGGCGGCCAGCACGAAACCGATCAGAAACGCAGGGCGCGACCAGTCGAACCGGCGCAGCAGAATGCCCAACAGGCCGATGCTGAACAGGGCCACGAGATCCCAAATCTCTTGGCGCGATTGGAAGGCCGCGAAGGCGATGATCATAAACAGGAAGGGGGCGAGCAGGGCAAACCGGATCTCGGTCAGCTTGGCTATTCCACCCGAGGCCGCGATGCAGATCAACGTGCCGACCACGTTGGCCAGAGCCAACAGCCAGACGATTGCGTAGGTGAAATCGAGGTTGTTTTTCAGCATCGAGGGGCCGACCTCAATCGACCCCGTGCCCAGCAGGGCCACGGCTGAGATGAAAATCGCCATTGAGCCTGAGCCGGGGATGCCAAATAGCAGCGTTGGCACCAGCCCGCCGCCTTCTTTGGCGTTGTTCGAGCTTTCTGGTC
>CALHAP010000031.1 GCA_937931795.1 uncultured Paracoccaceae bacterium
CACCCAAGTGTCCGTCGCGATCAGATCCGCGCCTTTGACCGCTTCCGCCGGGTCGCGGATGATCTCGATATTGGCCCCGATCGCGCGCGCTTCTTCCAGCACCTTATGGTCGGGATCCAGCGGCTCGGGGCCCGTGAACACCAGATCAAAGCCAAAGCGCCCGGCGGCATGGGCAAAGCTCGCGAAGGTGTTGTTGCCATCGCCAGACCACACAACGCGCTTGCCCTTGATCGGGCCGCGATGTTCCTCGAACGTTAGCATATCGGCCATGATCTGGCAGGGGTGCGTGCGGTTGGTCAGACCGTTGATCACCGGCACGCTGTCGAACTCGGCCATCTCGTGCAGGGTCGCCTCCTCAAACGTGCGCAGCATGATCAGATCGACGTAGCGCGACAGCACGCGGGCGGTGTCGGCAATCGTCTCGCCGTGGCCCAGCTGCATGTCCTGACCCGACAGCACCATCACCTCGCCACCCATCTGGCGCACGCCCACGTCAAACGACACGCGGGTGCGGGTCGACGGCTTTTCAAAGATCAGCGCGACCATGTGATTTTTCAGCGGTTGATCGTCGTCGGGCGCGCCTTTCAGCTTGCCCGTGCGCGCGGTTTTCATCGCGGCGGCGGTGTCGATGATCTGGCGAATACCCGCCTCGGAGGTCGTGTGGATGTCGAGAAAATGGTTCATGTCAGGTCTTTCACGTTAAGCGATCAAGGCGGCAGCAGTGGCGTCAAGCCTCTGGAGAGCCTCGGAAATATCGTCGTCGGTCAGGTTCAGCGCAGGCAGCAACCTAATCACATTGTCAGCGGCAGGCACGGTGATCACATCATGCGCATACCCGCTGGCGACCACATCGGTGTTCGGCGCCACGCACTTCAGGCCCAGCATCAGCCCCGATCCGCGCACGGCCTCGAACACGCTCGGGTGGCTCGCGACCAACCCTTCCAAGCCCTGTCGCAGCAGCCCCGCCTTGCGGTTCACTTCTGCCAAGAACGCCTCATCCGCGACGATCTCCATGACCTTGGAGCCTACGGCACAGGCAAGCGGATTGCCCCCGTAGGTCGAGCCGTGGGTGCCCGCCGTCATGCCCGACGCCGCGTTTTCCGTGGCCAGCACGGCCCCAAGGGGAAAGCCCCCGCCGATGCCCTTGGCGACCATCATCACATCGGGGGTGATCCCCGCCCATTCATGAGCAAACAACTTGCCCGTCCGGCCAACGCCGCATTGCACCTCGTCGAGGATCATCAGCACGCCGGTCTCGTCACACAGATCGCGCAGCCCCTTGAGGCAGGCATCGGGCAGCGGGCGAATACCGCCCTCGCCCTGTACAGGCTCAACCATCACAGCGGCGATATCGCCGCCCGTCATCGCGTCGCGCAGCGCGTCGTGATCGCCGAAAGCCAGATGTTTGAAACCGGGCAACAGCGGGCCGAACCCTTTGGTCATCTTCTCGGACCCCGCAGCCGCAATGCCCGCCGAAGACCGCCCATGGAACGAGCCCTCAAAGGTGATGATCGTCGTGCGGTCCGGCTGGCCTTTGTCGTACCAATACTTGCGCACCATTTTGACCGCCAACTCGCAGGCCTCAGTCCCGGAATTGGTGAAGAACGAGGCATCGGCAAAGGTGTGCTCTACCAGCAGATCGGCCAGCTTTTGCTGCGCGGGGATGTTATAGAGGTTCGACACATGCCACAGCGCGTTCGCTTGCTCGGTCAAAACCTCGACCAGCGCGGGATGCGCGTGGCCCAAGGCGTTGACTGCGATGCCAGCGCCCAGATCCAGCAATCGTCGCCCGTCATCCGTGGTCAGCCAAGAGCCTTGACCCGACACGAATGTCAGGGGCGCACGGGAATAGGTGGGCAGGATCGACGGGATCATTGGGGTGTCCTTTACAAAGGGTGAAGGCCCATAGGTGCCGAAGCAGGGCCGACTGTCAATTATGGAAGGGGATGAAAAACGCAGATGCGCGGACGATGGGCGGTGAGGCTCAGCGTCGGCGTCGGGTGGTGAGGAGTGTTTGCGTATTCATGGGACTGACTTAGCGGCAACAGCGCGCGGGCTGCAACCCCTATCTTGCGCAAGCGGCCTGACGCTGTCAGATGCACCTCATGACCACCACTGCGACCACCACCGCCCTCGCCCGCCCAAATCCGGGCCTCGCCATCGCCTTCATGCTCAGCGCCACAGCCTTCATCGCAGGCACGACACTGGCCGCAAAGGCACTGGGCACCGACGCGCTCGGCCCCGCAATGCATCCACTGCAAGTGACGTTCGGGCGGTTTCTCTTTGCGTTTCTGACCATTGCCACGGCCATCATAGCGCTGCGTCCCACGTTCCGCGCCCCCAATGTCCGCCTGCACATCGGACGCACTCTGTGCGGGTTTGCGGGTGTCACACTAATGTTCGCCGCTGCCGCACGCATTCCGCTGTCGGATGCCACGGCGATCAGCTTTCTCAATCCGGTATTTGGCATGTTGCTGGCGATCCCGCTGCTGGGCGAGCGGGTCGGCAAATGGCGGTGGTTCGCGGCCATTCTCGCATTGCTCGGCGCGTTCGTCCTGTTGCGACCGGGGCCGGAGACGTTCCAAGCGGCAGCGCTTCTGGCCCTCGGGGCCGCGATGATGCTGGGACTGGAGTTGATCTTTATCAAGCGGTTGGCGGGACGCGAAGGGCCGCTGCAAATCTTGTTCACAAACAACGGCTTGGGCCTGATCATTGCCTGCGTCGCCGTGATCGCGGTCTGGCAGAGCCCAACGCCTGCGCAATGGGGCGTGATGGCGGGTTTGGGTGTGATGATGGCCGCAGCGCAGGCTTGTTTCGTCAACGCCATGGCGCGTGCGGACGCGAGCTTTGTCACGCCGTTCAGCTATGTCACGCTGATCTTTGCGACGCTCTACGACGCCCTGCTATTCGACGTGATCCCCGACGGGATCAGCATTTTGGGGGCCGCGATCATCATCGTAGGCGCCGCCATTTTAGCGTGGCGTGAGGGGCGTCTTAGGGGAAAATAACCACGGGCACTTTGCAGCTGCGGGTCAGTTCCATTGTGGTCGAACCCACGAACAGGCGGCGAATGCGCGAATGGCCCGCTTTACCCAAGACCAATTGATCGGCCTTCAGCGTGCTGACCAACCGGGCCAAGACGATCTCGGGCTCACCCGTTTCCAAATGTTCAGTCACATCGTAGCCCGCCTGCCGCAACGCGCCTGCCGCGTGGCTCAGCTTGTCACGCACTTGCGGAGTGGCGGTGCCGACGGTGACAATATCGCAGGCAACACCCGCCAAAACGGACCCGGCCAGCATCCGCTCCAAGGCGCGCTCAGCGGCGGGCGAGCCGTCATAGGCAAAGAGGAAGCGTTCGGGCGCTTTGAACGCGCGGTTGGCGACCAGAACCGGACGCTTGGCCCCACGAAGGGCGCGCTCTAGGTTGGATCCGAGGTGGTCGGCGGCAAAGGCGTGGCTGACACCGCGTTTGCCCAAAATGGTAAAACGCGTTTCAGCTTCGAGATCGTCCATCGTCTCGAACAGATCACCAAACCGCAGCTTTTGGGCGATATCCTCGGTGCCCGCATCGTCCATCCGCTCGGCGGCGTCTTCTAGGATCACGCGGCCCCGTTCGCGCAGCAACATGGCGCGGTCGGCATCTAACTTGGTCAGCTGTTCAAGCAGCGCAGTGCGCGCGCCCAACCGCAGATTGCCCGATAAATCAGCGGGAGTGCTGTCACTGTCTTGGCGGCCGATCACATGGATCAGGCTGACAGGCATCGACAATCGCGCCGAGGCCCAAACCGCATAATCCACAACGCTGGCGGAATACTCCGACCCATCAATAAAGGCAGCAATCCGGTCCATATCGTCCCCCTAGTGCACGTTTAGTTGGTCCATCCCGCCGGGTTTGTCATGCAACGCCAGCTTGTCCACGATGGTTTCCGAGGCTTCGTTCATCCCGATAAGCTCTACCTTGGTCCCCTCGCGCGAGAACTTCAACACCACCATGTCAACGGCCTGAACAGACGAGATATCCCAGATATGCGCGCCCGAGACGTCGATGACGACCTCGTCTAATGCTTCGCGGTAGTCGAACGCCCGCATGAATTCCTCGACCGAGGCGTAAAACAACTGGCCTTCGATCTTATAGGTCCGCTTGCGGCCTGTCGCATCGACGTCGGATGTGACGCGGAAAATCTGGGCGATCTTGCTGGCAAAGAACACACCCGACAACAGCACGCCGGCCAGCACACCGTAGGCCAGATTGTGGGTTTCAACCGTAACCCCCACGGTGGCCAGCATCACGACCGAGCTGCTGATCGGATGGCTGCGCAGGTTGGTGAGAGACGACCACGAAAACGTGCCGATCGAGACCATGATCATCACCGCGACCAGCGCCGCCATGGGAATGATCTTCACGAAATCCGCTAACACGAGGATCAGGAACAACAAGAACACACCCGCCGCAAAGCATGACAAGCGCGCCCGCCCGCCGGATTTGACGTTGATCATCGACTGGCCAATCATTGCACACCCCGCCATGCCACCAAAGAAACCTGTGACGGTGTTGGCCATGCCCTGACCGATGCACTCCTTGTCGCGGTCGCTGCGCGTGTCGGTCAGCTCGTCCACCAGATTGGCGGTCATCAAGCTTTCCAGCAGGCCAACCACGGCGATGGCGATGGCCACGGGCAAGATGATCCAGAACATGCCCAGATCGAGCGGCACGTCGGGGATGAAGAAATGCGGCAGCGCTGTCGGCAGATCGCCCATGTCGGACACGGTGCGCACATCAATGCCCGCGGCCCACACAAGCACGGTCAAAATGACGATGGCAACCAGCGGTGACGGGATCGCTGTGGTGAGGTACGGCAATCCGTAAATGATGGCCAATGCGAAGGCCACCAGCACATAAGTCATGCCCGGCACGCCAACCAATTCAGGGATCTGCGCCATGAAAATAAGGATCGCCAGCGCGTTGACAAAACCCGTCATGACCGAGCGCGAGACAAAGCGCATGACGTGGCTGATGCGTGCGTAACCGATGCCAACTTGGATCAATCCGCCAAGGATCGTGGCCGCAAGAATGTAGTGCAGGCCAAACTCTTTGAACAATGGCTCCATCAATACCGCCGTGGCCGCTGTGGCCGCCGAGATCATGCCGGGGCGACCGCCGAACAGGGCGGTGATGACGGCAATGATGAAGGACGCGTAGAGCCCGACTTTGGGATCGACACCGACGATAAGCGAAAATGCAATGGCTTCCGGGATCAACGCGAGGGCCACAACAAGGCCGGACAGCAGTTCGACACGCGGATTGCCGATCCATTCGGCCCGCATTTTATCTGAAATATTCATCGCCCGCTCCTACACATCGTCCAAGCGCGCCTGATGCGCGCAAGGGGCTGCGGTGTCAAGCGATGCAGGCTTTAGGCCTTGAGACGATATCCCGATTTGAACCAGCGCCAATTGATACCGACCACGACGGCAGCCGCCACAAAGGTAAACACAGCCCCAAACCAAGGCGCGCTGTCAGAGATCCCCAACATCCCGTAGCGCACCCCGTCAATGATGTAGAAAAACGGGTTCGCGTGGCTGAGCGTTTGCAGCAGTGGTGGCATTGCATCGAGCGAGTAAAATGTGCCCGACAGAAACGCGAGCGGCGTGACGATGAAGTTCGATATCGCGGCCAACTGATCAAATTTGTTGGCAAAAATGCCCGCTATTAGCCCAAGCCCCCCCATAAAGACCGAGCCTATGACGACGAAATAGATGACCCATGCGATATTGGTGATGCCAATGTCCAAGAACAACCAAACCCCTAGGGCGATGACGATTGCGACCAAAGCACCGCGAATGACCGAGCCTGCCAAATAGCCTGCGACCAACTCCCCCGCGCTCAGCGGTGGCATCAGCGTGTCCACGATATTGCCCTGCACCTTGGCGCTGGCCAGCGAGGATGAGCAATTGGCAAAGGCGTTTTGGATCACGGTCATGGTCAGGATACCGGGGGCGATAAACTCGATGAACGGCACCCCCATGACGGGGCCACGATTGGGGCCGACCGCGAGGACAAACACCATCAAAAACAGGCCCGCATTGATAAGGGGTGCCATGATTGTCTGCGACCAGACATTCATAAACCGGCGCACCTCGCGGATCACGAGGGTCCACAGGCCCAGCCAATTCACTCGCCCAAACCGGCGCACGCCCATATCTGCTGCTGTGTCTGTCATTTCCGCCCCGCCGATGCCTATGCTTCGGCAGATAGCGGGAAACACGGGCGGGGCAAACCGGCATTTGCGCCATCTTTATATATAAGAAACCCACGGGGGTGGTTGTATCCGGTGCGCGGAGGTATAAAATAGAAGACTGAACAGTTTTTCCCCGTGATCCAGCTTTGGCCAGACCACATGGGGCCAATTATCCAAAGGAAGATGCATGTCCTGGACCGACGAACGCGTCGAGACGCTCAAAAAGATGTGGGGCGAAGGTCAGTCGGCCAGCCAGATCGCCAAGGAATTAGGCGGTGTGACCCGCAATGCCGTGATCGGCAAAGTCCACCGTCTGGGTCTGTCGAACCGTACAACGGGCGCGACCCCTGCAAAAGCGGCACCTGAGAAGAAGGCCGCGAAAGCACCTGCAACCCCGCCAAAACCCAAAGAGCCTCCAAAGCCAACGGCGATCAAAGCTGCGGCAGATGACGCTCCTGCCCCACCGATGTCCGCTGCGCGCCGCGCGATTATTCCTGCGGGTCAACCCTTGCCGCCCCAGCCTTCGTTGAACGAGATCAGCCCAGAAGCCTTGGCCAAGGTCAACGCTATCGAGAAGAAGGCCAAACGCCTGACATTGATGGAACTGACCGAAAAGACCTGCAAATGGCCGGTGGGTGATCCTGCGACCGAGGAGTTCTGGTTCTGTGGTTTGGCCGTGAAACAGGGCAAACCGTATTGCGAGGCGCATGTGGGCGTGGCGTTTCAGCCAATGTCCAGCCGCCGTGACCGCCGCCGCTAAGGGCAGGCAAAACCAAACAAAAAAGGACCGCCCCTCTCGGAGCGGTCCTTTTTTAATGTCTAGGGAATGGATTAGCCGCGACGACGTTTCGCGCCCCAGCCAAGGGCTGCGAGACCACCGGCCAACAACGGTAGCGATGCAGGCACCGGCACTTCTGCTGGCACGTCAAAGCGCAGGTTATCGATGGCGCCAGAGGCATTGCCAAAATCAAACGTCAAACGCGAAATGCCGATCCAGTCGTTGGTGCGAACGCGCTTGAACATATTGTCTTCAGCAACTGAAGCCGAAAGAGTATGGCCGAGGTCAGACGTCACGGTGATGTTCGCATCGTCCAGAATGGTAAACCCCAAGAAATCCAACGCGCTGCTAAACTGCATGGTGATCACGCCACCAAGCCCGTCATCGTCAGGGCCGCCGTTCGGGTTTTCTTGGATGATCAATGCGCGCTTTGCATTGAATGTCCGGCCTATGCCATTCGTGAATGTGCCTTCAAGGTCAGGGTCAGCAGTGCCCGTCCGGCTGGTGTCAAAGGCGACAGCGATGTCCGGCGACTGCGGGCTATTGCCATCCGCAGAGACAGTTGCGGTGATGCCTAAAACGTCGAACCCTGTGACGACATCACCATGTGACAGGTTGTTAAAGCCAACGGTGGCGGCTTGGCCGGCTGTTGCGCCAGCGAGTAAAACAGTGGGGACTAGTAAAAACTTCATACTCGGTATCTCTTCTTATGGTTCATTAGGTGCCCACCTGAGGGCTGCATAGGATTTCGTTTATGGCTGTGTCAAAAACAGGGCTGGCTTGTTGTGCGGACCGCGATGAACACAGGCCCGGCCCGTCCATTGTCACCTCTCAGGGTTCAATCGCCACAGTGCTGCCACATTGATCCGCCGCAAACGCCCGCACTACGTCAAAGACATATCGCCAAAGGAGAATCGACGTATGGACGCCCCGCTCAAAACCGGGGGGCGATTTTGCGCTTAGACAGGTCTGAGAGTGCCGGCATCGGTTGATGTCACGCAAAGGACCAAAATATGATGAGACGCGCCCAGAAGCGGGGCTAAATCCACATTTAATGGCGACAATCGGGGCATTTCCCGGCCTATGTCTTTCGATTTTCGCAAATGCACCCCAAATCAACCACATTCTGCCGTCAGGGATTGGATAAGAGAGTCTTAGTAGGGGTTGCCCAGTGGTCCTGGGTAATGTGTTTGTGGATGACAGCTGAAGAAGCCACATACGATCAATCAATGTCCGAGGTGTGTTTGCCAGACGGGACATCGTTGCTCGGGAACCAGTTTACCATTCTTCGCCGGTTGAGCGCGGGTGGTTTCGGCATCACCTATTTGGCCAAAGACAATACGCTTGGCCGCACGATCGTTATCAAAGAATGTTTCCCCGATGATTTCTGTCTGCGCGATGGGATGGATGTGATCGCGCGCAATGCGATGCAGGGCAAACAGTTTCGCTCGATTGTCGATATGTTCATGCGCGAGGCCCGCAGCCTGGCCAAGCTGCGCCATTCGAACATTGTCGGTGTCCACCGCGCCTTTGAAGAGAACAAAACCGCCTATATGGCGCTTGACCTTATTGATGGCCATGATCTGCTTGATATCATGGAGGCCAGCTCAGCCCTGCTGACGCCCAAGCGGGTGAGCGATATTTTGGTGCGCCTGCTGGAAGCTGTCCAAACCATCCACGACAATGATCTGTTGCATCGTGATATTTCGCCAGACAACATTATCATTGAGAAAAACGGCACCCCGGTTCTCATCGACTTTGGTGCCGCGCGTGGTGACGCGAGCAAGCGCACACGCGCGATTTCTGCGATGTTGGTGGTCAAAGACGGCTATTCCCCACAGGAATTCTACCTCGCCGGCAGCATTCAGACGCCCAGCAGTGACCTCTATGCGCTGGCTTCAACATTCTATCACGTGTTGAGCGGTGAAGCCCCACCCAACAGCCAGATCCGCATGGCCGAAGTGGCCGGACAAAACCCCGACCCCTGTCTGCCGCTGGACGGCCGGATCGACGGGTATCCCCCATCCTTTCTTCGGGCCATCGACAAAGCGATGCAGGTCCTGCCCCGCGACAGATTACAATCAGCCGACGATTGGCTAGAGATGATCCGCGGCGAGGCCGAACAGCTCGTCTCAGCACCGTCCGCCAAAGACAGCCCGCCCCGCGGCCCGATCAGCCAAGACCTCGAACGCTCGCTGACGCGCCTGATCGAAGAGACCAACGAAGAAGTCACAAAAGCACAGAGCACGCCGACCCCTGTCGTGGAAAAGCCGGTTGCCGCAAAGGCCAAAACCCGCATCCCCGATTGGGCCGTTGAGTTTAACGAAGAGACCCAAGAAGCGGGCACGCAAGCCCCGCTTGATCTCGGCCTGCCCGAGCCGGAAGAGGCATTTGAAGAAGATGATGCGTCTGAGGTCACTGCACAGCAGCGCACCCGCGTCGTCTATACATCACCGTCCAAGGAAAAGACCGAGCCCAATTGGGTCGAGCTCGCTATGGAAAAGCGAGAGCGCGACAAGATTGAGCGTGAGGCGCGCGAACGCGAAGCGCAAGAGGCTGCAATCTCCAGTGGAGGCCGCAAACCGACGTCGATGGACGCAATGCCTGCCCCAACAGATCCAGTGGAAGCCCGGTTTGAGCAGATCGAAGCCAGCCTGCCCAAAGTCGATAACTCGCGCAATTACATGACCTATGCCTTCGCAGGGATTGCAGCGATCGCGGTCGCTGTTTTGTTGATGCAAAACGTCTCTGCGCCGACAACGCAGCTGTCGTCGGTTTTGACCGACATGATGGTGGCCCCCGAGCCACCGCTGAACGACGAACAGGTCTTGCCGCTTCTGCCGCAGTCGATTTCCGGGCCGTACTAACGCCGCTCGGCTCTTTCCCCGCGCAGCGTTACCCGTTACGACGCGGGCATGGCTCAAAATCCTCCAGACCTCCGCCCCGACCTCGCGCCGCGCGCGCGCATCACCGAAGCCCCGCGTGACGGCCAGCCGACGATTGGCATGGTCTCGCTCGGCTGCCCAAAGGCACTGGTCGACAGTGAACGCATCCTGACCCGCCTGCGCGCCGAGGGTTACCAGATCAGCCCCGATTATACGGGCGCCAATGCGGTGATTGTGAATACCTGCGGGTTTCTGGACAGTGCCAAGGCCGAGAGCCTTGATGCGATTGGCGAGGCGTTGACCGAAAACGGCAAGGTTATCGTCACGGGCTGTCTGGGGGCCGAACCGGACTACATCCGCGAACACCACCCCAACATCCTCGCCGTCACGGGCCCGCATCAATACGAACAGGTGCTGGACGCCGTGCATGACGCCGTTCCGCCCAGCCCTGATCCGTTCATCGACCTGCTGCCTGCCAGCGGCGTTTCTCTGACCCCGCGCCACTACAGCTATCTGAAAATATCCGAGGGCTGTAACCACAAGTGCAAGTTCTGCATCATTCCCGATATGCGTGGAAAACTCAGTAGCAGACCCGCCCATGCGGTGATGCGCGAGGCAGAGAAGCTGGTGGACAACGGCGTCAAAGAACTGCTGGTGATCTCGCAGGATACCTCCGCCTACGGCGTTGATATCAAACACAATGAAGACCGTGGACACCGCGCCCACATCACCGATCTGGCGCGTGATCTGGGCAGTCTCGGCGCGTGGGTGCGGCTGCATTACGTCTACCCCTACCCGCATGTGCGCCAGCTGATCCCGCTGATGGCCGAGGGGCTGATCTTGCCCTACC